>CAZFWV010000060.1:0-25577 GCA_964522605.1 uncultured Pirellulaceae bacterium
CGATGTACGTGCTGTCACTGGCGGATCTGAGCGCGTTGCTGGAACGGTTCGGCGTTCACCAGTTGAAAGAGAAGGTCGATCAATACATCTTGGGTTACGGACCGCAATTACTCAGTCGCCTTGCGGCGGCCGGTTTGATCTTCCTGGTCGGGCGTTGGGCTGCGGGTATTGCGGAGGATTTGCTGCAGAAGGTCCTCTCGCGGGCCCATGTCGACGAGACGCTATCGAAGTTCCTCTGTCGACTGCTCAATGCATTACTGCTGTGCGCAATCGTTCTGGCTGCGCTGGAGCAACTGGGTGTTAACACGACGTCCTTGGCGGCGGTTCTGGCGGCCGCTGGATTGGCGATCGGGATGGCGCTGCAGGGTTCGCTATCGAATTTTGCCGCCGGTGTGATGATCATTCTCTTTCGACCGTTCAAAGTTGGTGATTTCATCGAGGCGGGTGGAACAAAGGGGATCGTCGAAGAGATTCACATTTTCAGCACGATGATGCGGACGGGCGACAATGTCAAAATCATTGTGCCCAACAGTTCCGTCACCGGCGGCAATATCTCGAACTACTCCGAAAAACCCACCCGTCGCATCGATTTGATCGTCGGCTGCGGTTATCAGGATGACTTGCGCGAGGTCAAACAGTTTCTGGAGGCGCTGGTGGCCGAGGATCCTCGAATACTGTCGCAACCGAAGCCCGATATTGCCGTCAGCCAGTTAGCCGATCACTGCGTCGAGTTTATCGTTCGTCCGTGGGTTAAGAACGTCGATTACTGGGCTGTGCGCTGGGATCTGCTGGAAAAGATTAAGCTGGGCTTCGACGAACGCGGATTCCACATTCCATTTCCGCAGCGCGATGTGCATGTGCATACGTCCGTGCAGCCTCGTTCCGAAGATCTGCCTCCTACCGTCCGCCTTCCGCAGCACGGGGAAGCCGGGTCGATGGAACTGTTGCGCGATCCGCAGCGTCCACGGCGCGTCGGCTGAGTCCCCTTTCGTGCAAGGCATTCTGTTGGTGATCATGCTATAAACACGGCTGCTGCACGGCATCGGCCGAGTCATCGACAGAGACTATGGGAAGAATCGGGGGGAATCTATGTGGCATCCAGTCGTTCGCACGAGTTTCGTGCTGTTGATCTTGGTGAGTGCCCAGGGAATCAGGGCGGCGGAGAGTCCTGAATTTTCCGCGGAGCTGGTCTTTCCGCTCGACTCCGAACACAACCATGCGCCGGGGATTGTGGAATGTCCGAATGGAGATCTACTCGTTTCCTGGTACCGGGGTTCGGGAGAACGAACGGCGGATGATGTCGCAGTGTATGGCGCCCGCAAGCGAACGGACGAGTCGCAATGGAGCGAGCCATTTCTGCTGGCAGACACGCCGGGATTTCCCGACTGCAACACGTGCCTGATGATCGATCGTCAACAACGCTTGTGGTTGTTCTGGCCGACCATTCTGGCGAATACGTGGGAGTCGTGTCTGACGAACTATCGCTGGTCCGACGATTACCAGCAGCCCGGGGCGCCACGGTGGTCGGAATCCGGGCTGATCCTTTTGAAACCGGCGGACTTTCGCGAGCCAGCGATCCAGGTGCTCGAAGAGGAGTTATCGCGCCGAGCGGGCGATCTGGGCCCCCGGGAGCAGGCGATGCGCGAGGAATTTGTCCGTCGACTCGATCAGAAGCTGTATCAACGGCTCGGATGGCAACCCCGCTGCAAGCCGACCGTGTTGCCTTCTGGGCGCATCCTGCTGCCGCTGTATTCCGATACGTTTTCGATTTCCTTGATGGCGATCAGCGATGATGAGGGGCAGACCTGGTATGCCAGTCAGCCCCTGATTGGTCTGGGCAACATTCAACCGGCCGTCCTGCGCCGTGACGACGGCACGTTGGTTGCCTACATGCGCGAGAATGGACCGCGGAACCGGATCCGAGTGGCGGAATCGAAGGATGAAGGCGTCCATTGGGGGCCCGTCGGACAGATCGATCTGCCCAACCCAGGTTCCGGACTCGATGCGGTCCGCCTGGCAAATGGTCACTGGGTGCTGGTTTATAACGACAGCACCACCAACCGCTCACGACTGGCCGTGTCGTTGTCGGACGATGAGGGAATGCAGTGGCGCTGGACTCGCCATTTGGAAAATCACACGGACGGATCGTACCATTATCCCGCCATCATTCAGGGGCGAGATGGACGGATCCACGTGGTGTACAGCTACTTCGTCGAGCAGGGTAAGAGCATGAAGCATGCTGCCCTGAACGAAGCGTGGATCCGCGCCGGCGAGTAAGCCGTTAGCGCTTCAGGCCGGCATCGACGTTTTCGACCTTGGCCAGCATCGCCGCATAGTGCTTTGCTTGTTGTTGGTCGCCGAGGTCCGTGTACATCGCGGCCAGATTTCCGTAAGGGACGGACATCGCGATCAGGTCCAGGCTACCTGTCTGCACCGCATTCTGCATCAGTTCGGCACCGAGTTCCGTTAACCGGACGGCTGTGTCCTTGTCCCCGGTCTCCCAATACGAGACGCCCATACTGACGAACAGGTCGCCGAAGCTGTCGCAGTTGACGAGATCTTCCAGCCCCTCTTGATCGAACATCGGTTGTGCCTTGTCGTACCAAGCCACGGCTTCTTCGTGATCTTCGTGGTGCAATGCGTAAAGCGACCCAACCAGAAAATAGAGTTGGCCGGTCATGATCTGGTCGAACGTCGATGCTTGTCGATCGTCGGCTTGTCCTTCCAGCAGCGCCACGGCGTTGTTGGCGTGCAGCAGAGCCTGCTCCATTTGTCCGCGTTGGTGTTCCACTCGCGCGGCATAGAACAGTGTCTCCGAAAGCTCCCGCTCGACGCGATACTGATAGAGTCGATCGTCGGACTCCGCAATCAGTCGGCGGCCTTCCAGCAAAGCTTCTTCCGTTGCGACCGACGAGTCGAAATTGCCATCGAGGATCGAGTAGACGGCCAAAGTCGAGCGGTAAATCTGCATCCGCAATGTCTCATCACCCTGATCGTTCGTGATGAAATCCTCGGCCAGCTCTGTCGCCTTAATCAACCACTTGGGCACGACTTCCTGCTGTCGCTGGAAGTCACCGAGAGCAATGTCTTGTGCGACCGCCAAATGGGCGTCGACCAGAATGTCCTTCGCCATTCGACGCACGTCGGCTCGTGGGCTGGACATATGTCGGGCTGCCTGGTCGATGGCCTTCATGTGATGCGCCAGTGCCTCCTGAAAATCAGGCTCCAGCCCCATCGCGACGAGGTTCCCCAACTGATAGGCGGCCCGGGCCCGAACGATTTCGGGGGTGTCGATTGCATCCGCCACGGCTCGCGTCTCGGTTATTGCCTCGTCGGGCTGACCCTGTTCGGCAATCAATCGCGCTCTCGTCAATCGGTAGAGTGGGTTGTCGTCATCGAGGACGAGTGCCTGCTCCACACTCTCCAGGGCAGCCGGACAACGCCCGATTAACGAAAGCAGTTCGCTGCGCAACCAATGTGCCTGAGCATCCTCCGGGTTGCGACAGATCGCTTCGTCCAAGTCAGCCAGACTGACCGTGTAATGGTTGTGCACGTCGTACTCGGCGCGCAGGCGGAACAGATCACCACGGATCGTTTCCAACGAGATATGCGTGATCTCCTTGGTGGCCTCGCAATCGGCACAAGTCAGCAACACGCCGCGCTCCGGGTACCCCCGACCGAGAACCCGACCTTTTTCGTCCGGTACGTCGACCGGTGTCACGCCATCCAGCCCCAGGCGGGGCTCCAGTTCCTTGAGTGAAACGGATGCCAGCAGATGGACAAGCATGGACTGCACGGTTTGCCCCGTTTCGTCCGTTCGAACATCGATTTGGCGAAACCCAGGCACGGCATAGATCAACACCTGGCAGGTACCTTCGTCCCGCGACTTGCTGGGCTCACCCCACATCTCCTTCAATTGCGCAACCGTGGTGATTCCCGGCTCTACCTGGTTGAAACTGACGACGGCAGGTGTCGATTCGGGACTCGGTGCGACTGCCTTGTCGCGTGCTGGATGCGATCCGGAAGTCTGAAATGCTGACCAGGCCTCCAGGGGACGGACTTCCAACTGAGCGCTTTCGGGGAAGATCACCGCGGCGTCGTTCACAGGTTCTGGTGGGCTCGCTTGCGTCGCATGCTCAACGGCGGGTGTTGGCTGCGGAGCGGCGGAGATTTCTGGAGTCGGTTCCTCGACGGCCGCCGCAACGGGCGGCGGCACTGTTGTCGGGGCGACGGCGACGCGGGGGGTCACAAAGGGCTGGCTGGTCGGAACGAGTCCGTCCTGCGAGGAATCAGAACCCGTTTGTCCGGCCGGCACCTCGCGAAACTGCGCAAAGGAGTTGGTTGCTGCCACTACCACTAGCATCAGGACTAGCAGCGAATAGAGAGCAACGGAATCGTGTCGCGGCCGCATGGTTCTGCTCCTTGAACTCGAGAAGATCTCCATATGTCCTTTCAGATCGGACAATCGGCAGGACAAATACAGTCCGATCCGTTGGATTATTGTGCAGTCTTGCGCCGTGTGCGCCCCAATAGGGCGATTGCCCCGGGCGACGACGAAATCGGACTTGAGTCGCATGCAGCCTTCGATTGGTCAACACGCCAGCAGGCGTTCAATCTGCTCTTGTGCGTGCTGCCACTGGCTGCAATGCACTGCTTCGCGTACTCGTGAGAGTGCATCGCATTGCGCGCCGGAAAAGGGAACCGCCGCGCCGGCGGGCGGAGCATGCGGGACCAGTCGCTGCGATATCCTCTGCAGCAGTCGCTCCAAGCCGACACAAGTCAGCGCGCTGGTTGGCAGCGCGCCGGGCAGAATGGAGCCGGGCGAATGCGCCAGATCGCATTTGTTGGCGACGACGATCGCGTCCGGATATTGTGCCAGCAACGGTTCTTCCTCAGCAGGAAGAGGACGCGTCGCCTCGAAGACCAGGATGATCAAGTCGCTCGCGGCCAGTCGCTGGCGCGCCTGCCCGATTCCCGCTGCCTCCAGCGGTTCGCTCGTCTCGCGCAAACCTGCCGTATCCGACAGTTCGACCGGCCACCCGTCGAGGGCCGTGGTTGTCGTCACGATGTCTCGTGTCGTGCCGGGATCATCGACGACGATCGCTCGTTGGTAACCCATGATCGCGTTGATCAGACTGCTCTTGCCCACGTTCGGCGGTCCGGCCAACACAACGCGCCACGGGGTCGTCAAGTGCAGCCCCACGGTTTGATAACGCAGCAGGTTGTCCAGCCTCGTGATTGCGGCCTGACGATCTGTGTGGGCAAACTCCACGAGAAGTTGGCGCAGCGATCGTTCCAGTTCACCGTTGTATTGGTCAAGCAGGATCGCAGCCGTGCGCTGCGTCCGCGCAGCAGCTAGCGCGATTCGCGCATCGCGGCGCAGCGGACTCTCGTTCGATGAGCTCAGCGCTTCGCTCCAGTTAACTTCCTGACAGCCGAGCTCACAGAGTGAGTTCATGATCGTGGCGATAGCTGCTCGGCCACCGTGGCAGTGGACTTCGATCTGATCGAGTCCCGTGCGGCAGACGATCAGCTCTTCTTGCGGTGAATCGGTGGACGGAGTTTTGTGTCGCGTCGCTGGCTCGCGCCATCGACCGAGCAACACCCGACCGATTGGTGCGGAGGAACAGGCGTATCGTCCGTGGGCGGTAAACAATTCATCGACGAACGCGAGCGCTGCAGGACCGCGTACCAGCAGGCTGGCGATCGCTCCGCGGCCGCGCGGTGTCAATAGAGCGACGATCGTTCGGGAACCGCTCGTCATCGATTCGTACTCGGCAGTAAGACGTCGCGTGCAACGAGCGCGATTCCGGTCAAAACCAAGTGCGGCCGGACGATGGCGTCCAACGCGAGATGTCCGACCAGCGGGTTCACGTCGCCACCGGTCAGGATCACGTCGCAACCGGTGCCGTGCTCCCTTTCCAGGACGGACTTGGTGCGCGCCACGAGTTCACGGATCGCGCCGACCGTTCCCCAAAAAACCCCGCTCTGAATCGCTTGGTCGGTGGAACGCCCCAGCAGCGGCGGTGTTTCTTTCCAGTCCGAGGCATCCAGTTCCGGCAGTAAGTCCGCCGTGGTTCCCAAGGCGGTCGCGGAAGTCTGCAAGCCGGGCAGAATGGCGCCACCCAAGAAGACGTTATCGGGTGACAGGCCATCCACTGTAATCGCCGAACCCGCATCGACGATCACGGCGGCTCGTTCGGGCAGTTTGGTTTGGGCGGCGGCCACAGCAGCCGCCAAACGATCCTGCCCGACGCGTTCCGGGTGATGTACGGCCACACGCAGTGGAAAATCGGCGAGCGACAGAACGTGCGTGGCTGCAGCCAAGCGGGAGGGAAGCAGACTGTTGAGCAATTGTTCCGTTGCCTGTCGCTGCACACTGGCAAGCACACAGTATGCGGCCTCCTGAGGCAGCCAAGCGTGCAGTGCCGTCGAGTCGGGTGCTTGCGTCCGGAGGCGTAACACGTCGGTCGGCTCCGGAATCTGCTCGGTGCAAGGCCAGGGAAATCGTCCCAGCTTGATCGCGGAGTTTCCTACATCGACCGCCAGCAGGACCGTAGGAAAGGCACTACTCATCGTTTGCTGCCAGGTCGTCCAGCTGTTGCTTGATTGCGCCGATCAAATGATTCAGATCCCGGCCGGTCACGGCGGAAATCAGCAGAACGGGCTTGTCGAGTCGGCTCTGCAGACGTGCGTGGACCTCCGTTGCGACGGGCAATTCCGCTTTGGTGATCACCACGATCTCCGGACGATCCGCCAGCTCGATATTGTATTGGACCAATTCTTCGCGGATCGAATGGTAGTTGTCCACGGGATCCGTCTGGTCCATCGGCGCCGGTTCGACCAGGTGCACGAGCACGCGGGTCCGTTCAACATGCCGCAAAAAGTCGTGTCCCAGTCCAGCACCGTGGTGGGCCCCTTCGATCAATCCAGGAATGTCTGCGAGAATAAAGGACTCATCCTGGTTGATGTCGACTCTCCCCAGATGCGGCGTCTTGGTGGTGAACGCATAGTTGGCGATTTCGGGCCGCGCGTGAGAAAGGCGACTGAGCAGCGTGCTCTTGCCCGCATTGGGGCGACCGACCAGACCCACGTCGGCGATTGTCTTCAGTTCCAGGATCAGACGTCTGGATTCCCCGGCTTCGCCGGTGGTGCATTGTCGGGGAGCACGATTGGTGGACGATTTGAAATGCGCATTGCCGCGACCGCCTTTGCCGCCGCGTGCCGCCGTCACCTCGTCGCCCGCTTCTGCAAGGTCCTTAATGACATAGCCTTGACGCGCGTCCATTACGACGGTTCCCGGCGGAACGTCAATGATCAGGTCGGCGCCATTGCGACCGTGCCGCAGACTCCCTTCCCCGTGACGGCCTCGCTCCGCCTTCCACGTCTTCCGGTGCGCGAGAGCGGAAAGGTGGTTTACGCCGTCGCGCGCGTGAAGAATGATGCTGCCGCCACGCCCTCCGTCGCCGCCGTCGGGGCCCCCTCGCGGGACATATCGCTCCCGTCGGAAGCTGGAGCAACCGTTGCCGCCGTCTCCGGCCTGAACTTCGATCTCAACGCGGTCGACGAACACGACAAGGCAGCCGAGGAGAAAAACCGAGCGGGCCAGGCCGCCGGTCAGTTGGATGGCACAACGTGGATGCGCCTTCCGTTGCGATCGAACTGGACGACTCCATCGGTCAACGCGAAGAGCGTAAAGTCATTGCCCTGACCGACGTTCTTTCCTGGATGAAACCGGTTACCGACCTGACGAACCAGGATGTTGCCGGATCGGACCGTTTCGCCACCGTACTTCTTGACGCCCCGGCGCTGCGCATTGGAGTCGCGACCGTTGCGGCTGGAACCTTGACCCTTCTTATGTGCCATCGCCAGAACTCCTTGGATAGATAGACGCGAATCCCTATTTCTAGCGATAGACCCACTGATAATCAACCCGTTCCTGCACCCGGTAGAGCTGAAGAAGCGGATCGACCGTCTTTCCCGGGGGAACCTGGGTCTGGTTCGGCATCCCGAACCGGATTTCACTTTCCTCGGGATCAATCGCGTCCCCCGGCCGCCAGAAGTTCAACTGCAGCGTCTTCTGCGACAATCTTCGCCCCGTGCCGGGGGGATCGCCGGCCCGAAAAGCCGCCTCGGGATCCTGCCAGCGATAGGCGTTTGTCAGGCCCTGGACGTAGACCGAGAAGAAATCCGTCCGGGGATCGACGCCGACCCAGGTCGCTACGCCCCAGACACTGCGATCTTCGTACTCCGTGCTCACTGGAATGCTCGCATCACCAATCGTGACGGAATTTCGCAGCGGCCGTCTCGGGTCTTCCCGCATCCGAATCTTCTCCACCGCTTCCGGCAGTACTTGATCCAGATAGGCCTGCCCAACGTCATGCGATTGGAGAACGAACGTGGGGAAAAAGCGAATCGAATGGTCGACCGGCTCCGTCGTGTACGTGACGTGACCCTGGGCATCCTGCTGCGGTGCCGGATTCAAGTGCCGACCGTTGTTCTTCACATAGTAAACGAGATACCAGACCTGGCGGGGAACTGTTCGACCGTCCGGTCCCGGAAGATCCACTTCGATCATGCGCAACGGTTTGAAACCAAATTCCAAAGCCCAAATCGGTCGACGAAAGATCGTGTCCTTCGCCATCGCCCACAGCGTCTCGCTCTGCGGAGTGTAGTTTGGCTGCCATTCCAAGCTGGGTTCGACCGCCATCAATTCGCGAATCGGCCGCGGACCACTGAACGTCTCTTCTTCCTCGAGCTTGGGATGGATCTCCGTCACGATGCCGGGAGCCAATCGTCGAAAACCGGGATCGTCGCCCGAACGTGCGACCTGTCCCCAGGTGGCGGCCGGCGCCATCCAGGCGCACAGCACAAGCAGTGCGGTAAGCTGCCGTCGAGAGTCACGCTGCAACGCAGTGCGCGCTTCCCAATGAGATGACTCGGGCATGCCAACCGGGTGATGAAACCCGAGACGATGAGATTGTGGTTTGACCATGCGAAAGCCAGATCGCGCGAGGGTGCTAGTCGAAGGGCCGAACGCCACAGACGCACGGTCTACCTGGTCCGGCTGGCGAAATCGTTCCGGCAGTAAGTCTGCTGGGATTCGACGGGCCGGAGACCAGCGCACGCGCTGGAGCCGGACCGGTGAACCATCCCTAAGTATACTTAGACTGCGGAAAATAGGTCAAACAGGCTGGGATTTGTCGGTCTTTTCGCCGGTCCTGCTTAGCGTTGTACGGCTGAGTCGGTTGAGACCTCCGCCGTTGCCTCCGGTTGATCGACCGGGTCGAGGAACAGGAGGCTGCCCGTCATCTCGAGATCCTCGCCTCCGAATCGCTCGAGTTCCTCGGCACTCATCGTGAATACGCAGGACAGGCGGCGTCCGCTGACATGCGTCAGATGGTAATAGATCCATTGAAGCGGGACGTCCGACATCTGGCCCGCGACGACGATCCGTAACGCTCGTACTTCGGGGGTGAGGTCCATTTCTCGAGCGTCAACGACCTGCGTGGCGGACTTTCCCAACGCCCGCCGAATTTCCTGCTGAAACTCGGCCAGTTCAAGCGGCGGCCCCTCTGGAGATGGGGGAAGCGTGAGCAGATTGCACTGGGCCACCATCTGCCCCTGATCCACCCAGCGGAGAACCGAAAGGCGGGCCTGTTCCTGCAATAGGTGCCAGTGGCGATCGTGCAGCAGCAAGAAGTCCCGACCTTCCGGGCGGTATTCGAGCAAGCCCGCGGTTGAATCGTCGGCCGGGACGATCGCCGCGATCCGCTCCGGCGTCAAGTGCTGAGGCTTTCGAGCGGGATCGATCACCATTCGCAGCCGCGCGGTGACGTCGAGTCCGGGGCTTCCGAAACCGATCGATCGGCTCTCGCGAATCGCCAAGGCAATCCAGGTAATCTGCTTCTGCTGGAGGTCGTAGCTGTATTTTGCCTTCACGTCCAAATTGGTGATCACCCCGTGCACGGACCCGACCAATTCGCCGTTCAATTCCATCCGCGCCACGCCGTCGTCCACGCTCTTTAACTCACTGGTCACGTCGTTCACCGAGACGCCCGTCAAGTTGAAGATGCGGGCGAGGTGCTCGTTCTCGGGCTGCCAGCGGTCCCCCACCTTGATGGGTTCGGCGGGCAGCAGGTAGGCCACAAGATGGCTCGCTGCAGGGACTTCCAGAAGCTCCAACTCGTGCCGCATCAATCCCCCTTCCGGGGACATCAGCACCGGCCGATCCGGTTCCGCCGACGCATGAATCCAGCGTCGATCGTCGCGGAGAGTGAGCGTTTCCGGTCGTTGATCGACCTCAATTTCGGCGCTCGCCTGCTCATAGAAGCGCAGTGATTTTCGGGATGACAAATCTTGGATTTTTTCCTCGTAGACGAGATTTCCGATCGCCTTGAGGGGATGTTTTTGCGCTTCTTCTGTTGTCTGGTCGGGCTCCTTCGTTAACAGATGGCCGGTCACCTCGAGCACAACCTTTACGAGCTGGGTATTTTCCGTAGATTGCCCATCTCGAAGTTGGATTTCTGCCGCGATGGCCGGCTGGAAGGGTCCCGAGGCGATTAATAGATAGGTGAGGAGTGCGGCGGACGGCGAAAGGCGAAGCTTGGCAAAATGGGTTCGGTAGCCGGGTCGGCACATCGCAAGACCTCCCTGTCAAAAGAGCGAAACACAAGCGTCCCCATGGGGCTAGATCGACCTGCGCCGTCCGGGAACTTTGGCGACAAGTCGGCCACAGAGTGGAACTTCAGACGAGCTTCTCGTCTCTATCAATCAGGCGGGCGGCTTGACTTAGAATCAACAGCTAGCTACGCGCTTTTTCCGAACCGCGCCAGTGTTGCTAAGCTTCGATTTCGCTTAAACTTACAGCAATCAGACGGAGACTCAGGAATTGTTGGCGCGAACTTTCGACCGATCCCGCGTAACGAATAGTGCGTACAACGCTATAAAGAAATTGGCATCGGACACTTCGTCGTGGTGGATTGAGCCCAAACGGTTGTTACGAGTAGAAACTTGCCAATTTCGCCCGCCCGCGCGCGAAGAATCCAATCGGAACGCGATGTGCAGGAGTGGAGGACGATGGACGGGGGATGTTCATCGATTTAATCATCGGGTTGGGCACGGGCGGCGGGAGTCGCAGGGAATACCGGCCGGGACCCGCGTTACGGATGGGAATGAGGTTGCGTGATGCATGCTGATTATCGTTGTTCGGTGATGAAACAACTGCGAGACCAGCAGGCACGGTACGCGCCGCGCCAGAAGAAGCTGGAGCAGGTGGAGCAAGCCGAGCAGTTATTGCAGGAGATCTCGCCCGAGAAGCGCTACCCGTACGAATTGCTCTGTTTTCGCATCACGGGGTTTCGACCCGAGTCGACCCCGCGGGTCACGATGGCGGGGGAGGATGTGCAGCACGATTTGCGGCTGTTCATTGAGGACGTATCCGACGCGGCGTCGGTCCGCGTCGAGGACGCCGGGCAACCGGTGTACACCGTGGATGAGTTGAGCCGCATGTTTAACGTCTCGACGAAGACGATTTCTCGCTGGCGGGAGCAGGGGCTGGTTAGTCGCCGATTTCTGTTCCAGGGACGCAAGCGGGTGGGGTTCCTGCAGCGGAGCGTAGATCGGTTCGTCAATACGAATCGAGAACGAGTCCGCCGTGGAGAGCGATTCAGTCAATTGACCGACCAGGATCGGGGCGAGATTGTGCAGCGCGCCCGTCGCTTGGCGCGGGCCGGGGGAACGCCGTCCGAAGTGACGCGACGGATCGCCCGTCAGATGAATCGCAGTGTCGAGACGATTCGCTATACCCTGAAGCATTTCGACCAGAAGCATCCCGATTTGGCGATCTTTCCTGATCGGACTGGGCCATTGAATCGGGAATCAAAAGAGGCGATCTATCGCCAGTACCGACGCGGCGTTCCCGTTGAGGAATTAGCTCGTCGCCACAATCGCACGCGGACCAGCATCTATCGCGTGATTAATGAGATGCGGGCGCAGTCCATCATGGAATTGCCGCTGGATTTCATCGATCACGAGAGTTTTGGAAAGCGGAGCGCGGCGCGAGAAATCTTGGGATCGATGCCGGCGGACGAGAAGAAATCGCGGACCCCCCGGCCTCCAAGTGGTCTGCCTCCCTACCTGGCGTCGCTGTACGAAGTCCCGTTGTTGACGCGAGAGCAGGAGGTGTACCTGTTCCGCAAATTCAACTACTTGAAGTATCGGGCATCAAAACTGCGGGAACAGCTGGATCTGTCGCGGCCCCGGAGTTCGTTGATGGACGAAATCGAGCGACTCTACGATGCAGCCGTGGCGGTGAAGAACCAGATCGTGCTGGCCAACCTGCGTCTGGTCGTTTCGATTGCCAAGCGGCATGTGACGCAGACCGAGGAGTTCTTTGGCCTGGTCAGCGATGGAAACATGTCGTTGATTCGTGCCGCTGAGAAATTCGACTTCTCCCGCGGGAATAAGTTCAGCACGTATGCCAGCTGGGCAATCATGAAGAATTTCGCGCGGACCATTCCGCATGAGTTCAAGCATCGCGATCGCTTTCGCACCAGCAGCGACGAGATGTTTGTTGGAACGGAAGACGAGCGGCGTGGACAGTACGAGCAGGAAAGCGCTCAGCGACTGCGCGAGATGCAGATCGACAAAATCCTGTCACGCCTGGATGAACGAGAGCAACAGATCATCATCAGCCGTTTTGGACTCGGACATCGAGCCGAACCGCGGACCCTCAAGGAAGTCGGCGCCCAGATGGGCGTGACGAAGGAGCGGATTCGGCAGATCGAGGCGCGGGCGCTCAGTAAACTGCGTCTGGCGGCCGAGGAAGAGCGGATTGAACTGCCGGACTGATCGAGTCCGGCCGTGAGCGAATCAGGAGCGTTCCTCCATCTCGAGGCGCGGACCCCTGCCGCAGGGGGTTCTCGCCTCATTTTTTTGCGCCGAGATTCCCCGTTCCTCGCAATTCTTAACTCGCCAATCCAAAATCTGTCTTCCCCTCCACAATCGGAACTCCTTGTTCGTCAATCTCCGGCTCCTCCGCCCCTGGCCGTCCAACAGGGACTTCCACCTCCCACGATTCTCCCGTTGACGTTTCCGACCGTAGCGCAAGTCGGCAGAAGCTGACATGCACTCTTGGATCGAGTTCCCGGGAAGTGGCCCTTGATCGCGCGAGTCGGAGCGGCTACATTGCGAGTTTCCCATCAAATGGCCGGACTGCCCCGGGGCGGTCCAGGGGAAGAGTCGACCTGAGGGAGGACTGTCGCGGTGGTTGCCGTTAAGACCTACATGGCAAAGCCAGGCCAAGTTGAGCAGCAGTGGTGGCTGGTCGATGCGTCTGACAAAGTTGTTGGACGGCTGGCAAGTGATATTGCGGTGCTGTTGATGGGAAAGCACCGCCCCACATACACGCCTCACGTGGATACCGGTGATTTCGTCATCGTCGTGAATGCGGAAAAGGTCGTCTTCACGGGCCGCAAGTGGGATCAGAAGGTCTACTCACGCTACACTGGCTATCCGGGCCTCAAAACGGAAACCGCATCGGACTTGCGTCAGCGGGTTCCAGAGCGGATTCTGCGGGAAGCCGTTCGTCGGATGTTGCCCAAGAGTCGACTTGGACGAAAGATGCTTTCCAAGCTCAAGATTTACACGGGCCCGGACCACCCGCATCAGGCCCAGTGCCCCGAACCTCGCGAGTTGGGCAAGAAGGCGTAACCGGTCAGCACGCGGGAAGATCCAAAGGTACGAGGGTTCGCCCTAGTTAGATTCCGAGGGAAAGTCGAAACAGATGGTTACCGTTCGCAAAGACAAACTGACCAATGATGCATTGGGAACAGGGCGCCGCAAGACGTCGGTGGCTCGCGTCCGCGTTCGGGCCGGTGACGGCAAAATCACGGTCAATCGCCGCCCACTGGAGGAGTACTTTCCCAACGAGCAAGACCGCCGTGCGGTGCTGCAACCGCTCGAGGAGTCCGGTAAGCGGTCTCAGGTCGACGTCTTGATTCGAGTCCATGGCGGTGGCCCCACCGGACAGTCGGGTGCGTGCCGCATGGGAATTGCTCGAGCGCTGGTCAGCTACGATACCGAGGTCTTTCAGGTCATGCGCGACCAAGGTTTCTTGACGCGGGATTCGCGGATGAAGGAACGCAAGAAGTATGGTCTGCGCGGTGCTCGTCGTGGCACGCAATTCTCCAAGCGCTGATCGACTGACTGGCACGCAGGGGTTGGTGTAATCTGACGGATGGCGGTCGGTTTCTGCGCTGCGCCGATTCTCGTTTAACGGCAAGCCGAAGGCGACTGCGACGGTCTGACATCCGCCGACGCCTCCGGCTTGCCGTTAAACGAGTTGTACGTGTACGCCGTATCTATCGTGGTAGGCCGCACAACTCTTCTACGTGCCTGACTGTCGCGGAGCGCGCGTGAATCTGTCTCGTAGAGCCACCCGGCTTCTTGTCACCCCACGCCCCGTTTCCCGACTCTCCAGGCTGTTCTAGAATCAACGGTCGGGTGTTCAAAAACAGAAACCTGTCCCCGAGAAGCAAGGAGGGCGGAAGTTGAGACAATTCTTGATCGGATGCGTGGGGCTCGTGGTTCTCGGGCAGATCTCGGCTCCAGCCTGGGCAGAACTGAAGCCGGACGAGATCGCAATTTTGGCGATTGCGGACAGCCGCGAGTCGAAGGCTGTGGCGGCCTACTATGCCAAGACTCGCCAAGTGCCGGTTTCTCAGATTCTGCTGCTGCCGATCGCGGCCTCGGAGGAGATTTCTCGGGAGGATTGGCAGGAGACGGTCCGGCCGGCTATTCGTCGCTGGCTGACGGAGAAGCAGTTGCTGAACAAGGTTCGCTGCCTGGTCACCGTCTGGGATGTGCCACTCAAGATTTCCGCTGCGAAGCAGAATCCCCAGGCCGAGGAGTTGACCGGGTATCTCCAAGCCGAACGAGCGGCGCGCGTCCAGCGGCTGAACGAACTGTTGGCGACGCTCGCGACGGCTGAGGAGAGTGCTGGGGCCGATGCGCCCACGTTGGCTCCGGACGCGAAGTTGGAAGAAATCAAGGCGATTCTCGATCCCAGTTTTAGCGCCGCACAGAGTCGGGCGCTGCAGATTCAGGATGAGCAACAGAAGACGCAGGCCCTTGAGCAATTGCGATTCGTCTACACTCGCGCGGTTGGTTTCGACATGATCGTGCAGAGTCTTGAGCAGCAACTGCGAGGTGGCGGGCCGGTGGTCCCGGAACGCCGTTCGGAATATGACTTCGCGCGCGGCCGCGTGCTCGGATTGCGCGAAGGCCGAGCGGCGCTCGAGGGGCTTCCGATGGACTTGGACCAAGAGCGTCAGTTGCTTGCGATGATCGAAATCTCGAGCGGATTATTCGGGACCATCGACTGGATTGATCAGCAGCTAAGTATGTTTGCCAAGAACGAAACCTACTCCAGCTTTGACAGTGAGTTGTCGCTGGTTGCTTGGCCCGAGTATCAAACCATCCGCTGGCAGCCCAATTATCTGCACTATCGCTTTGATGGCTCGGCGGCACGCGAGTACCGCAAGACATTCATGGTTTCGCGGCTTGAGGCGCCTTCGCTAAGCGCTACCCGTAAGTTGATCGACGATGCGATCGAGGTCGAGGCGAAGGGCTTGAGTGGTAAGGTTTATCTGGATGCGCGCGGACGAACGAAGCTCGATGCACAGGTCCAGCCCAATTCCTATGACGATTATGATCAAGCCTTGCTACGTGCCGACGCGATGATTCGGCAGCATACCTCGTTAGAGGTCGTGTTGGATAATTCGCAGGAGTTGTTTGCGGAAGGCAGTTGCCCGCAGGCGGCACTCTATTGCGGTTGGTATCTACTGGCGAATTATAAAGACGCCTTCGAGTGGCAGCCTGGTGCGATTGGCTACCATATGGCCAGCAGTGAAGCGACAACACTGCGAAAGCCGGAGAGTCAAGTTTGGTGCAAGCGCATGCTTGAAGACGGGGTGGCTGCGACGTTGGGCCCAACGGCGGAACCGTACATCGCGGCATTTCCTCGGCCGGATGAGTTCTTTGCGACTTTGCTGAGCGGGAAGTATTGCCTGGTAGAAACCTATTATCGGTGTCTGCCGTTCACGTCGTGGACGATGGTTCTGGTGGGCGATCCACTCTACTCGCCCTTCAAAGTTGCGCCTCCACTCGACAGTGCCAACCTGGACCCGGCATTGCGCCGCGTCGTCGAGGGGCCGCAAGTGGAGTGGAGCCCGGCCGAATCTGCGGCCGTGGCGCCGACGCCGGCCGAATCGTAATCGAGTCGATCGTCGAATGCGCGCGGTCTTCGTGACGGGGCTCAATCGCGGCCTTCGCGCAAGTGCCCCAAGTGGTCGATAAGCTGTCGCCGATCCGAATCGCGATGCAGGTAAGTCAGGCTGATCCGCAGCCGAGCGCTGCCCGTGGGTACGGTCGGTGGCCGAATCGCGGGAACCAGAATCCCCTCGGTTCGCAGCCGATCCGCCCAGGCGAGTGCCTCGCGGGGGTCGCCGACGATCAGGGGAATGATCTGGCTGGTACTCGCTCCAATGCACCATCCCTGTTCGCGCAGAAGGTCGCGCAACTGGGTCGCGTTCTGCTGGAGTTCGGTTCGCCGTTGAGGCTCGTCCCGCACGACGCGCAACGCGGCCAACGCGGCGGCGCAAGCGGCGGCCGGCGCCGCGGTGGAAAAAACGTAAGGACGCGCACGATTAAAGAGCCAGTCGATCAGTCGACGTTCTCCGGTCACGAAACCGCCGATCGAACCAAGCCCTTTGCTCAAGGTCCCAATCCGCACCGGTACGGCGGATTCGACATTTTGGAGTTCGCAGATGCCGCGTCCCGACCGTCCGAAAACACCGGTTGCGTGTGCTTCATCGACGACCAAGATGGCGCGATAGGTTTCGGCAAGGTCGACCAGCTTGGGAAGCTGCGCTAAATCACCGTCCATGCTGAACAGACTGTCGGTGACGATCAGCCTTCGCCGGGCGGAGCTGGCATCCTGCAGGCCGCGCTGCAGTGAGGTCAGATCCTGATGCGGATAGACTTCGACGCGAGCACGGGAGAGGCGGCAGCCGTCGATCAGGCTTGCGTGGTTGTGGGCATCACTGAAGATCAGATCGTCGCGCCCCGCGAGACTGGCGAGTGTGCCCGCATTTGCGGCAAAGCCGGATGGGAACAGCAGCGCGGCTTGCGTTCCTTCAAAGGCAGCCAGGTTGCGCTCCAATTCCGCATGCAGCGCCGACCGACCCGTCACCAACGGGCTCGCACCACTTCCCCAGCCGAAGGACGACAAGGCCTGCTCGACGGCGCCCGTCAGTCGGCGGTCGCCCGCCAAGCCCAAGTAATCGTTGGAGCTGAAGTTCAGATAGGATCGTCCATCGACAACAATCCGACGCGACTGATGGCCCCCGCGCAGACGGGGAAAACGCCGCAAATGGGCCCTTTCCAGCTGCTGCAGCTCTCCGTCGATCCATTCCAGAGGGTCATACGCCATAGGCTGCAAGTCATCGCTAAACGCTGAAGCGAATGTGAAGGATGTCGCCGTCCTGAATCACGTAGTCTTTATGTTCCTGACGCAGCAAATGTTGCGCCTTGATCTCGCGCTCGCTTCCTAGCCGAATCAGATCGTCGCAGGTCATGACCTCGGCGCGGATAAAGCCCCGTGCGAGGTCCGTGTGGATCGACTCGGCCGCCTCGACCGCGGTTGCACCTTGGGGAATCAGCCAGGTGCGAACCTCTTTTTCACTGGCGGTGAAGAACAGCATCTGGCCGGATTGATCCATGATCTGCTGAATCAGTGTGTCGCGATCGAATCGTGGAATTCCCATTTCTCGGCGGAATTCTTCTCGGTCCTGTTCATTCATCCGAGCCAGCTCGACCTCGAGTCCAACGGGAACGGCGATCACGGGTCGTTTCGGCGAGCTGAAGGTCTCATACTTTTTCAGATCCTGTTCATCGTCGGCAACATTCACGATCGCCAGGCATCGTTTCTGAGTCAGTAATTGAAAGGAACGGATCGCTTTCAGTTGCTCGTCGGTGAGCTCCATTCCGGTCAGCGGTTGACCTCCCTCCAAACGTTGAAGAATGGGTTCGATGGCGGCCAATTCGGCCTGCTGTTGCTCGCGATTCGGCCGAGGTTTCTTCAGCGACTCGCGCAGCCGCTCGACACGCCCGCTGACGATTTCCAGGTCCGTCAGCAGCATATCTTCTTCGAACCCCTGCAAATCTTTGCTGGGGTCGGAGTTGGCTCCATCGAAGGCCGCAACGACTTGCAGCAGACAAGCAGCTTCGCGGATCAGTCCCAGACGTACCGCATTGCCCTCGTGCGTGCGACTCAAGCCCGGCGTGTCGACGATTTCCAGGGCGGCTTGCGTGACCTTCTTCGGATGATAGACGTCACAGAGCGATTGCACGCGCGGGTCGGGCACGACCGCCATCGCGCTTTGCGTCGTGTGGCTATGGGCGGGGTCGGCAGGGACACCCGTCAACCATTCAAAGAGCGTGCTCTTTCCCGATCCTTGATAACCAACCAAACCAATCTTCATTCCTGTTTCACGACTCCATAAGTGTTCGGTGAGTGGATCAGCCTCGCTGACGCAAGGCTTGGTCGAGTGCGTTGAGGGCACCCTTGAGTTGGGATTGCTCCTCCAATGCAAGGGATTCGCCCCCGAATCGCACACGATAAAAGGCATCGGTTACATTCCGAGGAATTCCCGCCACATGGACGGCGGGAGCGATTTCGGCCAACCGGCCACCCGCCGCGTTGGCAAACTCCAACGGCGTCTCGTGCGGTTGTCGCTTGAGGCCACGTTTCGCCAGAATCTGCAGCATCCGCTCGTAGAAATCCACGCGCGGGTACGCACGTTCGTCGGGCCGCATCCGTCTTCGACCGACGGCCGCCAGTGCAGACCCGAGGCGGATCAGCGGTTTCCGAAGTAGGAACAACAGCAACACCGACGCGGGGATTGCGACGAAATGCCAGGGGGAGAGCTGCAGGTTCTGGAACCGCGACTGCCATGCCGAACGGTCCGTGACCGCTCGGGCCATCGTGCGAATGCTCCGCCATAGTGGTCCGTAGATTGCCTGGCGCTGTCGCGTTGCATTCAGCCCCAGCACATAGTCATCCCACAATACCTGACAGTAATCGACCAGCTCGCGCATCTTGGTCACAAGCGGAAGTCGACTCCGGTTGGCCACGATATCCTGTCCGGTAGGCGTTGGATCGAGTCGCAACCACGCGCCCAGAGCGCGGTCTTCCAGTGGGTCGAGATCTCCCGACGGAATCTCATTGGCAGGCAGATACGCCTCCACCCACGCATGCGCATGTAACTGTCGCACGATGTAATAGTTGCCCACTGTGTTGAAATCGCCGCCCTTGTATCCGACGACCATTCGCGCGGGAATCTGCTGGCTGCGAAGCATCAGCGTCAACGCGCTGGCAAAATACTCACAATGACCGGTGCGATGGTTGCGAACGAAATCCTCAATCGGATCCAATTGGCGGTTTCGCGTCTGCTCGCCTTCGAGCGAGTAGCGATACAGACCGGATGTGCGAAAGTGCCCTTCCAACGCCTTGATCTTGTCCAGCAGAGGAGCACTTGTCAGGCGCTGACTGGCGATCACATTGTCGGAGATCGCCGTGATCGACGGAAAGTTGGTCTGCCAGTACTCGGCATCATAGAGTTGGATTCGAGTCGGATCACCTGCCATGTCATTTAAGTCGCGAATTACCGGCAGCAGGTCCTTTTGCCATCCATTGCGGAAAGCCGTTGTGTAGAGCGAGTAACGGTAGACATTCCGGATTCGTTCGTCGTCACCGGCCACGCGAAGTTGGCGAGTGTGCGTGTTCAGTTTCAGGCCTTCTCCCGCATCGCCCACGGGGTAGCAAGGGGCAACATGAAAGAGAATCGAGTGGGATCGCGGCTGCAGCGTGTACTTCTGGAGAACGGCTTGCGCGAGGTCAAACGAGCCTTGCGATTGCAGCGGTCGATTCGCGGATTCGGAGCGGAATTGACGCCAGGCCCCGTCCCCGCGATAGTCGCTGAGCACCGTGCCGCGAAAATAGGGCTCACCAACCACGTCATAGGGCACTCCCTGTAGTGTCGTGAACTCGACCCGCATGACTTGCTCGGGACTTTCCAGGATGCGACCGAGATCTTCCAGGCTGACTTCTTCCGTAAATCCTGTCATTGCCGCCTGCGCTTGTTGCGGGCTTTCCCAGACCGAGTTGCTGAAGCGCGGAATCGCGAAGAACGCCAGGACGGTCGTCAAGCCGGTGATTACGACTAAACGAACCAGCCGATGCAGGTAGCTTCGGTTCAGGATGCGGCGGGGCAGGTCGGACGTCGCCGCGGTGCTGCTTGGGTGGTTCGTCGCGCTCTTGCTGAGCGAATTGTCCCGTTGCGGAATCGCCGTGGAGCCGTGCATGAACGGTCGCGTTTCGCGATAGACAAAAAACAACGTGAGCGCCGAGATTCCGGCCAACAGGTAGAAACCGAGCAGCAGGCTGAAAAGGATTCCGAGGTTCAATGCGGCCGCGACAATCACTTGGAGCAGACTGAGTGCCAGCAGCGACCAGTAGGTCCGCTCCTCCTTCTTTTGCAGCAGCAGGATGATTTCAAGGAAGATCAGCGTGTTGGCCACATTCAGCAGCTGACTTTCGCCTCGATTCTGAATAATCTGCAGCACCAGAATCACACAGACTCCGATGGCCGCTGCGTTCGCCGCCGCCGGGCTGAGCCGGAAGTACCCCTTGATATCGGTGACGATCACCGCGACCACGGCGACACCGAGGGACAAGAGTGCATACAAGGGGTCCTGCTGACCGTTGGCCAACAGCAACGTGCTCAACACGACCAGCGCCGCGACGTTGATCTGCAGCAAGGATTCCAGCTGCAGAGTGTTTGCTGGGGACTTGGATGTGACCCGGGCCGTCGATGACGTGGAGGTGCTCATGCGTCCGTCGCCTCCCAGGAGAAGAGTTGGCGGAACTCGTCGGCGGAAGCATCGATGGTGACCGCCTGATTCAGAATCTGCCGCGGCCGCGTTTCGGGAGGAAGGTCGGTGAATCGGTGCGGGTCGTTTCGGTCGAACGCGTGCAGGGAAACGATCGTCAGGCGATCTTCCGATGCGGCGGAGGGCAGAACCTGATGCAGAAGTTCCGGCAGTCGGTCCTCGGTGGATGGTCGGACCTCGGCCAGCAATTCGAGTGCATCATCCAGCAGTGCGGAGCTGGCCGGACCACGAACCTGCTGGACGGTTTCGCCCGCCACACCCAGGATCAAGAAGCCGGTGGAACGCCGACACTCCTCCGCCGTGACGGTTGCGACGAAGCTGATCGCCCGCTCCACGATCTCGGCGAATTCTCCAGCCGAACGCTCTGTCGAAGCCGGCAGCGACAGATCGAGCAGCAGCAGAAAATCCTCACTCCGCTGCTGCTCGAATTGTCGCACCAGTAACGTATCTCGCTTGGCTGACGAGCGCCAGTGCACCCACCGCTGGCTGTCGCCCGCCCGCCAATCGCGCAGTCCATAGAAGTCACCTTCGATCGGTCCCTGCTGTCGCCGTGAGCTCTGTTGTCCCAAACGGTCGACTTTGGCTAATTCCATCCACTGGGCCGAAAGACGCCCCAACCGCGGATACACGATGACGTCATCCATCTGCCGAACAGTCAGATAACCCTGGAGCAAGCCGAGCGGTACACGCGTCTTGAGTCGCAGCGGTCCCAGTCGGTGTCGACCGCGACGATCCAATCGGCACGTGTATTCCGTGTTCGCCGAGGAACCGGCGGCCACATGGGGTATCAGCGTGCGCGACAACAGCTTGGGAGACGGAGGGCCCGGACCGCACAATTGCATCCGGTCCTCGAGCACCAACGCCCAGCTATCGAGACGTCGTCGCCGATTCTTGACCTCAATCTCGACCGGTAGCCGCTCGCCAGGAAAGACGGTGCGAGGAAGGCTCCGCGTCAGCTCCAAATCCTGTAATGTCGTGCGCACCATGCGCCAGCTGATCGCGAGCGGTACGGCCATCAGCCCAGCCAGGATCAACAACAGGTTGATCTCGCGCATCATCGCCCCGACCACCACGACTCCAAGGATCGTGATATACGCCCAAGTTTCTCGGGGAATCGCGACGCGGCAACGTTCCTTCATGACCAGACTGCCTGTTTGTTTTCCACTGCAAGACGATCCGATGTCGCACTGTCATCATCCCGGTACGGAAACCCCGTCGACCAACTGTTGGATCAGCTTCTCCACGGCGGCCCGTTGGCCACCATGCAAATATCCTTTGGGAACCACGCGGTGCGACAGAACCGGGACCGCCAAATGCTTCACATCGTCGGGAATGACGAATTGTCGGCCATGAATTGTCGCCAGCGCTTGGGCCGCACGATACAGGCAGATCGCTCCGCGCGTGCTGACTCCCACATGCAACTCACTGCAATTCCGCGTCGCACCTACAATGTCCAGAAGATACTCATAAATCGACTCCTCCACGGCAACGTGTCGAACCGCCCGCTGCAATTCGAGAATCTGATCGCTGTGGATCACCGGGGCAAGACTCTCGACCGGTTCCGATTCGCGATGACTGATCAAAACCTGTCGCTCGTCATCGCGGTCTGGATAACCCATCGACAGTCGGACCAGGAATCGGTCGAGTTGACTTTCCGGTAACGGATACGTGCCCTCAAATTCAAATGGATTCTGGGTCGCAATGACGATGAAGGGACGCGGCAATCGGTGCGTCTTGCCGTCCACCGAAACCTGACCGTCACTCATCGCCTCGAGCAAGGCACTCTGCGTGCGAGGCGGCGTCCGGTTGATTTCGTCCGCCAAGACGACATTGGCAAACACTGGGCCTGCGTTGAACACGAAGTCTCCCGACTTCGCGTCGTAAATGCTGCTTCCGACAATGTCACTCGGTAGCAGATCGGGTGTGAACTGGATCCGACAAAACGACCCGTCTACGCTGCGCGCCAACGCTTTGGCGACGAGCGTCTTGCCAACTCCTGGCACATCCTCCAGCAACACATGTTCGCCCGAAAGCAAAGCCACCAGACAGGTGCGGATCACGTCCATCTTGCCCAACACGACTTGCGCCATATTGGCTTCCAGTTGATGGATCAGTTCCAGTTGGTCTGTGGCCATGCAGCGACTCCTGCCCGAGCGGCACCGATGTGATAAGGAAAAAACTCCGGAAAGCGAGCTGTTGCGGCGCGAAGCGCGCCATGGGCTGGGCGCGGGTCACTCGACCTCAGCGAAGGGAGGCCAGAGAGGGGTGCGCCAACCACGCTCTATCGTAGCGACTGATCGGTTGGTTGTCTTCTTACCGGACGGTTGCCTCGGCCCTGCTAACAGGTAGTTTCTTGTCGGGCGGCGCAAAATCCGCCAAGGGGAAGGGTGGCTCGCGGCTGAACGTAGTGAAGCCCCAGCTTTCCCGCAGCCGGGGCATCGCTTCGCTCTGCCGCCGGCCACCCCATCCCCTTTGGTTGCGGCCCTGCCGCGCTGCGGCTCGCTGCAGATTGCTGGGGTGGAAGCCGCTCTTCGGCTAAACTCGACAGATGGCGGACGAGCGAGTGCAGAATCGCGCGGGCGAGGTCGACGGCAGCATGGATCACTCGAGGGACGAACGACGGGTCAATCGACCATCTCGGGTGGTTAGTCCGTGGGAGGATCTGCCGGGGCCCGATCCGCTGCCGACACTCCGTCTGGACTCGACCGAAGCGATCTCGGGTGCCTGGTTAGATCGGTTTCCGCGGCGGCCGCCGAGTCGCCCTGCGCGATTGGGTGTTCCGACGGCGGTCTCCCAGGCCTCCCTATTGTGTACTTGCCCGGAGTGCGGGTCGCCGATGTCCGTCCGCGTGTGGTTGCGGTTGGCGGACTGTTGGAGTTGCGGAACGAGTCTTGAGCTGACAGCGCTGTCCGAACAGGCTGTCGGGGAGAAGGTGGATTCGCGGCTTGAGTCGAGCGGAGGCGGGCGACAGGTTACGGCGGGCCCAGGCGCGCCCACGGTTGCCCGATCCGCCTCCCCTCGCGCTCCGGCCGAAGTACGGCACGCGGCGAGTAAACCAGTACGCGTTCGTCGACGGCCCGTGCCGCCCGTTCCCCGCCGGCGTGTACCGGTTCCGCCGCCCAGTCCCCGAACCGCCTGGCCTGCGGTACGGAGAATGACTCGCGGCGGGCGCGATCTGTTGCTGACGGCGCCCGCTTGGCTGGTCAGCCTGCTGCTTCATCTGATTCTGCTGACGCTCCTGGGGCTGCTGACCCTGCCATCCGAGACGCCGACGACCGGGATCACGCTCTCGACCGCCGTCAGTCCGCGTGTGCGGGAGGGAGCGCGCGTGCAGGTGAAGCCGACGGATGAGCCGCAATTCGATCTGCCCGTCCCCGAGATCGAGCCACCGGAGGACGAAGCGCAACGCAAAGCGTTGATTCTTGCCGACGAGGACGCACGTCAGCTGCGGCAAGATCCTGCGGCCAGCCAGCCGCGAATTCCGCTGTCCGAGGTCCGTCGGATGATCGGCGCCGAGGACATGCGGCGGACTTTTGCCGTGCGCGATCCGCGCGTGCGGGGCGAGTTGGTCAGGCGAGAGGGGGGCACCACATGGACCGAAGCGGCTGTGGCACGCGGGCTACGGTGGATGGCGCACCATCAGCGCCGCGATGGTAGCTGGAGTTTGGATCAGTTCCCTGAAGCGGCCGATTGTCGCGGCCGCTGTGATGGAACCGGACACGTCCGCAGCGACTCCGCGGCGACGTCGCTCTGCCTGCTGCCTTTCCTTGGCGCGGGCCAAACCCATCAGCAGGGAATCTATCAAGATGTCGTCGGCCAGGGGCTCCACTGGCTGATGGCCCACCAAGATGCGGACGGAGACCTGCGCATCGACTCGCAACGGAACGCAGGAATGTATGCCCACGGTCAGGGAGCGATCGTGCTCTGTGAGGCGTATGCGATGACGGGTGACGAGCAGTTGCGGGGGCCGGCCCAGGCGGCAATTGACTTCATCGTGGCCGCCCAACATCGCGCAGGAGGTTGGCGATACCAACCGGGCGAAGAGGGTGACACGAGCGTGCTCGGTTGGCAACTCATGGCGCTACAGAGTGCCCGCGTTGGCGGTCTGAGGGTACCGCAGACGACCTGGCGCCGCGCGGAACGCTACTTGAACCGAGCCGTGACCGCCGACGGCGTATCGTACGCCTATCGGCCCGGCGAAGGACCAAGTCATGTGATGACGGCGGAGGCACTCTTGTGTCGCATGTACATGGGCCAGCGACTCGAAGATCCCGCGCTGCGCGCCGGTTTGGACCTCCTCGTCCGACAATATCCTCCGACACCCAACAATCCCAATGTCTACTACTGGTATTACGCGACCCAGGCGCTGCACCATGCCGGAGGAGCGGTTTGGGAACAGTGGAATCTGCAACTCCGTGATGTGCTTGTCCAGACGCAGCGGACAAGCGGCCATGCTGCCGGCAGTTGGGATCCTAGCGGTCCCCACGCCGACGCGGGCGGCCGTCTTTACATGACCGCGCTCGCCGTCTGCACACTCGAAGTCTACTATCGTCACGCCCCCA
>CAZFWV010000061.1:0-17569 GCA_964522605.1 uncultured Pirellulaceae bacterium
TCCATCTGGAGAAACTCTCGTGCACGGCATGTCACTCCGGACCACGACCGGCGGACCAGGCCCTACAGATTCACACTTCGATGGCCCACGGACTCGGGATTCCATCCCATGATTATTCTCCCGCACTTCCACCTGGGATCGTGGAACCGGTGATGATGCGCGAGGATGGGGTCTTGTATCCGTACCGCATGATGTGGCCGGCCTTCTGGGGATTCATGAAGGGTGAGACGATTACTCCGCTTGATCCGGACGTCGTCTATGACACCTTGCGAACAACGCTGCGCGTGCGTCGCGGATCAACACTGCAAGAGACATTTGCCGACGCCCGACTGAGTAACGACGAGAAGCTTGAGGCCCTGGGCGAGGAACGTGCGAAGGTAGCCGAGGAGGAATGGACCGAAGAAGAACGGGCCAAGATTGAATCGCTCCAGTCCGCCAAGGCACTGGCCGACTGGCACGAGAAACTGGCGGCGGCGTTGGAAAAGCTGAAGGAGATTCTGTCCGAGGAGGGCGCCGTGCCGGTGTACGTCTCGGGGGGCGATGCCTACCGATTGGGCGAGGACGGTAAGGTCGCGACGTTTGAGCACGCGGCGGCGCAGCCCTACACCTGGCCGCTCGCCCACGATGTGCGCCCCGCGCGCTGGTCGCTGGGCGTGAAGGGCTGTTACGAGTGCCACGCGGATGGCACACCAATCTTCGAGGGCCAGGTGGCGGCGATCGCGGCCGCCCCCGTCCAGCAGCCGCGCACGTACGTCATGCACCAACTGGCCGGATACGACAAGACGAAGATGGATGCCTGGAACGCTTCGTTCCGCGGTCGCACGGCCTTCAAGTATTTCGGATTCGCCGCCGTCGGCGTCGCCGGACTCGTCCTGCTCTCCTACGTGTTCGCGGGCATCACGGCCTTGCCCGGTTTGATCCGGCGTCGATCCGATCGTCGCTCCGAGGACACCTAAGGCCCCTGCACAGTGCGAGACCCGTAGTTTCCTGACTGAATTTCGCGGAGGATTCACGCATGTCGGCTGATCTTCTGACACTGATCGCCGTAACCGATCCGGCTGCCGCAACGACTTGGTCCTTTCGCCAGGTCCTCGTCATCGCCCTGATTGCCACAGCCGTCTTCCTTGTGCTTCATTTCCTGCTGACCGGGCTGCCTCGCCGTCATCGAAAGGACCGTCGCCCCGCCTGGAATTGGTGGCAACGGCTGGTCTACCTCGGCACACTCGTCAGCGTCGCGATCCTGGGCCTGACCGCGTTTTCCGCCGTCCTGCGCCATCAGATGCTCGACGGCTGGTTGCTGTTCGCCCACATGTTCGGTGCGGGCGCGTTCACGGCCATGCTGCCACTGCTCGCGATCACATGGAGCCCGTCCCATCGCTTCGCCACGGAACCTTCGTCGCCCGATGAGGGCAGCACACCGGGCCGCTTCTTCTGGTTGCCGAAGTTAACGTTCTGGATACTCTTGGCGAGCGGCATCGTGGTCACCGGCACGATGCTGGTCAGCATGCTGCCGCTGTTTGGAACCGACGGCCTGGAGCGATTGCTCGAACTGCATCGTTACAGCGGTCTCGCCGCCGTCGTCGCGCTGATTCTGCACTTCTACGGCGTCCTGTTGCAGCGCGTTGGCCTGCGTTGACGCGGCGATGGACGGCTAGCGCAGCTTGACCGCAAACAACCGTTTCTGTGTTGGCAGGTAGAGCACATCTTCGGCGACGACCGGGGTGATCGCCTCGCTGCGCAACCGGCTGCGCGCCAGCACCTGCTTCTCGCGGCCCGCCCGGAGCACCCAGAGAAGTTTCTTTTCGGTGCTGATGTACACTTTGCCATCGGCGACCACAGGGGAGGCACACCAGACGCCCGATTCCAAGTCGTGCTGCCAGAGGATCTCGCCGGTCTCGGCGTCGAAGCAGTGAAGTCGTCCCGAGTAGTCCGCCGCGTAGAGCAGGCCTCCCTCGAGCGCGATGTTGGAGAGGGTGCGGTCTACGGCGCGCGATTGCCACAGGCAACTACCGCTGGCACCATCGATGCAACTGAGCATTCCTCGCCCCGGTCCATGCAGGGGACTCTGTCCGATCGCAACATAGACCTTTCCGTGTTCATCGGAAACGGGCGTCGCAATGATCTCGCTCGGCCCGTCTTCACTTTTCTGATTCCATCGAGCATAGGGAATTGGCTGCCCATCGCGCTGTCGGTAATCGGGTGGACAGCAGTCGTACTGCCAAACCTGCCTCAGGACCTGCACGTCTTGTTCGTCGCCCGCAAAGGGTTCCAGCGCGTAGAGCACTCCGTCGCCGCCGCCATACAGGACGACGGCCCTTCCCTCGACATGCACCACCCGCGGCGAAGACCATTGGCCGTGCAGCGTTCGCGCACTAATCCCCGCGTCTTCAACGGCGACCAGTTTTCCCGTATGCCGATTCAGTACGATCAAGCTGGGCGCGGAGGGATTGGCGACGTTCCGATGCGTGTCATCCACACCGTTCGAGGTGCAGACATACAGGTAATCGCCCAGTAACGTCGGGGAACTGCCGCACACGTCATGGGGGACGACGCCGAGCTTTTCAATCAAATCGAAACGCCAGACGATGTCCCCGTCCTGCTGCGTCAGCCGATCCGGCGGTCCGGCTGGAGCGCCCATATAGCGGATTTCATCGAGAAAGGGGCCGGCATTCCCATCGCGCTGCCCGTTGGCATCCAGACACAAGACATCGCCCCGCGGTCCCACGAGATAAAGTCGGTCGCCCGCCACGGCGGGTGAAGAGCAGACTCCACATCGCCAGTGATTGAAGTGGAAGGGAGCCTCCGTTCCTTGCATATACCGCGGGATCGGCAACTGCCAGATTCGCTCTCCGGTGACGCGATCCAGACACAGGAGGACACCACCGCCACTGGGCTGTACCAGAGGATGCTGTAGCGCCGAGTCGTTGATTCCCACGAACAGCCGACCTTGATCGACGACCGGCACGGTGTATTGATGATCGCCAAATTCCCGTTCCCACAGCAGTTGGTCGGGCGAGAACGCATCCGGCAGCGCCGATCGCGCCGGTTCCGCTGCCGACGTGTTTACGCCTCCAAGTAACAAACCGAGTAGGACACCCGTGACGATCCACCGAGAACGCATTTCAAAACCGTCATTTGGGAAGGTTATGCTCCTACCGAACCTGGATTTGCCGCGTCTTGGGCTCGGCAGAAGCCGCGCCCTCCCAGTTTTGAATCCGATTCGAGTCAAACTCACCCAACGAGCAGCCATTTCAAGACCTCCTTCCGCGGTCGCGTGTCTAGTGGCAGTCGATCTTGCATGTTCTACAGCCGAAAAACCTCTTCGGTATTGTCGCGCAGCACGCGGGTCCCAAGTTCCACCGCCCGCGTCTCACTCCAACCGCGATCGACGACAAAGCGTTCGGCCAGCACTTTGGCGAGAATCCGCTTATACATATTGAATTTCGGCAGGGCGAATTCCAGCTTGTACATGTCGCTGTAATAGCCAATTTGCTTATTCTGAGGAACCGCTTCCAATCGCGCCGCCAGATCGTGTTCGATATAGGCGGGCGTGTTGGAATACCACCAATGTCCCTGGGTGATCACATTCGGGAAGATCCAGGCGTAACTGACTAATTCCTGATTGGTCACACTCGCCAGCACGGACACGGGAAACTTGACACGCGGAAACGAATTGAACAATTGGCGATACTGGATCAGAGAAACGCGGCTGTCATACAAATCCTGCCCCTGATAGACGCCCGACTCATACACTCCGCGATTCACGCCGATCATCAAGTCGAACGGCAGGCCGTAGTCGGCACAAAACTGCGCCAGCGTCCAGAACGTGAAATGGGCAGCTTGCTGACATGCTTCGGAGCTCGCCTGCGTGCCTTGATGCCACAGTTCGGTGAGCGAGTTGTCGGCATCATGTTCGGATACCGGCCGTGGCGCAAAGTTGGGGGGTAACGAGATCGCACAGGCGCGCGCGTTTCGCGAACAGAATCGCTCAAACAAGCGACCGATGGCCGAGCGTAACGAGGCGGCATCTCCCACGGCGATCCCCGTGGCGTTTTCCAGTCGTTGACGCACCTCGGGTCGTGCAAGATGAAAGACGAGATCGTCCGTCCGCAGACAGGGAATGTAAACGTGCGGATCAAATCCTTCCAACGCATCGTCAAAATCATTGGTCAGAAACACCGCCTTCAGCTTACTGCGACGCAAGACCTCGTCAGCCCATCCCGGGGTGCTCATCCGCTGCGAGGCGCAATCGTCGAGCAGCTCCCAGTTGTCCGTTGTGAGATGATCGTCGGCAAAATCAAACAGCGATTTCGCGATTTCCATCAGCCAACTGAACTGGATCGTATTTTGGAGCAGGTGCAGATACGGTACCAGCCGCGCCACTTTCTCGCGTGGAGTCAAGTCCGCCGACTCGATCTGTTCGCGGGGCATCCCGGCCGAGTGAGCCAACTCGGTGTAGTAGTGGTACCCCAAAATATCCGCCAGCGTTTTGGCAGCGGGTTGACGCGCATCGATATGCGTGTGAGGGTCGACGATTACCAGCGAATCCAGCTCGCGATAAATCCGGTCACGCAGTGCTTCCGACATCGGAACAGACCTCCCTTCGTTGCCAGCAGCGGTTGGGGCGGAGTACCCAACTATGGTACAACGAAGTGAGCGACTCGCGTTAGCCCCTCACGTCGTCAGAGGCGGCGGAGCGTGCAGGAAATCCTGAAATAGCGCGATCGCGGTCGATTCGTCGTGCTCCCGAGGAAGAAACCAACTGGCGATGCGCGCTCGTCGAATCACCCCTTTCTCCAGTCGCTCTTCGATTAAGCGGGATCCACATCGCCACCCACCGCGTTCCGTAGGATGCTCACTCAGCCAGTAGCACCCCAAGTCGGATGGATAAACCATCTCGATGTAGGTCACCGGGCAATCGGGAAACCGATAGAGCAGTAACGATGCGTCCTGCTGCTGCGCAGCACAAGACGATGGGTCCTGCTGCACAACCGGCTCGGTAAAACGAATCGGTTCCGTCGCCGACGCCTGCAGCAGTTGACCTGCAGGCAATTCCGTGGTCGTCGTGAGCGTGGGGTCGCTGTCAAGCAACTCGGTCTGCATCGAAAGGGTCAATTCGATTCCGGCAGACGTCGAGATCCGGCGGTAGGACCAGTAGACTTGCGGACGAAATTGCCCCTCGTGGGTCGTCGCATAGGTTGCCACGAGATCGGCGCCTCGCACGTAGGTTTCCGAAACGCCAGATGCAGGAACCGGATCCGACAAACCGGGAATCTGCAGCTCGAGAAAGCGGATTCCACCGAGCATGCGGCCAGAAAAAATCACCTCGTGCAGTCCCCGACCAATCTGTCGCACATCAACACTCGCCTGCAACAGATCCGACTCGAGATGGGCGCGTCCTTCATTCACGTGCCAAAGTCGTGAGCCATGCGTGGCGTGTTTCATGTCGGATGACTTCGGAGGCTGGAGGCTGGAGGCTGGAGACTGAAGGCTGAAGACTGAAGGCTGAAGACTGAAGACTGAAGACTGAAGACTACTCTCTATTACCTACAGGCTACAGCCTCCAGCCTACAGCCTACAAAAAAACCCCGCCGCTTGCATTGCAGAACGGCGGGGCCGGAACAGAGAAGAGGCCGGTTGCCCGAAGGCGATAATAAAAATCGCGGACTGCAGGAAGTTAACTCGCTTCCTGGAAGTCCAATCATGATGATATCAATTCTCACTCGCATGTCCAGTGTTTTGTACGAAAAAACATCAAGCCCATCGCTCGGTCTGCCGTCGATCGCTGGTGCGGCGTTAGAATGGCGACGGTCGACCAATGGAACCCCAAGGGAGAGGACGACGATGTCACAGCAATGGGAGGAGCTTCGGTCACTTGCGGCGGAGGCCGCACGGGCTGCCGGTCAGGTCCTGCGTGAAATGCAAAACCGGGTGAACGTCCGCGAAAAAGGCCCCGCCGATTTGGTTACGGAGGCCGATTTAGCAGCTCAAGAGACGCTCCGATCCATGCTGTTGGATGCGACGCCGGATTTCGGTTTTCTGGGCGAGGAAGACCTGGACGGTCGGGCGAATTCGGCCAATCCGGCCGGATTGACGTGGATTGTTGATCCACTCGACGGCACCACGAACTACGTTCACGGCCTGGACAACTATTGTGTCTCGGTGGCGTTGTGCAGCGAGACCCAGCCGATGGTGGGCGTGGTTTTCGATCCGGTGCGGGAGGAGTTGTTTTGGGCAACCCGTGGTGGGGGGGCGTTCTTGAATGGGTCGCCCATCCGCTCCAGTGACGTAAGGCAATTGGATCAATCGCTGTTGGCAGCCAGTTTCGCGGCACGAGTGCCCCGCAATTCTCCGGAGATCAGCCGCTTCGTCGAGGTCCTTCACCACTGTCAGGCCGTTCGTCGATTCGGCTCGGCAGCGCTCAATTTATGTTACGTCGCCGCCGGACGGCTGGATGGGTACTGGGCGACCTCGGCCAAGACGTGGGATGTGGCCGCCGGGGTTTTGTGTATTGAGGAGGCGGGAGGCACGGTGACGGGAATCAATGGGCATCCCTTTCGCTTGAAACAGCCTCACCTCGCGACCGCGGCGACTGCAGCGCTGCACCAGGACCTGCTCCGGCTGTTGACCCAGTTCCCCGATCCAGCCATTCAAGAGGTTCAAGACAAACCAGCAACGGAGTACACTGAAGGAACCGGGTAACGCGTTCGTTTCCGGGCGGACGGTGGCGCCTGGAGTCGATCCGACCGCCGCGTCTGTAACTGCGGTGCAGTGGTCCGAACGGATTTGTCTGCGCCGAATGAGAAGAGTGTTCGTCGAGTTTCGGGAAACCTTCGCCGCTGCCTTAACTGATCCAGACAGCACTGCCGCGGGCAAACGGTCTCTTCTACTGGCCGCGGCACAGCCAGTGATTCAGCACGAACAACGGAAGTCCGGTATTCGTCGGACTTGCGTTGCTCACTGAGGACCATCGTCCGCAGCGCAGTGAATACGTCCCGGTGATTCGCGCAATCCTTATCCTTCTGCAAGTCCTTTCGAGCAAACGACCCATGGTGACTCGTGCTCGGCGAAGAGGTTACGAGCCTTACGAGGCTTGGCGCTGGCCGCTCAGGCTGGCGTCTCTTGTCGGGTTCGGTTGCGCCCTCTTCCTGACGCTGTCGTTCGGGAGCCGACCCGCCCACGGGCAACCCGAACCGGTGCGTGCGCCGCTCGCCAGTGAAGCTTCAACAACGGATCGACCGAATCCTGAAACGTCATTCAAGGAGCGCACTCCGCAGATCATCTACGCACCGAACGCACAGGGAAATCCTGTCCCTTTGATCAATGTTCCGTTGGAGCGAATTCAGGAACTCTTGGACCAGGCAGACGGCATCCTTGAACAGCAACAGCCTCCACGCTTTCAGCTGACTCGTCTGCAAATTGACGGCCAGGCCTCCGAAGATCGCGCAACGTTCGATGTTCAGATCTCGGTCACGACAATCACCGATTCCCAATCGGATTCGGGGTGGATCGCCATTCCGCTTCGGTTTCACGAAGCCGTCTTACGCGCGCCTCCCGTCTATGAGGGAGCCGGGCAGCTACTGCTGGTGTACGATCCGGCACGCGGCTACGTGGCGTGGATCCAGCAACCGGATCGGGGAGAGCACCAGATTCGATTGCGCTTCGACATCGGCCTGTCGCGTATCGCACAAACAACGCAATTGCGGTTCTATCCGCCGTTGGCCAACATTTCGCAGTTCAGTCTGCAAGTGCCGGGCAATCAAATCTCGGCCGATCTGCAGAACGGTCAGGATTTGCAGGTGCAACCAACCGAGGGCGCGGGCTGGCGACTCACGGCGCGCGACCTGCAGAACGAAGTCGTGCTTGTCTGGCGCGATGGCGGCCGCTTGGTGCGCGAGCAACCGGTACAACTTGACGTCCGTGGCGATATTCGCGTGTTGATCGACGGTCCGGGTGCGATTCGAACGGAATTGGCGCTCGACCTGCAGAGCTTCAATCGGCCGGTCGAGACCTTTCTGTTGCGATTGCCCCCCCATACGACGCTCGTCACGGGAAACACGCAAGGATACGAGGTCAGCGATTTAACCGATCCCGAGGCAGTGGATCGAGCGGATCGGCAGACGGTCCAAATCACCTTGCAGAAGCCGGCCACCCAGGCGCGCATCCAGCTGACGGCCCAGAGTAATGCCGAGGCCGACCCATCCGATCAACTTGACGTCGCAAATTACGAAGTGCGGGACGCCCTTCGTCAATCCGGACAGGTGAGTCTTTGGGCCAGTGAAGACTGGTTGGTCGATTGGTCCATGGGAGCCGCCGTGCGACGAGTCGCCGGCGTCGAGCGGACGGAAGGATCCGAAGAACGCCGACAGCTGGCGGCGTTCGAGTACTTCCGACAACCGTGCGACCTCAAGGTTCAGGTCGCCCCGCAGGGCACGCGCAAGGAAGTCGATCCGTTATACACGATGCGAATCAACGAGGATCGTGTGACGTTGGAGGCGCGTCTTCGGTATCGAATTCGGGGAGCGCGGGAATCGTTCCTGGAATTCGATCGCAATGATTGGCAACTGGACGATGTGGGCCCCGCAGGTGAGGTTGAGGTCGACAACTGGGACGAGGAAACGCCCGCTCGTGTCCAACTGAAACTGAAGCGTCCGGCGTCCGGGGAGTTGGAGGTCGTCCTGACGCTCCATCGCCGCATTACGCAGCCACAGGGCAAGCTGAACTTTCCGCTTCCCTGGCCGGTCGCCGACACGACGACGGGCGGCCTGCTGATCGTCCACTCGGCACCCGCGATCGAACTCAACTATCGTTTGCCCGAAATGACATGGTTGGTCCAGGACGTGGTTCCCGAGGAGCAATTGTTGCCCGGTCAACGGGCCGAATCCGGCCAACAGCCGGCCGCCTTTCGATTTCGCAGCGATCGTGCAATCGGCAATGTATCCATCGAATACGAAGTTCGTCCCCAAGAGATTACCGTTCGCGCCGATACGGAAATTGAACTCACCGCGGATCGAGCCGATGTCGAACAGCGATTCGTCTATCGGATCGAGTATCAACCCGCAACTAGGCTGACGCTCGATTTTCCTCGGCGACTGATCGATTTGCTGGGAAATCGCCGCTATCGAAACCAGATCGCCTTCGAGGTGGATGGCGAATCGCAACAGGCGGATGCACTGATTGACGCAGTGCTGGCCGCGGAAAGCACACAGCCGATTGTGCCGATTACCGTTTCGCTTCCCCAACTGAAACTGGGTACTGTCGAAGTCTCACTCGCCTATCCTTGGCCAATCCGCAGCACGAATCGCGAGGAGGAGATTTCCGTTCTGTTGGCGTCTCCCCGAGATGGTCGAATCGTCGCCAATACGGCGACGCTCACACCGATCGGTCCGTTGCGCGTTCAGGCCGTCACAGAGGATGGCTTCTGGAGCAGCGACGCGGGCGCCAATCGATCCGATCCGTTGCAGACCATCTTGCTTTCGTCCACGAGTCGACCGAGCCAGATCTCACTGCTCGTCAGCCCCCAACAGGAGCCGCGCGACGGCAGCATTCCCCCGGGTGCCACCTTGGTGCGACGCGCCTGGCTGCAGTCGTGGCTGGGACGCGAAGAACGATTAGATCGTCTGGTGTACCAGATTGCGACGGGCGCCGAACGGGTCGTCTTGGAACTACCGCCGGGAGTTAACACGGCGAACACCGTCACGCTCGTAGACGGCGTCGAGGTCACACCGCTTGCGTCCGGTCAGGAGCTGACGGTTCCGCTGGATCGCCGTCCCGGTGGGGAGCATACGTTGGAAGTATCGCTCCCGTTTCCCACTCGTCCCCGGTGGGGCCGGATGCGTTTTCCCCTGCCGAAGCTGCTGGATGCGACTCCCCCCCAGCGATGGTTCTGGCAGCTCGTCTTGCCGGCGGATGAACACCTGCTGATCGATGACCCTCAATCAACGGCGGCCCACCGCTGGATCCAGTCCGGCTGGTTCTGGCGGCGTGAGACTCCAAACGCCCAACGAACCTTGGAACAGTGGACTAACGCCAGCCAGCAACCGCTGCTGCCGAACGGAACCAATCGCTACCTGTACAGCTCGTTCGAGAGTCTAGATCAACTCCAGGTCTACACGTGCCCACGCCGTCTGCTGGTGTATGGCTCCTCCGCAGTACTCCTCCTGATCGGGTTGGCGCTGATCTACGTGCGCTGGTTGCGACATCCCCTGACCCTGTTACTGCTTGCCTTGGGAATCCTGATCCTCGCCTGGCGTTTTCCGGCAACTGCCGTACTGGTGGCACAGGCGAGTGTCCTGGGCGGCGTGTTTGGGCTGATCGCCCTCGTACTGGCCGCCGTGTTGCGGCCCCGTCCTCGGGGACCGGTACCCGTGGCACCCAGTGGACTGAGTCGATCGGACACACGCAGTGGTGGATCCCCCATCTGGCCCGAACGTGCGGGCACTCTCTCCACGGCCACGGCACCATCGGCCTCCGTCCCTGCGCCCGTTCCGGATGGGGACCTATGACGCGTACGTTACGTCAAGTCGGCATCCTCCTCCTGCTTGGAATGACGGCCGTCGCGGAGGCGCAACCAGCCGGGAAATCGGAATCGGTTGCGGTCGAGGAAACAACCTATCGCGTGATTCACGCTCCGTTGGAAAAAATCTTCGAACTGACTCGGGGTCAGGAAGAATACCGGAAGATGAACCGGCAGGACTTCTTTGCTCGAGTCCAGGCGCTGCAGCAAGACGTTCCGGATGCGGTCGCGGCGAGCGTGACCATCCGACAAGCAACGTACTCGGCCCGTCTGGAGGGAACGGCGCTGGTCGCTGGACGAGCCATCCTGGAAGTCGATTCTCTCAGCGAATCCTTGACGGTCTTGTCGCTGGATCCGATGAACCTTGCCCTCGAATCGTCGACCTGGACGACCCCCGGCGAAACCCCCGCGATCCTCGGATCAACGCCCAACGGACCCTTGATCCTCCTCGTTCCTCAATCGGGAACGCTGCAACTGAATTGGTCTCGGCAGGCGAATCGCGACCGACCGGACGAGCTGGCTTTCGAACTTCGTTTTCCCCCCTGTCCCAGCAATCGGCTGGAGTTGACTCTTCCGGCCGAATACGCATTAACCAGCTCGGCGGGCATCATCCAGTCGGGCCGCACGCAGGAGGCAAATTCCGGGAGCGTTACGGGATCCAATCCGACTCACCAGTGGATTGTGGATCTCGGCGGACAGAACGTCTGTCGACTACAGCTTCGACGCGCGGACCGACTGATGCCGACCACGTGGCTCCATCAGGTCGACAACTATGAAGTTTCCGAAACCGGGATCGAACTCGCTTCCGAACTGCATTTGGACTGTCAGCAGCCTCTGTCACGTCTGGCACTTCAGGTGGATCCACCGCTACGCCTGACTCAAGTGCGATGCAATGACCAAGCGGTCAGTTGGACGAGCAGCCAAGACGAAGACGATGCGATTCGTTCCGTCGTCCTCACGTTCCCTAAGCCAATTCAGGGATTCAACCGGATCGTTTCGATTCTCGCCATGGCACCGCTCCCCGAACCTTCCAGCTGGAAGTTGCCGCGAATCGGCGTGCAACAGGTGCAGTGGGAACAACAGATCGCCCGCATTCAGTTCGTTTCGCCCTTGGAGCTGAGCAATCTAAAACTCGACCAGGCGCAACGAATCCCGACGCGTGATTCGGACGTCTTGGGGGGCAACGTGGTGAGCATCCAATCGTTGGCGCCCAACGGTCAGATTGAGCTGGAGATTCAACGACCACCGGTGAAATACGCAGTGACTTCGGGCACCACGGTGCGTCTGACTACAGGCGATGCGGAAGCGGAGATTCGCGCCCACGTGCAGCCCGACTCGGCGGAACTATTTGCATTGACGGCCGAAGTGGCTCGGGGATGGAATGTCGTCAGCATCGAAGCCGAGGACCGCGAACTGATCCATGATTGGCAGATTCGCAGTTCGCCGACCGCGCCACGTCAACTGGAGGTTCGCTTTGCCCAACCCCTCGATCCCCGAACGCCTGCCCAGTTGCGAATCCAGGCCCGTCGTCAGATCAGTATTGGCGCGGACGCCGTTCCGCTCGCCGAATTGCGGCCGCTCCGTTTTTCGGAAGGCGTCCGCGGTCCCCGGCATTTTCTGGCGGTGCTGCCGGAGGAAAACCTCCGAACCCGATACACGCGCGACGATCGAACGACCTGGTTAAGTCTCGACGATCTCGACAACATCGAGGCCCAACTGGTGACCGTCCAAGCCCGCGATCCGATTCTCTCCGTGGGAAACCACGAGCCGGCCCCAGCGGTTGCACTCGAGCCGCTGCCGCCGGACGAGTTACCGTTCACCGCCGTCGTGCAGATCACGGCGGAGTTAAGCGACGCGCAGCGGCAGGAACGGTATCGGTTGATTGTCGATCGATCTGCTGCCTCGGCCGGACCGCTGCAAGTGCGTGTGGCACCGCCCCGCCAGTCGGATATCCGTTGGTTTTCGGAGCAGAATCCGCAGCGCACGCTGCCCGCTCGCAAACTCTCTCAAGACGACGACACCGTGGGCGAAACGTGGGAAATTGACTGGCCTGAGCCAAGCGAAACCGCGTGGGTGATTCGCGGGGAGCGCACATTCCCCTATGAGAATCCCGCTCCCATCAGTCTGCTACGGGTCCTCGGCGCACGGTCGCAGGAAGGCACGGTGACCATCGTCTCTCCCGCAATGATGCGACTGGATGTCGAGCACTCCCCCCTGCTCGTCCCCATTCCCTCCGGTCATGGTGATTCGCGCACCTTTGGTCCATCCCACCGCACGTTTCGCCTGACCTCCAGCACCGATGCAGTCGACGCCCAGCAGGGACTCCGCGTCCGCGTGGCATCAACGATTCCCTCCACGGCTCAACCCCCGCTCTGTATCTGGCGTTGTACGCTCGAGAGTCAGCTTGATCCGTCGGGACGCATTGGCGCCCAGGCACTCGTGCAATTGGAGAACCAAGGAGCGGCCGATTTGAGTCTCCGCCTGCCAAGCGAGTGTCGGCTACTGCGGGTCCTCATCAACGGAAGTGAAGCGAAGTATCTCGCCTCGGAATCGGGACAACTGGTGATTCCGTTGCCCGAGCGGGAACGATTTCCGGTGCTGCAACTGATCTACGAAGTGCCGGATCGCCCCTTGGGCTGGCTGCGGTCCGTCTCACTGCCGCAGCCGGAATGGGACGTCCCCGTGGTGGATCAGCAATCCCTGGTCTGGATCCCACCGAGCTACGTGTTGCGCGACGGCACGCAGGCGGCAGAGAATGGTTGGAACGCGAGCCTGCGACGCCTGTTTGGTCCTCTGTTGCGTCCCGCGGACGAACAACCGTTCGATCTATTCTCGCGCGCGGACTGGATTCATCTGTTTCGGGGAACCGTTCCCGCACCAACCGTCTCCCCCACGGCCCGTCAATGGATCGCCCGACTGGGGAAGCCTTCGACAACCCGCTGGTCCGATGTCATTCCCTCAAGCGATGGCCCGCCCGAGGGGTCGACGACGCAAACGGTGTGGATCGACGAGTCTCGGCTAGCCGCTCGAGGAATCATCCCCTCGGCGGCCGTGCCCAACTCGACGCAAACGACCGATTATGGGCGAGGAATCCACCGACTGCAGCAGGCCCATCTGGTTCTGCTCCAGATGCGCGATGGACTCGTTCTGACGACCGCCGATCTACTGGGTCTGTGGGCGACTAAGGCGGATTTATTGGAAGCCGATTGCATCGCGGACCTGGGAGACCAGACACTGCAGGGAGACTCCTCTCTGCCGAGTCCCGCTTCGTCCCTCGACCTGGTCCCGGCCTCGGCCTGGTCCGATCAGTTCGTTCCTTGGAAATCCCCACCGCCGGATGCGGCTCCCTACGCCGTCAGTGGGTGGCAACTTCATGTCACTTCGCCAACACCACATTCCTTCCAGTTGTATCGCCGAGACATCTGGCTGGTCGCCAGTTGTGCGTTGTTTCTCGCGTGCATGGCGTTCGGCGGTTGGCTGAGCCATGCGCGCTTGCGCCTGGTGATTTTGCTGTTGCTGGTAATCGCCATCCTGGCCGTTGTGTTGCCCGCACCATTCGGTCCCTGGGGGCCGGCAGCTTGGTGGGGATTCATCGCCGGATTGTTGCTCCGCTTGTTCGCGCGACGCGCCGACGCGGGCGATACCCAATCGGAAGCGGCGACCATCTCATCCGACTCGCGCCGGCTTTCCGTCCCCACGATGGTGATCGCCTGGCTGGTATTCTCCGCCGCAACTGTGTCGGCGCAGACGACTGGTGAAGGAGGCAACCAGGATCCGGCGACGTATGACATTTATCTGCCCACAGATGAAACAGCACTCGACGATCTGTACGTTCCGCGGTCACTCCGGATTCAGCTCCTGGAGCAAATGCAACTGCGCCAAGGACGGCTCACCCCATGGATTTTGCCATCGGCCGAGTATCGTGCCACGCTGATTCGTCGAACCCCGTCGCGCACGGCCCTGGAAACGCTGACCGCCGAGTACGAACTCTACGTTCCCGAATCGAACTTGACGCCGCGACTGCCCTTGGCGGCCGACACGATTGCGGCCCTGGAACGCGACGGCCGTCTCGACGGACGACCGGTTCGGCTGGAATGGCTGGCGGATTCCTCCATGTTGATGGTCCCCGTATCTCAAGCCGGCCCACATCGGTTACAGGTCAATTTTCGGCCGGTCGCCAAGACACTCGAGTCGGGCACGATGATTGACCTGCCGATTCCCCCCGCTCCGCGAGCCCACCTGACGCTTCAGACACCCGATCGCTCGGGACCGGTGGAAATCTCAACCGCCCTGGGCGCCGTTCGATCCAGCGACACGGCTGGCCCGATTCAAGCGGAGCTGGGCCCCACGGATCGATTAGTCATCCGGTGGGACGCGCCCTCCCGCACGGCAACGGCCCCCGTGGAACAACTTAGTTGGCTGCGCATCGCGCCCGAACAGGTTCGGCTGGATGTGCGTTTTCGAATCGATACGGGCCGCTGGCGAGCGGAGACGATCTTGATTGAAGCGGACGAGCGTCTTCAGCTCGATGGGTCGGAAAACGCGCAACCGATTTCTCTGGGGCCGGCACGCGTCGATGGCTTCCGATTGCTCCAATTCGCGGTGGAAACGAACGGAATCGAGCAAACCGAACTGGACCTCCATTTCGTGATGACCGGGTGGTCGGGCATCGGTCGATTGCGGCTGCCTCGGTGTCGAATCCTGGAACAACCCGACGTGTCCCATTGGCTGGGCGTGACGGCGCATCCCCGACTGCTGGTGCAGAATGAGTCGCCCCGAGAAGAAGCGGAACGAAGACAAGCCACGGAATTTGCCGCGAAATGGGGGGATGAATCGGTTCCGGAACAGGGATTTCGACTGCAGGGGCCTCAAACCCAGTGGGTCTGCACATCCGTGCTGCGCGACTCGACGACGCAGGCCGAGATCCAAACCGTCCATGAAATCTTCCCGACTCGATCACGATTCATCGCGCTGGCCAATCTCACAACGCAAAATGGGAACCGTTTTCAGCAGCGTCTGCGCGTTCCCAGTTCGCTGAAGCTGCAGAGCGTCAGTCTCTTGCGGCAATCGGAATCACGGCCCGTGCGCTGGTCAAGAAATGCGGATGGAATTGTCACACTGATCTATGACCAACCCGCGAGCGGATCGTATCAGCTGATCCTGGTCGGTGAGCTGGATGATCTGGAGCTGGGACCGCGTCGAATGGAGCGGCTGCAACTGCTGGACTGCAACGTGACGAAGGAGGAGCTCTTCATCTACCGCGGCAGTGACGTCCTTCTGTCTTCCTTGCCGAACGAACCGGACGACGCAAGTCGACCCCAACTGGCAACGCTACTGACCAGCTCCCTCGACTCGACGCCCCCCGAACGATCTCGCGAATACGCTGCAATCTCGTTGAACGGGGAGCCCGACGATCCGGTGGTTGAAGTCCGGCAGAACCAGCCAAAGATCAGTGCGCAACTGATCAATGTGGTGACACGACAACAGGGAGACTGGTACCACCAATGGGAAGTCCGCATGCAGCTGGAACAGGGAATCCTCGACGGTCTTTGGCTCGAGATTCCCCGGACTTGGGTCGCTCGGCTGCAAATGGAACAAATGCGAGTCTTTTACGGAGGTGAATCGCCGGAAACGGATCTGGCGCGGGTCATCATCTGGCCGCCTGACCCCTGGGAGCCTGGTCAGCCGATCTGGTTTTCCTTCGATCCCATTCCGATCCCCGTGACATCCGGTGAACCGGTGTCCGTACCGAACATCCGTTTGCTGGAGCGTACGGAGATCGAACGGTATCTCTATCTGCCGACCGAAATCGAATCCCAACCCGTGCTCTGGACCACGTCCGGCTTGGAGCCGGATGAGGCGGGCCCTGATCCGCCTCCCACGATCGCGGCTTCGGCGGAGTACCAGTGTTTTCGGATCCGGGAGGAGAACTTCCAGGCCATCCGTCTGCCGGGACGAACTATCGCCGGACAACCCCGGGTGCGGCTTGCCGATGTGCACCTGCTTTGGGACTCCCCCGATCACTTCTACGGGTTCGCTTTCTTCGATCTGGAACCCGGTGGAGTCTCGCATTGCGAAGTGCACCTGGAGGAGCCTCTCAAGCCTTTGCGTGTCGATGTCGAGGATCGGCCGGCGGTGTGGCCTGCGGAATCGAGCCCGACTTCACTGCGACTTGATCTGATGTCGGATGAACTTCCACAACGCATCAGCGTGTTGTACGAAGGTCGCCGTCCCGAGCAGACGCCGCATCCCGACTGGAAACCCGGCGTACCAACTCTGCGCACCATACCGCGAGAAACGGAAGGTCGAAGCCAGACCATGGAGGTCGCGGAATCGCTCTGGACGGTTTACTTCGCGCCGCAACTGCGCTGCGTCTTCGCGCCGCCAACGACGACAGGTCCTGCGCCTCAGACAGTGACGCCGGCTGAACTGGAATTGCAGCGATTGGCCCACTTGACCAAAATTCTCGACCGCACGCAGGAAGTCGCGACGGATTTCACGCGCTCGGAGTTGGACCATTGGTACAGCCATTGGGGCCCGCGTTTTCACGCGACGCAACGACGGGCCGAGCGACTCTTGCGAACGCACCCAAGCCGCGATCAGAACCGCCTGATGACGGAACTGGTCACTCAACAACGAACACACGTTCAGGCGGTGGAGAAACTCGAGGTCGTCGAGGTCGATGAATCCCTGCAACGTCGCCCCGACAGCCTTGACGAGATTTCGGTCTGGCAACAGGCGCTGGCGTCTCCCGTCCAAACGCAAAGCTGGCGATCGGTCGGCTGGCACCCCTCGCCTCCAATCCGGATGGAACCCAAAGTGTCGGCCAGCCCACCGCGATCCTGGATCGCGGTGGTGCTGCTGGCGATTGCAGGAGGAGTCATCGCCACACGGATCGATCGCACGGCCCTGGAATCGCTCGGCTGGAAACATGCCGCGGGCGTCTTAGCGGGGATTGCCTGGTGGCTTTGGCTGCAGCCGAGTATCTTCGGCTGGTTGATCGTCGGGATCAGCCTGCTGCTGCTCGTGCGACAACGACCGCCCACCCGTCAA
>CAZFWV010000061.1:17669-23171 GCA_964522605.1 uncultured Pirellulaceae bacterium
ACGTTGCTGCGCGATGCCCGACGAGCGGGAGCGAGCGATGTGCATCTGCACCCGATCGCGGAAGGCCTGAAGATTCTGTGGCGGATTGACGGGGTGCTGCAGATGCTGGGCGTTTTTCCCCACGGACAATCGTCCAGTGTCATCGCGCGTCTGAAAGTCCTCGCCGAATTATTGACCTATCGCGCGGATATTCCGCAGGAAGGCCGTATCCGCAAACCGCAAGAAGCGGTAGAAATGCGCGTCAGTACGTTTCCGACGCTGTACGGAGAGCGGGCAGTCATTCGTTTCTTCGCGCCAAAAGATGAATTCCTGTTTCTGGAACAACTGGGCTTTCCGCCGGGGATTCCCGACCAACTGCGACAACTGTTGGCGGAAACCTCGGGCGCGATTCTGCTGACCGGCCCCGCAGGGAGTGGGAAGACAACCACAATCTACGCCTGCCTGCGAGAAATCGTCCGCTGCAGCGGGGGCGCCCGCAGCATGGTTTCGCTTGAAGATCCGATCGAAGTGGCCGTCGACGGTGTCGCGCAGTCGCAGGTCAATCCGGCGGCCGGCTTCACGCTGGCTTCCGGACTGAAATCCCTCTTACGTCAGGATCCAGAAGTCATTCTGGTCGGTGAAATCCGCGATCGAGAGACGGCTGAAGTCTGTATCCAGGCTTCCCTGACCGGCCAACTCATTCTGTCGACGTTTCATGCGGAGACTTCGGCGGGAGCGATCGGCCGGTTATCCGACATGGGAATTGAGCCCTATTTGTTGCGCAGCGGCGTTCTTGCTATCCTGAGTCAGCGTCTGGTGCGTCGCTTGTGCCCGTGTGCGCAGCCTTGTCGCGACCCCGAAGAGTTCCTGGGACTGGACGTGGCACGAGGATGGCGTCCTCGGGGTTGTTCCGACTGCCGGCAGACGGGCTATCGCGGGCGCCAACTGTTGGTCGAACTCTTGGAGATCAAGCCCGGTTCGGTCGCCCAGGGGATCCTCGCACGACACGATGTGCCGCGCCTTTATCATCAGGCAATCGATCAAGGCATGATTCCACTCGCTCGGCGTGCGTTGGATGCGGTCACGGAGGGACTGACCAGCCCGGCCGAAGTCCGCCGCGTGCTGGGTTTTCGTCAGGACCTGATGGAGCGTTGCTCGAGTTCACAGTCGCATGAGCAAAACACCGACTGCCCGCCGCATCACGACGGATCAACTGGTTGCCCTAAGTGACCAGTTGCAGGCCCTCGTGCGGTGCGGCGTTCCTCTGGAACCCAGCCTGGTTCACCTCGCAAGCGATCTGTCGGGTGAGGACCGTACGCTCGTCGCGGAGTTGGCGGAGGATAGCCAGTCCGGCCAATCGTTGGAGCATTGGCTCCAGTCCAAGTCGTCGGAGCTTCCCGCGGTTTTCCGCGCCATCGTGCGCGCCGGCATTCGGGCCGGTCGGCTCGATGCGGCCCTGCAGGGCTTTGTGAGCACCATTCGACGTGCCGCGGATTTGCGACGTGCCGTCGGCATGGCGCTGCTGTACCCGCTGGTCGTTGTCGTGCTGATCAGTCTGTTGGCCAGCGCCATTCTGCAACGATCCGCCCAGCAGTACCAATCGCTGCAGCAATCCGGAGCGATCGAGGATGACTCGCCAGTCACCCGACTGATTCCCATTCTCCAGTTCGTCGGAGATTGGGTCTGGGTCATCGCTCCTCTCGCATTGATCGTGGCACTTGTCTGGTGGCTGCAGACGCGCCGCGCGGCGCTGTTGCAACCGGGCCGTTACGTTCGCTGGATGGGATGGTTGCCGAGAGTTGGCCAAATGTTGCGTAGCGGTCGTTTGTCGACCTTCTCCGACGTCCTCGGTCTGCTAATCCAGAATGACGTGCCACTGGACGAAGCACTCACTCTGGCAGCCGATGCCAGCGGAGACCAAGCCACACGGACGGAAGCCAAGGCGCTTCGCCATCAGATCCAGCAAGGCGGTCGCCTCGCGTTCGAACGCAGGCAGAATACGGCGATCTCTCCGCTGATTCGTTGGCTGCTCTCCTCCTCAACCGACCGAGATCAACTCGCCTCCGCGCTGCATTCGCACGCGCAGGCCGAGCGGCGTCATGCCGAGTATCTCTCGCAATGGCTGCGCGTTCAGGCGCCCGTGATCTTGACGTTGGCCTTGGGCGGAACGGCAACTTTTCTCTACGCGTTGTCCGTCCTCGGTCCCTGGTACAGTCTGCTGCACGAATTCGCGAGGCCACAGTGAGATGAGCGTTCCGCCCGACGATCGCCCGCTGTCTCGCCAAGAGGCTCAGGAACTGACCGAGCGGTTGGCGGAAGTCACGGGATCCGGATTGCCGCTTGCCGACGGTCTCTGGGCCGCCTCGTGCGAAGTACCCCAACGAAAGATCCGCCATCTGTTGCGGCAACTGGCCGAATTCGTGCAGCGCGGTGGAACGTGGCAGCAAGCGATCGCAACGGGAACGATGCCGCTGCCTCGGTATCTGGCCGGACTTTTGCAGGCTGGCACACGCGCCGGTCATCTGCCAAGTGTCCTCAACGACCTGGCGGACCATTACCGCAGCAGTCGCGATGTCTGGCAACAGCTTCGCTTGAGCCTGACGTATCCGTTGAGTCTGCTGATGCTTCTGGCGTTGATCGTCACGTTGATCATGGGCCTGGTCGTACCCGAGATGGAGCGTGTCTTTCGCGACTTTGAAACAGAACTTCCCGCCGTGACTACGGCCCTGATCTGGAGTGCACGAGACGGCTGGAAGTACGTGGCTGCGCTGCTTGGCGGTTTGACCGTCCTCGGATTGCTGATTCGCCTGTTCGGTGGCAGACGAACCTGGTTGCGCGTTCTGTCGACCGCGCCCGGATTTGGACCTCTGCTTCAATGGCAAGGATTCGCTGAATGTGCCCGCCTGCTGCGTCTGCTGCTGCTCCAGCAAGTCCCCCTTCCCGAGGCACTGCGGCTGACGGCGGACGGAGTTCAGAACGCCAACGTGGCGCACGCCACACGAAAACTGGCCGATCAGGTGGAGCAGGGGCAATCGTTAGCGGCCGGGATGCAGGCGGATCACCAGATCCCCGCGATCATGGTTCCGCTGGTTCGCACCGGTGAGGAAAGTGGGGAACTGCCCGCTGCCTTATCGGTCATCTACGAGTTACTGGAGGGCCATATACAACTCCGGAGTCGTTTGCTGATGGTGGTGCTGCCCCCCCTGGTCTTTTTGTTCATTGCGATCGTCGTGATCGCGATCCTTGTTGGTTTGTTGTCTCCCATGGTCAGTTTGATTTCGTACCTTTCCTGAACCAAACTGCGACGAGGCCCAATCGGATGATGCAACTGCACCTGGCGGCGATCTCCGTCCTTGGCTTGGCGCTGCTCTGGAGCCTGAAACTCATTTATGGTCGAAGAGAAACGGCCAGTGACGATGTGCTGGTCCTGGTTTCGTCGATCGCGGCGTGGGTTTTGATCTTCCTGGGTCTTGCATTTGCGAGTAATCCGCCGCTGATGATCGTGGGACTGATCATCGCCGCGATGATCGTGGCTCGTTACCGGGATAGTGAGCGCCGGGCGCTGCTTTGGGCTTTGGCGGTCGCCGCCGAGAAAGGGCTGTCGCTGTCGACGGCAGCGCGTTCGTTCGCCGCGGGGCGGATTGACGAAGTGGGTCGGCGCGCCGCGCGCCTGGCGGAACTGCTCGAAGCCGGGATCTCACTGCCAACCGCGCTCGATCAATCGCACAATCCGCTGCCGCGAGACGCTCAACTTGCCGCGAACATCGGCATCGCAAGCAACTCCCTGGCAAGCACGCTTCGCCAGGCGGCGCGGGAAGGAGACCGTCTGGATGCGATCAATCACACCGCCTACTCGCACCTGATGTACTTCGTCTTGATGATCAACGTGATGGTTGCCCTGATCAGTTTTCTGATGATCAAAGTCGTTCCCACCTACGAAATGATCTTCCTTGATTTTAACACCGAACTGCCCGCGATCACACAAATCAGTATCCGGCTGGGACACCTGTTTACCCGGTACGGCTTTGTTTTCGCACCGGCCTGGCTGCTGCTGAATGCGGTCCTGGTGTATACCATTCTCAGCTACATGGGAACTCGGTTGCCTCGCGTGCGAATCCTTGATTGGTGGTTCGGATCGCGCGACACGCCAATGATCCTGGCTGCGTTAGAAACGTGCGTGAAGCAGCAGCGTCCAATCCCTGAGGCAATCGATTTGATTGCCCGCGGTTATCCGACGCGATCGGTCGCGAAGAAGCTGAAAAAGGCGGCAGAACAAATCCACTCGGGACACCACTGGTGTGACAGCCTCGTCGATCAACGATTGCTGCGACGATCCGAGGCAGCCTTTCTGAAATCGGCCGAACGCGTCGGCAATCTCCCCTGGGCAATTCGCGAATTGTCCGAGATCAGTGCTCAGCGAATCGCCGATCGAGCCAGCGCGCTCTCCCGATTGCTGTCTCCCTTGATCGTGTTGGCGATCGCGATCCCCATCGGTCTGTTTGCAGTCGGCTTTATGCTCCCCCTGGCAAGCCTCATTACAAATCTCTCGATATGATCAAGTCCAAACGACCGGGTTTCACCACCGTCGAACTCTTTGCGGCAATCGCCATCCTCGCGGTATTGCTCGCGACAACGGTCCAGATGTTGCGTCTGGTCGTCGCGCAACGTCAACGAAACGAAGATCGGCTGGCGGCTTGCGAGGCCGCCGCCAGCTTGATGGAATTGATGATGGCGTCGCCCGATACGGAGATCGCTCCCGAGGTCCTGCAACAGCCCGCATTCCAACCCGCAATGGAAGGAATCAATCGACGCTGGAAGGTCGAGTTGCAGGTTACTCCGGTGGATGAGCCTGCCGGTCAGCGGATCGATTTGCGGCTCCGCCGATGGCAGGCGAGGAACGACGAGCCCGCCCTGACGCTGACGGCCTGGAGGTATCGTTAAATGCAGCTTTCGAGCACCGCCTCGTGTCGGCTCACCTCGCGCAGCAAGCAATCCCGCTTGTGCATCTCGGTCCCAGCGTCCTTTGGCGTGGAACGTCCCAATCGACGTCGCCGTCATGCAACGACTCTCGTCGAAACTGCGGCGGTGATCACTGTGATTGGATTGCTGCTGGGATTGATCACTGCGGTAACGATTCGCATCGTCCGCGCCGAATCGACGACCCGGAACCATGCCGCAGAACTCCATGCGCGATCGCAATTGGCAGATCAATTTCGGACCGACATTCACAGCGCAACCGTCGTCGTCCCGCAGGAAGCCGAGGGACTCCAATTGCAGATCGATCCAGAAACTGACCGAGCGATCGAATATGCGGTCGAGCCGCGGCAGGTGCGTCGGACCGTGAAGTTCGACTCCCAAATCATCTCTCATGACGCATTTCGCCTGCCGCACGACGTACGTGTGAAGTTCGATACGTTCAGAATTCACGAGGCGACGTTCGCGCGGATTCGCGTGGAGCAGGAACCGTCGGACCGCAGCCTGCTGGAATGCACGGCCGAGGTCAACCGTGATCGGAGTCTCCTC
>CAZFWV010000061.1:23271-25422 GCA_964522605.1 uncultured Pirellulaceae bacterium
CTTCTGGTTGTCATCGCCATCATTTCCATCTTGGTGCTGATGCTGTTGCCAGCCATTAATGCGTTGCGCGAATCCGCCCGCCGAACCCAATGCATCAACCACGTCAGCCAACTGATTTCTGCCGTGCATTCCCATGAAATGGCCTATGGAGTCTACCCGCCCGGTGTCCGAGACCGTTCCGGACCGATCTTGAATCAAGAGCAGGGCCTGCATCAGGGATGGCTGATTCCCCTCTTGCCCTATCTCGAGGAATCCAATCTCTACGCAACCATCGACCCGGAAGTCAGTGTCTATCACAAGAACAACCAACAGGCACGCTATGCGAACGTCACAATCTTCAACTGCCCATCCAGCCCCATGTGGATAGGCAAATCGGGTGTTGCTACGTCGAGCTATGCCGCAGTACACCATGATGTGGAGGCACCCATTGACAGCAACAACCAGGGCTCGTTTTTTCTGAACAGTCGCCTGACGCACGATGAGATTTCTGACGGAACACGATACACCCTGTTCATCGGGGAAAAGATCGTCGAGGAAAACGACGACTTGGGATGGATGTCGGGCACGCGCGCGACGCTGCGGAATACCGGAACGCCAATCGGCGTGACCGGAAGACCCGAGAACCGAACACCGAGGCCGATTCCCGCACCACCCGCTGCCAGCCCACCGGAAATCGTGGAGGAGGAGGAGGAAGGCCAGAACACGGAAGTCACGGAAGCGGCGGAGGTTGAACGGGATGCTGACCTATCAACGACGGCGGCCGCGGAAGCCGCAGCCCCGGTGGAACAAGGCACTGCCACAACGGATCCGATCCAGGAACTCCGCAAACGAGGCTTGTACGTAGGCGGTTTCGCGAGCCATCATCTGGGAGGCGCCGTGTTCGCCTTCGGGGACGGTCACATCGCGTTCCTTCCCGACAGCATCGACCCGGTCCTCTATCAACGATTGGGAAATCGGGCCGATGGCCAGGTCGTCGACACGTCCTCGATTGAGCCCTAACTGACGGAGCAGGAAGTCATGAAGTCCTATACGGTCAGTCCGCCGCCGCGAACCTCGTCGTTTTCGCTTGCCGCATTGTTCTTCCTGCTTGCGCTCGCCGCGGTCTTGCTGGCGATTCTGCTTCCCGCGCTGCGAACTCGTGCCGAGCAGCAGATCGGTGGGCTGAAATTCGCCGGCGCGGCACTGGGGGTCGGTTTCTTCGCGAGCGTTCTCGGTGGGATGATCGGCCTGTTTCATTATCGACGACTGCGCGGGCTGGGTTGGGGTGTCCTCACCGGCCTGCTCACGGGAATCTGTATTGGCCCCGTTGTGCTGTCGCACCACTACGATCAAGTGGTGGCAACCTGCCTGGGCGGGTCTGTTCTTTTAGTCGCGTTGGCGATCCTGTATCGTTTGCACGAATCGTAAACCTATTTCACCCATGATGCATGGTCGTGTCGCAAGAGTTTCGCAGGATCGAAGACCGTTCGACCGTCGGCCTGATCCCGCGGTTCGTCGAGTCTTATGGACATTGCCACGATCAGGAGGAATCCAGGATTGATGAGTACCAAGAGTTGGACTGTAATTGCCGCGGTTCTGGGCGGACTGGCTGTCATCACAGGAGCATTCGGCGCCCACGCCTTGCCCGGCTGGCTTAAGAATCGAGGCTTGGAGGATGCGCTCGTAGAGCGTCGTCAGGACAGTCTCGAGATCGGTGTTCGCTATCAGATGTATCACGCGCTGGCGATCTTCGGGCTCGCTTGGCTCCAATCCCAGGCGCCCTCCCGAATGACAACGTTGGCCGGCGTATTTTGGCTGGTGGGCATCCTGCTATTCTCCGGCTGCCTCTACGGATACGTACTTACCGGTTTTCGACCACTCGCGATGATTGTTCCGATCGGCGGTGTGTCGTTGATCGCAGGGTGGTTTGCGCTGGCTTTGGCTGCAAGCCGATCGCTCTAGGAACGGCTCAGAAATAACTTCCTCGTTGAACCGCGTGGGCATCGCCCCGCGGGTAGGGAGGAACCGTCGGGTAATAGGCAGGAATCTCGCGCGGCCCGCTGGGCACGCGGTTAAACGAGAGGACTGAGATGGGGAACAGACTGCAGGCTGTAGTGTAGGCTGTAGGCTGTAGGCTGTAGGCTGTAGACTCCAGACTCCAGACTCCAGACT
>CAZFWV010000062.1:0-13558 GCA_964522605.1 uncultured Pirellulaceae bacterium
GAGCCCCCAGATGCGTGACCTGGGGGCTCGCTGCGCTCGACCCCAGCCACCCTCGTTGGAAAACAACGAAGTTATTCTTGAGTCATCGATTAGGGCTCGAACCGATTCCTGTCGAGAACTTTGACTCGTGCTTCGAGACGGCCCAGCGGAACATGCCTCCGTGTCGATCGCCCTGGGGCGCGCACGATTCGAGCGGATTCGAAGATCAAAAGAAAACCTCGGATCGAGCGGATGAGGCGGATGGCCACCGATCGGTCCCGTGTCGATCGATCTTCTCCGTCAAATTGGTGGTGATCTCGGTTCGATTTGCGCGCCGAAGCCGACTTGACAGGACCGCCCATGTACGGACCAGCTCATCGATTCTGTTCTCAATCTCGATCGGGCCTAACTCCGCGTCTTTCCGCGTTTCTCCGCGGCTACGCTCCCTGCCTTTCCCCCGGACTCCTGGGGAACGAACGGCGATTGCCGGGCCCCCTTTTTGTTCAGTGCCACGTAAACGACCGTCTTGCCCTCGCCACTGCCCTCAACCATCAATGCTCCTTGTTCGTCAATCTCCGGTTCCCCCGCCCCTGCCCGTCCAACAGGGACTTCAACCCCCACGATTCTCCCGTTGACTTTACCGACCGGAGCGCACGTCAGCAGAAGCTGACATGCCCCTCGGCAAAGGCTCCGGGCTTTACCGCCTTGCGGACAGTTCCTATCATTACCGCGTTGAGGTAAACCATCCTCCAGACGCGTGCAGAGCGGAAATGGTCGTTTGTTCGTGGAAAAGTGCCACTAGCCTATTGCTGGTGTCGATTCTCCTGGGGGCCTCCCTCGCGCCGCCCGGAATTCGGCACAGTCATCCGATTGCGACCGGCGGTGGTCTGCGGCATCACGATCACAATCACGGTGACACGTCGTTTCTGTCGGATGAACCGGATCACGGCGGTGCTTCCGGAGTGGATCACCACGCGGACCGAGATTCTGATGTCAGCCAGCTGGGGGAAGCTCGGCACCACGTCCATTTGCACGTGCTGGGACTGGAAATCACGCTGCCCGATCCGTTGCCGGCACAAGACGACGACCGATCGCAGGATGTTGTGGAGTGGATGACGCTGGCTGTCGGCGAACAACCATTGCCAGGGCACTCGGTCAATTGGGGCTCATTTCCACAGGACGTTGTGCAGCCAGCAGTAATTCTACCGAAGAGCGCCGCCGCGCTCACCGATGCGAAAGCTCCATCGCCTCCCCCCGTTTCGTGCGCACCTCTGTGTGACAGTGCGCGCCGAGAGCGCTCCGGCGTCTTGCGGGCCTGATTGATCCCGCCCTTTTCCAGTTGTGGCCTGCGATCGTTCAGTATGCGCGCACTCAGCAGGCCCGCAACCGATCTTCCGGCTAGTTGCGTGCGGGTTCAATTGTGAGTTTACCTATCTCAAGTGCAGAAGGAGTTCTTTGATGTCGACACGATATTATTCGGTTTTCGTTGTAGCTTGTTGCTTCGCCGCCTTGAGTGTTTTGGTCGGCTGCAATCCATCGGCGGAGAAACCGGCGGCGGGAGGTGGAGCAAACACTACCGAGGCCGAAGATGACTACAACCCACACGACGTCCCCATCAGCGATCAACAAAAGGCCGAACTGCGCAGCCAGACGGCTCAGTTCGCCGATGCCCTCGCGGCAATCAAGCGGTTTCGCAACGAGATTGAGCAGGAGACGGCAGTGGGAATCCCCGCAAATCCGTATAAGGCTCACCAGGCGCTCGATAAGTCAGATCTAGTGCTCCAATGGTTGCCCGAGATCGCACGCAATTCGGGAGTTGCGAAGGAAGACTGGGAGGCGGTCAATACGGCAGCCAATGAGTTGCGGACGTTGTTGGAGCGGGTCCACCAGAACATCGACTCGAAACAGAATCCGGAGTTCGCCGCCGTGGCCGATGCGATCGATGAGAATCTAACTGCTTTAGAACAAGTCGCAACGAACTCCTCCTCAGATGCCGGCTAGCTGCCGCGTGGACACCCAGTGCAAGTTCGTTGGCACGCAATTCCCTTCACGGAAACACTGTGATGCTCGGAAAAACTCTTTTCGCAATGGTTCCTACGCTGAGTTTCCTGACCGTAGGGGTCGGCACCGCCGTGACGTTGGTCACCCACGTCACGGCCCACGAGAACCACGCACCGCTACCGACGAAGGGTGTCACGATTGCCGGCGACACGATCATGCTCTCCGACAAGGCGCGTGAGGCGATCGGGCTAACCACAGCAAAAATCCGGCTCGACGATATCCATCGAGTGGTCACTGTGAACGCTCGCGTGGATTTGCCGTGGCACGCTCAGGCGATGATCACTTCACTCGTTCCCGGCAAAATTGACCGCGTGCTCGTTCGGCCTGGCGAGACAATCGTGCCGGGTCAGGAACTGGCACGCGTCGTCAGCGCGGAATTGGCGACCCTGCAGCTGGATTTGCTGCAGGCCAGGGTCCAGGTCGATCTAGCTCGGAAATTGGTCGAGCAGCAAACGACGTTGGACAAACGCGGAATCATCGCCGGCAAATCGCTCTTGGAATCGCAAGCCAAGCTGGCCGAAGACTTGGCTGCGCTACAAATTGCACGGCGAAAGCTCATCGCCCTTGGCTTGGAAAGTGCTGCCCTGCAACAACTTGAACAGAAGGGCGAGACCTTTCCCCACGTACCGATTGTCAGCCCTGTCGGGGGAGTCATCACGCACGCCGACGTTCGGATCGGACAGACGGTGAGCCCCACAGACCATCTCTATCACGTGGTTGATCCGACTACAGTGTGGATCGTCGGTGAAGTACTGGAATCCGATCTACGCCTGTTGGCGCAGGGGCAAGCGGTTGAAGCGAGTTTCGCGGCGCTACCGGGTGAGAGCTTTCGCGGCCGGATTGACCACCTGCAGATGACCGTCGATCCACAAACACGCACTCAAGACGTCGTCATCGTGGTCGACAATTCGGGTGGCCGGCTGCGGCCCGGTATGTTCGGCCGCGTTCGCATCTCCGTTGAGGTCGCTCAGCAAGCAGTCGTCTGCCCGATGGATGCAGTCATCCGTAGTCGCACGGGCCAATACCTGCTGGTTCAACGGCTGCCAGGCAAGTACGAGAACCGATCCGTGAGACTGGGCCTCTCGGAGCACGGTCAGGTCGAAGTGCTCGCCGGTGCTTTCCCGGGTGACCAGGTCGTTGTGGTTGGCAACTCCCTGTTGGCTGCCCTCCTCGGCAACGAACACAAGGCGCGTGTCGAGGAGACGAACCTTGAACCAAGGCCCGAGACGCACGAAGGAATTGTGGCCGTTGCCCATGGATCGATCGAACTGCCCACCGATCACCAAGCCTTCGCGACTCCACAGATCGAAGGCCGGGTCAGCCGGATCCACGTCCAACCTACCCAGCAAGTAAATCAAGGCCAGATTCTGGCCGAAATCGACAGTTTGAAGCTGCGTTCGGTTCAGTTAGATCTTCTCCAGACACTCACACAGGCGCGACTTATTGAACAGTCGCTCGTTCGTCTGGAGAAGCTATACGACGATGGTATTGTCGCGAAACGGCAGCGATGGGAATTGCAGAGTCAGCAGCAGATGCTTCGCGCGAGAGCCGAGGGCTTTGAGCGACAGCTGGCCTATTTCGGACTGGATCAGGAATCGATTGAACGACTGAAACAGGCGGATCTTTCTCGAGAGGAATCCTTGGCCGAGTTGGTACAGACCGTACCGATTCGTGCGCCCCTGGCCGGAAGGATCGTTGATTTTCGTCTTGTGCCGGGACAAGTCGTTCATCCCGAAGAGGCACTCTTCGAGATTCAGGATTTGTCTTCGGTGTGGGTCAAGGGATTCGTCTACGAGCGGGACGCCGACCGCGTTCATTTAGGGCAGCCCGCACACGTGCATTTCGCGGCCTATCCGGAGTTGGAGGCCAGCGGCAAAGTCGTTCGGATCTCGCCGTTAATGCATGAAGAGATGCGGGTCTTACCGGTTTGGGTCGAGGTCCCCAATCCCGACCACCTTCTCAAGTCCGGCATGCTGGCGCAAATGACAATTCTGGATGAGTCGTATGTCGATGAGAATTCCGACGAGGTGGCCGGCCTGCATCCCATTGAATCTGCCAGGTAAGTGCGTGAGTCTTGCCAACGATGGAGTAAGCGCCCGATGCTGAACCAGATCATCGCCTTTTGCTTAAAGAACCGCGTGCTCGTATTGGCGGTCTCCGTCGTCCTGGTGATCTACGGAGGCCGTCAGGCCGCCCAGTTACCGATCGACGTCTTCCCGAATTTGAATCGGCCTACCGTCACGATCATGGTCGAAGCTCAGGGCCTCGCGCCCGAGGAGGTTGAGACCCTCGTGACTTTCCCCGTAGAATCGGCAATGAATGGAGCCAGCGACGTTCGGCGCGTGCGCTCAGCCTCCGGAATCGGCCTGGCAATCGTGTGGGTCGAATTCGACTGGGGCACCGATATCTATGTCGACCGACAGATCGTTGCCGAAAAGCTGCAGTTGGTCCGCGAGCGATTGCCCAAAGAGGCTCGTCCCGTGATGGCCCCGATTAGCTCGATCATGGGGGAAATCATGCTGGTTGGGATGCGTTCCACGGGCGAGACCACGCCGATGCAGCTGCGCACGATCGCCGATTGGGAAGTCCGCCAACGCCTCCTGGCGGTTACGGGTGTCTCTCAGGTCAGTGTCATCGGCGGAGAACAGAAACAATACCAGGTGCTGACCTCGCCCGAGCGGCTCGCACGGCACGACGTGACGCTCGACGAGTTGACCGGAGCGGTGGAAAAATCCAACATCGTTACCGGCGGTGGTTTCCTGCTCAGCAAGACACACGAATCGCTCATTCGCATCATTGGTCGGGCAACGACACTCGACGAGGTGGCCGATACGGTTGTCCGAGCAGGCGATCCGGTGCCGATCACGGTGCGCGAAGTAGCCGAGGTGCGCTACGCTGGTCCAATGCGTCGCGGAGATGCGAGCATCGAAGGCAATCGGTCGGTCATTCTCTCGATACAAAAGCAGCCGGGTGCCGACACGCTCGTGCTAACTGAGCGGATTGAGCGAACCTTGGCAGAGATTCAGCAGCGTTTGCCCCCTGACATCGAGCTCTCGACGGACATTTTCAAACAGGCCGATTTTATCGAAGCGGCGATCGACAACGTGCGGGAAGCTATCCGCGACGGCGTGATCTGGGTCATCGTCGTGCTGTTTATCTTCCTTTGGAACTTGCGCACGAGCCTGATCACACTCACCGCCATCCCGCTATCAATCATCATCTCCGCGGTTGCCTTCAGCTACTTCGGGATTTCGATCAACACGATGACGCTCGGGGGGCTGGCGGTCGCGATCGGTGAACTGGTGGACGACTCGATCGTCGACATCGAAAACATTTTTCGCCGGCTCAAAGAGAATTACCACAAGCCGGTACCAGATCATCCGCTGAAGGTCGTCTTTCTCGCATCCTGTGAGGTGCGCAACAGCATTGTGTACGCTACCCTGATCGTCGTCCTCGTGGTCTTCCCCCTCTTCTCCCTGGCTGGACTAGAAGGCCGGATGTTTGCACCGCTGGGGCTCGCCTATCTGACGACACTGCTTGCATCCCTGGTGGTGTCGCTCACCGTCACGCCCGTCCTGGCATCCTTCCTGTTGCCGGGGGCGAACTTCCTGAAAAAGGCAAGAGACCCGTTACTGCTGCGAGGGCTCAAACGGGCCGACGCGCATTTGCTGCGATTTACGCTGCGCCACAGTACGGCGATCTTGTGGGTTGTTGCCCTGTTGGTTGTGCTTTCGGTTTCGTGTATTGTTTGGATGGGAGGCGAGTTCTTGCCCCGATTCAACGAAGGATCTCTCACGATCGCAGCGATGGCGCCGCCGGGCGTCAGCATGGAAGAATCCAACCGCATCGCGGGACGCATCGAACGCATGCTCTCCGAGATTCCCGAAGTAAAACATGTGTCCCGGCGCACCGGTCGTGCGGAATTGGACGAGCACGCCGAGAACGTGAACTTCTCAGAGATCGACGTGGGGCTGATTCAGCCGGAGCGCCCGAAGCCAGGAATCCACTTTGCCATTCTGCGCGCGATTCCGGGCCTGCACCGATTCGGCGTGGATATCGTTGGCCGCTCACGCGACGAAGTGATGGGAGAGATTCGCGAAATCGTCGCTGAAGTCCCCGGAATGAAGGTAAACCTGGGCCAGCCGATCTCGCATCGCCTCGATCACATGATGTCCGGGATCCGTTCCCAGATCGCCGTCAAGCTCTACGGCCGCGACATCGAGGAGCTGCGCGATCGTGGCCAGGATATTGCCGAAGTGATGAGTGCGGTTCCCGGCGTCGTCGACCTGCAGATTGAGCCGCAGGTGGACATTCCTCAGATTCGTGTAACGATTCGCCGGAAAGAAGCGGCGCGTTATGGACTCGCTCCGGCAGATGTCGCCCAGGCGTTGGAAACGGCGTTGCAGGGACGCACGGTCTCTCAGGTCCTTGAAGGGCAGCGCGTATTCGACCTGGTTGTCTGGTTCGACGAAGAAGCACGCAACAACATCGACGCGATTCGGTCCACACTGATCAGTACCACGGATGGTTCGCGTGTCGCCCTGGGGACAGTCGCCGACGTCGTCAGTACGCAAGGCCCCAACACGATTAACCGAGAAAACGTGCAGCGGCGGATCGTGATGCAGTGCAACACGGCCCGTCGCGACCTGGTCACGGTAGTACAGGATATTCAACGCGCCGTGAACGAGCAGATTAAACCGGTCCTTCAAGAGGGCTACTTCGTCGAATACGGGGGCCAGTTCGAAGCGCGCCAGGATGCGAATCGTCGCCTTCTTCTGTTGGGCAGTTTTGCTGTGGCCGGCATTGTTCTGCTGCTGTTCAAATGCCTCGGTTCGTGGCGCGCGGCCTTTCAAGTCATGGTGAATGTCCCCCTGGCTGCCATGGGATCGATCATCGCTTTGCTATTGGTCAATCGCCCTAGTGCCGCAGCATTGGCCGCCGTCACCTGGTGGGAGATTCCGGGAGTCTGGATCGGAACAACCGTTCTTTCCGTCGCTCATTGGGTCGGCTTTATCACGTTGATTGGGATCGTCAGCCGCAACGGAATCATGATGATCTCGCACTATATCCATTTGATGAAATATGAGGGCGAAGTCTTTGGCGAGCAGATGATCATTCGCGGTAGTCTCGAGCGACTTGCGCCGGTGCTCATGACGGCGCTAACGACGATTATTGGCCTCGTGCCATTGGCCCTTGGAGCAGGACAAACCGGCAAAGAGATCCTGCACCCACTTGCGATCGTAGTGATCGGGGGACTGCTCACGTCGACCCTATTGGACCAAATTGTTACACCCGCTCTGTTTTACAAGTTTGGTCGGAGAGTCTATCAAGAAGCCGGGACGGAGCAAGACGCAGAGATCAGCGGTCCCACAGCTCCGCTCCATCTTGCGAAGCAATTCGAAGCGCCCGTCGAGGACAATTGGAAAGGACCGCCTTGATGAAGCCCTGGGAACACGACCATACCTTCGGCCACGATCAAAAAAAACCGGGTGAGATTCGCACCCTGACTGTCGTGCTCTTGACTGCTACCACGATGGTTCTGGAGATTGTCGCCGGTATCGTTTTCGGCTCGATGGCACTGCTCGCCGATGGTCTTCACATGGCCTCGCATGCCACAGCACTAACGATTGCGATGGTTGCCTATGTTTACGCCCGCAAGTTTTCGCGAGATGAGCGATTTGCATTCGGGACGGGAAAGGTGAACTCGTTGGCAGGCTATACCGGTGCTGTTTTGTTGGCGCTGTTTGCCGTCGCAATGGCCTGGGAAAGCGTTAAACGCCTAATCACACCTGTGCCCATTGCCTTTGATCAGGCACTACTCGTTGCGGTCCTTGGCCTGATCGTCAACGGGCTGTCGGTGTGGATTCTCGGCTTTTCGTCGGGACATACTCACGATCACCATCACGCACAGAATAGCAATGACGGTTGCGAACACCATCATCATCACCACCACGATCACGACCATAATCTACGATCTGCCTACCTGCACGTCCTGGCGGACGCGCTGACTTCGGTGCTGGCGATCTTTGCGCTCTTAGCCGGAAAATACTTGCAGTGGAATTGGCTCGACCCCACCATGGGCATCGTGGGCTCAGTTCTGGTCGCCCGATGGTCGTTGGGTCTGCTACGGACGACAAGTAGAGTCCTTCTCGACCGGCAGGGCCCGCGTTCCTTGCGCGAGTCAATTCGCCAATCAATTGAGGCTCAGGGCGATCAGGTGGTGGACTTGCATTTATGGGCGATCGGACCCGGCAGCTATAGTCTCATCTTGTCCCTGGTCTCGGACCATCCCAGGTCGCCGGCGGATTATCGAATGGCATTGCCGGAAGATGCCCAACTGGCGCATGTCACGATCGAGGTGTGGCCACAGAAACCCGAAACGCCAGCGAAGGGGTCAGGATAGATCAACGATTTGCGTGGATCTGCCCCAAGCCTCGCCCCGCGCCGCGGTCTGGGCGGTGGGCATGCGGTTTTCGACGATTGAGCAGAGGTGGCCAGAGTGACGAGTTGGTCACTTGCAGGTGTGAGTTCCGTGTACAACAGCCCGAGTGTCGGATAACACAAATGTACAAAACTGATCGATTAGTGGCCTTCAGTGACGGCGTGATTGCCATCGCGATCACGCTCCTTGTCCTCGGTTTAGAGGTTCCCTCGGTACACGACGTGCCGGAGCAGCGGTTGACGACCTACCTTTTCGAGTCGTGGCGACCGTTCCTGGGTTACATCAGCAGTTTTGTGCTCGTCGGCACATATTGGCTGCAGCACTATGCGATATTCCACTATATCGAGCGGGCCGATCGCAAACTGGTGTATCTGAGTGGACTGTTTTTGTTGAGCGTGTCGTTCGTTCCTTTCCCGACAGGATTGCAGAGTGCCTATCGTCGCGATGAATTGGCCATGGTTTTGTACGCGGGGACGCAGGTCGTCTGCGGGTCGTCCCTTCTGGCAATTTGGCTTTACGCCTCAACGAACCACCGGCTGATCAATCGAGACACTTCTGCTCGCGTGATTCAAAGCATGAGCCGCCGAATTGCTTTTACGCCCATGTTGAGCCTGATGGCCATTCCCGTATCGTTTCTGAGCCTCGATTTGAGCCGGGTCATGTTCCTCGCCATCCCGATCGCCTACTTGTCTCATCAAGTCGTCGATCAGGATCGGATGCGTTCAGAATAGGAGTCGACGGCGACTTGACACGACCACACGGCGAATTTACGCAGCATCTTCATAGCACAAGTTTGCGAGTGAAATCATGAAAACAGATCGCACCATGGACAACTCGATGCGAATGGGTCGGCGTCGCAAGATTGCGGTAACGTCGATCATTCTGCTTTTTGTCTGGCTCGCTGCCGCCTATCTCCTGCTGCCTGTGGCTTGGGAGCGTTACGCGCGACGCCATCCTTCGTTCGATGACAATCCACGAATTACAGCGACGAGCGATGGTCACCCCGGCGATCCACTCAACGTTGCCCTTATCGGGACTCAGACGCAAATCACGGCCCTCATGAAAGCAGCGAAGTGGTATCCATCGGCCGCGCTCGGTTTGGAAAGCGACCTCCGCATCGCCGCCGACACGATCCTTTCGCGACCGGATGACGAGGCTCCTGTCAGCAGCCTCTATTTGTTTGGCCGGAAGGAGGACTTGGCGTTTGAGCAGCCGGTCGGTGACAATCCCAGGAAACGGCATCACGTTCGTTTCTGGAATACGAACAAACTTGACAGCGCGGGAAACTCGATCTGGATTGGCTCGGCGACCTATGACGAGCGCGTCGGTTTCAGTCATACCACGGGACAAATCACTCACCACATCGCTGCGGACGTGGACACCGAGCGGGATCACCTATTTCAGTGCATTAAAGACACGGGAATCGCCGCCGAGATCTACACGATTCGCGGGTTTCATCATCAACTCGAAGGACGCAACGGCGGCGGCGATCCATGGCATACGGACGGGAGTCTCTATGTGGCATTGATCGCCGAAACAGCCCCTTGAGGAACGGCTCAGGAACAACTTCCTCGTTTCACCGCGCGGTCGCCACCGCGCGGGTAGGGGAGATCTTCCGCGGCCCGCTGGGCACGCGGTTAAACGAGATCACGCTCAATTGTTCGATGTTCTTCCTTCTACTCGCTGACTTTGTTGTTGCGTTGTGCTGCTTCGAGTCGCTTGATGTCCTCAGCCGAAAGATCGGGCCGATCCACCTGGATCGTCAGCTTGTTGAGTTGGCCCGTGAAGGCAAACGGCGGTTTGTAGTCAGCGTCGTTCACGCCGGTCAGTGTGTCGGAGCCAATGTCGAAGCTTTCGTCCCATTGCAGAATCATGGGCAGCGTCTGGTCCATCTTCTTGGTCGCTACGGGGTTGCCATCGACAATCAGCGTGCCGGTACCGCTGCGGCCGAGGCCACTCATGTTGTTGAATGCAAGAGTGCCGGCGCCCAGACCATCGTACTTGAATTGGAACTCGATCGTGTGCTGGCCAGGCCCGAGCGAATCCGGGCTCTCCCACTTGATGCGCTTCAGATCGACCAGATTCCACAAGAATACCGGCTTGCCTTTTAGCAGATAGAATCCGTATCCCGCGAATCGCCCACCGGACGTCAGAATCATTCCCTCGGCACCACCCTCCGGCACTTCGATCTCCGCGGTGATTGTGTAAGAACTGTTCAGAAGCATGGGGGAATCACCCTGCGGCAATCCGATCATGGGACGGGTGTAGACGAACTCAGTACGGCCGGCAGTAATGTTGGGGCGCGGCGCGACAAGTCGAGCCGCCACAGAAGCATCCAGCGGGAAGACCTGATACTTCTTTGCCTCCTCGATGAACAACTTCTTCATCTCTTGCACTCGAGCCGGGTACTGCTCCGCGAGGTTTTGTGATTGGCTGAAATCCTCGTTCAGGTTGTAGAGTTCTAGCACCTGGTTGTTCAGCGGGTCGGGATTCGCAGCGCCGAAGGCCTCCCATGGAGCGCGGTTTACCTTGGTGCTCAGCAGCCATCCTTCGTGATACAACGCCCACTGACCCATCATCTCAAAATACTGTGTTGTATGCCGGGACGGCGCTCGAGTGTTTTTCTCGTCAAATGTATAGGCAAAGCTCGTACCTTCGATCGGCGCCTGCTTAATGCCGTCCACATACTCCGGCGCCGAGATTCCACTCACCTCGAGAAGTGTGGGGACGACGTCAATCACGTGGATGAATTGCTCACGCAGGCCCCCCTGGTCCTTGATGTGTCCCGGCCACGCGACCGCCATGCACTGGCGGACACCGCCCAGTTTTGAGGCGTTCTGCTTGAACCAGGTGAATGGTGTGTCGAAAGCCCAAGACCAGCCTGCCGACATGTGATTATAGGTCTGCTCCGTGCCCCAAACGTCATACCACTTCATCTGTTCGGAGGCTGGTATTGCATTCATGCCGTTAAAGAAAGCGACTTCGTTGGGTGTGCCAAGCGGTCCGCCCTCGGCACTCGTACCATTGTCGCCGTTGATGTAGATGATCAACGTGTCGTCCAGCTTTCCCATGTCCTCGATCGCCTGAATGACGCGGCCGATTTCGTGATCGTTGTAGGCTGCATAGGCCGCGAAGATCTCGGCCTGTCGAATGAAGAGCTTCTTCTCCTCGGCTGTGCAATCGACCCAGTTTTTAATGACATTCGTGGGCCAAGGCTCCAATTGGGTGTCCGCGGGGATCACGCCAAGCCGTTTCTGGTTCTCAAAAATCGTTTCGCGCAGTTTATTCCAGCCTTCATCGAACAGGTGCATGGCTTGGATCTTTTCGACCCATTCCTTCGTTGGGTGATGCGGTGCGTGTGTGGCGCCGGGCACATAGTGCACAAAGAACCGCTTACTGGGATCAATCTGGTCGATGCGGTGCAAATAATCGATGGCGTCGTCGGCCATCCCGGTGATCAGGTTCCAGCCGGGCTTGCCTTCGAAGGGGAAGATCTGCGTGGTGTTGCGAAACAGGTTAGGTTGCCACTGATTCGCGTCGCCGCCGACGAAACCGTAAAAGTACTCGAAGCCCATGCCGATCGGCCATTGGTCGAATGGGCCGACTTGGCTGGCGGTGTAGGTCGGCGTGTTGTGGTTCTTACCGAACCATGACGTTGCGTAACCGTTGTCTTTGAGGATGCGGCCAATGGTGGCCTTGTCTTTGGCAATGATGCTGTTGTAACCCGGAAAACCGGTCGACTGCTCGGAAATCACACCGAAGCCGGCGGAGTGGTGATTGCGTCCCGTGATCAGCGCGGCGCGAGTGGGCGAGCAGAGAGCCGTGGAGTGGATATTGTTGTAGCGCAATCCACTCTTGGCGATCCGATCCATCGTTGGCGTCGGGATGACTCCACCAAACGTGCTGGGCACTCCGAAACCCGAGTCGTCCGTCATGATCAGCAGGATGTTGGGCGCGGCTTTGGGTGGAACAATGCGTGGTGCCCACCAGTACTTCGAATTCAACGAATTCGGGTTGATTACCCCGCCGAATTCCGGATCCGGCGCGGGCAGTTGTTTGCCACTAATCGTCGATGTCGCGCTGGGTGAACCCGGTGTCCCGCTTGTTTCCTGCGCCTCGATGGAAGCCGCAGGACATGCAAGTAGACAGACTGCCAGAGTCACGAATGGGTTTCGCAGCATGGCACGGAAATGTTTGGACCAGAAATGCATCATGGAGCTCCCAGTAAATGGTCACGCAGCGAATGATCCAGAAGAGTCAGCACAAGCGCCTACCTTGATGAAGTGAACATTCATTCTGAATCGATCTGCTGCAAAAGAGAATGAAGTAAGACGGGTGTCGGGTGACAGTACCCATCAGGTACCGGTATCCGGTTTGTCCAGTCGCACCAAGATCCACTGTTCGGTGCGGTCTTTTCCAATATGAATCAGACAGGGGGACTCGTCCTTTGTGAGGTTATACAATCCGGTCTCGACGACATTGGTCGTGTTGTTCCCGACCGTGAAGGCCACTCGTTGAGTTTGCTTGTCGACTGAACCTTGAATGACTTGGTTCTTGTTCGTTGCCGTGTCGGTATAGTTGCCACGAATGATGCCCTGTTTGTTGACGGCAAGCTGAATGTCCACATCCGACTTGTGATGGTCGGGTTTTGTGAGGGCGAATACGCCGAGTGGCAGCCAGTCGCCACCCGACGACGCGTCCGCTTGAGCGCCCGTGGATGCGAGACTTACGGCTTGATCGTAATACTGCTGGTCGGTACCGACGTTTTCCCCGTTAACGTAAACGTTGTTCTCTTGGTAGGTGACGGTCTTCCCGTAGTCGTAGTCAACAGGGGCTGCCTGGGCATCGCCGCAATAAGCTGCCGCCGTCGCCCAGTTACAGGCTCTCCATGCGCTGCCCGCAGTCCAGCCGGTGGCAAACCAGGCACCCGGATACCGCGTATACCAGTCCCGGCCGTAGACGTCCCAATGGGTGTAATTCGAGCGCACCGCAGCGGCGGTCGTATAGCGCGCCGACGCGGGGATGGGAGCGAGTCGCCCGACACCTTCGACGCCGACGCCCGCGCGTCCAGCGCCG
>CAZFWV010000062.1:13658-25407 GCA_964522605.1 uncultured Pirellulaceae bacterium
GCGCCGACACCCGGCCGCACACCTACACCGCTGGCCGGTCCCCCAACTCCGCCCGCACCGACACCCGCTCGCCCACCACCGATGCCCGCGTCACCACCGACGCCGAAGTTTCCCGGGCCCACTCCTGCCGAGCCCAGCTTGTGCAGTCCCTGGTCGGAGGGTAATCCCAGGAAGCTGTTGAGCTGTCCACGACTCGGTGTGGAGAATCGATCGGCACTTGGACCTTCCGAACGCGGACCGCCGGCGTTGAAGCCTCCAGCGCCCCGACCGGTTGTGCCCTGCTCGAAGCGATCATCGCCGCGTCCTGCCCCATTCGCCCCAAAACCACCGCCACCGCCAGGGCCACGACTTGCCGAACGATCGGAACCGCGTCCGGCTCCGCCCCCCAAGCCGCCAGAGCCGAATCCAGCGCTATCATTTCCGAAGCCGCCCGATCGGCGCCCGGAACTTCCGCCGAAACCGCTGCCACCGCTCGGGCCTCCGAAACTCCGTCCGCCGCCACCCCCGCCAAAGCCGCCAGAACTGTGTGCAGCGCCTCCACCAAAACCACCACCACCGCCGCGACCGCCTCCGAAACCGCGACCCCAGGAGTTGCTCGGAGGCAGCACGATTAGCGCACCGCACAAGACGCATAAGATGCTGAAGGGTAATTGTCGTGCCATCGTTCGATCTCCAAAGGCAAGTGTCCAGGTGTGAAGCGCGGGGCGAGCGATCAGCGGTTCCTAGGGGGTCGGCCGACGCTTGATCACAACTTCGTCCGTATCTGGCAGCGCAACTCCTCCCAAGAATCGGCGCATCGACTGCCAAACGTATGCGTTGTCGTCCAGGCGTGTGAGCCGGTTCAAAGCGGCGGTTGGGATTCCGTCGCCGGTGGTTCCTTGAACATTGGCCTGCCAACCGCCTTCGGTCGGATACCACACGCCGACCGCATGCCCTCCGTCCGGGCCATAATCCCATGACTGGACATAGCCCCCTTGCGGGTTCCAGCCAATCAGCTGCAACCCTGACGACTTCGTGCCGTCAACCTGGGTCGTGGTATAGGCGCGCTCGATGAATCGGCCATCAACAACCCAGCGGAAGGCCGATTCCAACTGCACTCCGTGCTCCTCCGCCACCCAAGTTCCAATCAGCCATTGCAGATCCGCAGCATTTCGCACGGCATCTGGAATCTCGTTCCGCGCATCGCGAACCGACGCCATGAGCCACTTGCCATCAGCTTTCACGTGGACGGCCGTGTAGCGACTGGTTTCCGCCCCGCCGTTCGGCGCGCCTTCGAGAAGAGCCTGTCCATCTTCGATCGCTGTATTGGGACCCACCAGCTGCAAGGAATCGATGGCGATCTTCATCTTCGCGCCGGAACGAGCCGCGAAGAACGCTGCGTAGGCTTTCTCGATCGCTGCGCGTCCAGCAAACCGTTCTCCGCTTTCGTCAACATATTCGCCTTCTTCGGTCCATAACGACGCGATCGCCTTGGCATCCCCGCGGTTGAACGCGTTCAGGAATGACTCGGCTCCCGCGCGAATCGCGGCCAGCTCGGGCGAAGATCCCTGCAATTCTGCTTCCGCCTTGTTGACGTCCGACTGCGCCGAGTCCGTTTCTTGGGCTCCGCCAGGCAATGCGGCCCAGGAACAGAGCAGGAACACGATGACGGACGGCGGCGCGGTGAATAAAATCCACGTTTTCATGGTGTGCTTCCTTCCTTCAGGAGCAACTCGACATAGGGTGAAGCGGCGCGCAACTTGGTTCCCGCCGCGATGGATTCTCGCAGCAGCGACGCCGATGTCCGGTCGACCGACTGAAGTTCGCTCAGATCCAAAGTCACGGGCCCGTCCGATTCGCGAAGTATTCGCATTAACTCTTCCAGGTCGGCGCTTTTCAGCCAACCAGCGATCTTGATGACGGTTGTCCCAGGTTCCGAGATCACTGCGATGTGAATGCTCATGGAGCGGGGGCATTAGCAATCGCTGCGCCAGAACGAGGGCAAATCAGCAGATGGTGAACATTCATTTCACCCGTAGCCGCAGGTGAGGTTCGTTTAACCGCGTGGGCAACGCCCCGCGCGCGGCAGCGCGCATCTGCTTTATTTACGGCGAAATGGAAGCATAGCCACGGGCAGACCTCACCTGCGGCTACGGGTGAAATGAATAGTCACAGCAGGCGGAACACAACTCGTTTTGAAGGGACGGGTTAGGGCGTGGATCCGCTCGCAGGTGTTCAAAGGAGACTTCACTCGAGAGGATATCAAGGTGCAGGATTTGCCCCCTGCGCCTTGCCCCTTGCCCCCATGGGGTTAAACTGAACGCCTCGCTCCAAACTCGCGCGTGACAGCGGAGATCTGCCTGATGAAATCTACATCTGCCCGGCAGCAGGGTGCATTTGATGCATTGATTACGGCGGTCTTGGCGCGCTTTGCCACGACGACCACAGCGGAAGTCGAGTCACACATCGAGACCAGTCTGCAGGAACTCGCTGAGTTTGTGGGAGTTGATTACGCGCTCGTTGTCCGCACGGCGTTTGATCTTTCGAGTTGGAGTGTTGCCTACGAGTGGTGTTCGCCGGGTGCTTCGAGCAGAATGGCGGACTATCAGCAGGTTCCGATGGGCAGTTGGGGCTTCAACGAACATGTCCTGCTGTCCGGAGAGGTGCTGCGGCTGAATCGGATGGACGATGTGCCGCCGGAGGCGGCCGATGTCCGGAAATACATGGAGTCCATGGGCTTCAAGTCAACGCTCCAAGTCCCGACGCGACGACCGGGCGGACAGATCAGCGGCTGCATTGCACTCGTGTCACTTGATCACGAGGTGACGTGGGTGGATACCGACATCCAGCGACTCCGGGTTGTGGGCGATGCGATCGCCAATGCGATCGAGCGAGCTCGGGTGGAGAAAGAACTCCGCGAAAGTGAAGCTCGATATCGATCGACATTTCAGCAGGCTCCCGTGGGGATTCTGAATGTCACGCGAGGTGGCACGCTCCTGAAGGCGAATCAACAATTCTGCGACATCCTTGGTTACTCACATGAAGAGGTTTGCGGCCGACATTACTGCGACTTCACACATCCGGACGACGTTCCTGCTACGAAGGCACTGTACGACAGCTTGTTTGCAGGTCGACGTTCCGTTTCATCGTTGGAAAAGCGTTACCTGCGCAAGGATGGTCGCGTGGTGTGGGGGAACTTGACGCTGTCACAACTGTTCGACAACGATGTCGAGCCAGATGTGCTGATCGCCGTGATTGAGGACATCACCGCCCGCAAGCAGGCGGAAGAGACGATCGATGCGGTTCCGGATCTGATTTACGTCGCGGATTGTCATCATCGCATTGTGCGGGCCAATTTGGCGACTGCGAAACGCTTGGGAGTTTCCCGAGACGAGGTGCTCGGCCAATCGTGCCACGAGATTATCAGAGACGGCACGGGACCGACGGGGATGCCGTCGCATACCAAACTGGTAGCCGATGGGAAACCGCACCAGTTCGAAACGCACGTTCCCCGTCTCGGTGGTGACTTTCTCGTGTCATGCACGCCGCTGAGGGACCGGCGCGGCGAATTGACCGGAACAGTTCACGTAGCGCGCGACGTAACTGAGGTGCGACAATCGCAGTCCGCCCTGCTCCGCGCCCACGAACAGTTGGCACAGCGTCGAGCTTTGGTGGTGGCTGCGTCGCTCGACGGCGTCTGGGAATGGGAAATCAACACGCAACAAGTGCAGTATTCGGAACGGTTTGCCGAACTACTCGGATACACGACGGCCGAACTGCCTCAGACGCTGGATTTCATTCGCAGCATCCTCCACCCACAAGACGCGGAGACACTTTGGGCGGCCGTCGATCGTCATCTGACCGAGGACGTTCCCTATGACGTCGAGTGTCGATTCCGTACCAAGAGTGGTCCGTATCGTTGGTTCCGGACACGCGGAAAAGCGCAGCGCGACGGGGAAGGTCGGCCGGTCTGGATGGCAGGTTCACTTCAAGACATTGACCAACAGAAGACAGCAGAGAACGGCTTGCGAGAGGCTCTCTCTGAAGTCCAAGAGTTGACGCAGCAACTGCAGGCCGAAAACTCGTACCTCCAGGAGGAGATTACCAGCTCACTGGGTTTCGACGAAATTGTGGGCGAAAGCCAGCTGCTACGGAGCGTCCTGGCACAGGTTCAGCATGTTGCTGGCACGGATGCAAGCGTGCTGTTGATGGGGGAAACAGGGACCGGGAAGGAGCTGCTGGCCCGCGCGATCCACGAACATAGCGCGCGGAAGCAGCGTCCGTTAGTCAAAGTCAATCTTGCCGCATTGCCCTCGACCCTCATTGAAAGCGAGCTGTTCGGCCACGTCAAAGGTGCATTCACTGGGGCTGTGACAGATCGGCTGGGACGTTTTCAACTCGCCGATGGCGGCACACTGTTTTTGGACGAAATTGGTGAATTGGATCTCGAATTACAGACGAAACTGCTGCGCGTCTTACAGGAGGGAGAATTCGAACGAATTGGCGAGCCGACAACACGCCGCGTCGATGTGCGAATTGTGGCTGCGACCAATCGTGACTTGCGGCGAGCCATGGAGCAGAATACATTCCGTCCGGATCTCTACTATCGCCTAGCCGTCTTCCCGATCGAAGTGCCACCGCTTCGTCTGCGGCGGGATGACATTCCGCTGCTCACGTGGCATTTCATCAGTCGAAAGCGAGGCCGGCTCGGGAAGATGATCACGAGTATTCAGAAAAAGGCGATGCAGGCATTGACCGAGTACGATTGGCCGGGAAACGTTCGGGAGCTGGAGAATGTGATTGAACGCGCGATGATTCTCTCGTCGGGAACTACCTTGAATCTACCGGAGTCGCTCCGGCTCCCCCCGCGAGATCCACCGCCCGTGGCATCGGCTCACGGTGGGCGAATTGACCGCGCCCGGATTCTCGGCACGCTGGAAGCATGTCACTGGAAGATTAAGGGAACTGGCAACGCTGCTGAACGGCTTGGGATGAAACCCAGTACCCTCCGTTATCGCATGAAGGTCTTGGGGATTCAGCGACCCAGTCGATCTCAGGAGCCTGGGGAAACTTAGCGATGACTCAAGAACAACTTCGTTGTTTTGCAGCGAGGGTGGCTGGGGTCGAGCGCAGCGAGCCCCCAGATCACGCGGCTGGGGGCTCGACGCTCGTTCCTCGCGTCTCGACCCCAGGCACCCAATTGCCGAAGTTGTTCTTGAGTCATCCCTTAGGAACGGTTGGGATACAACTTCCTCGTTTCACCGCGCGGGCATCGCCCCGCGGTTGGGGCAATCTTCCGCGGCCCGTTGGGCACGCGGTGAAACGGGAGGAGCGAGATGCCGAAGTTGTTTCTGAATCATCCCTCAGCCAGCTTCGGAATCGAAGGCGTCCATTGAGAGGCTCGAAATCCGCTCGCCTTCATCTGGAAGCTATCCAGAGCTGGGGCCTTGGAAAGGATTGCCAGTTTCAACAGATTCGGAGACCGCCCGTCCATCTTCCGCATCGGCGTCCGGATTCGCCCAATGCAGGCCCATCGAATTCCGCGTACCAGGCCAAATACCGCCAAACAGAAAACAAGCCCTGGAAACCAGCCAAGAAACAAAGCTCCCGCAGCGGACGTATCGCGAAACGCTTCGTCAGGCGCATCCGGCATGGACTGCCAGGCGCGGTATCCCAAATGGGAACCGATGAACAATGCTGCCCAAGAAACCATGACTCCAATCCACAACAGGACTCCGGGCACAACGCATCCGGACATCCGCCCGGCGACGAACGAAGCGGTTCCAGCGATCAGGAAACCCAACAGGAAGAACGGTACAAAGTATTCGTGGTACGGTGTCATGGATTCGCTCCGCTCGTGTCACGAATGCTCGGGTTCGTCTCTCCATGGCCGATGGGCCACGTCGTCCGAATGCGGCAACCACCCAGGGGGCTGGTGAGCACTGTTACGTTGCCGCCATGCTGGATTACGATCTGTTTGACCAGAGCCAAGCCAAGTCCAACTCCGTGCCCATTGCTGTGATCGTCCAACCGCTGGAACGGCTCGAAGACACGCTCGCGATCGGATTCTGGAATTCCCGTTCCATCGTCGTCAATATCCACCGTGACGAATCCATTGCCGGCGGCTACGGAGACGGCCACGTGGGCTCGGGCGTGCCGACCCGCGTTGCTCAGCAGGTTTCCCATGGCGCGCTGAAATCCCCTTCGATCTGCCGAAATGGCCACTTCGCCATTGGCAATCATTTGATCCGACTCGAAGTGCACCGACGGATACAGAGCTGCGTACTTTGGAATCAGCCCGTTGAGCATATCCCATATCGAAACGAATTCCAAATTTAGCGGTGGCTCCGTCGTCTCCATCCGTACGTAGGTGAGCAACTCACCGACCAGCTCATCAAGTTCCTCAGTCGCCCGATCGAGCTCCTCCAGTCTCCGCTTGCGCTGGTCGTCATCTTCCGTGGTGGAAATCAGCTCGATGGCAAACCTCATCCGCGAGAGGGGAGTCCGCAGTTCATGCGACACGGTCTGCAGGAGTTCACGCTGCGTGCGAATCAAAGCTTCGGTCCGGCTGGCCATGTTGTTAAACGATTGTGCAAGTGGCTTCGCAGCTCGGACTCGTCGCTCATCGACGCGCGCCCCGAGGTTTCCCGCTGCGATCTCCTTCGCGGCACGTTCGACGCGTCGAAGCTGCCCGGCGACAGGCCGCAGCAGAATCGCAATGGCCAGTGCGGCCGGTAACAGCACCAGCGCCAGCGTCGTGGTGGCGGCCTTCTGTTCAACGCGCTGGAAGCTCGGAAAGGGTCCGAACCGGATAACCTCCGCCTCGCCTGGCAGCGGCGCAGCGGCGAACCATCGATCGTCCGGCTGCGGTTCTGGAGAGTAAAACACGACGTCTTCGCCGCGAGCGATTCGCCCCCGCGGCCATTCCGGCAGCTCGTCACGTTTTGCGACGTCGACCGGAAGGTCGAACTCCGATTTCAGTTCATCGATCAAGGCCTGACGCGTGCCGATCGCGGCGGACCCCAGCTTGTCCGCGGCCAGTCGCATCCAACCGCCGATCGATTCTTCGATCTCCCGTAGCTCGTATTTCGGGAAGGGTCCGAGTCGGACAACATGAGCGCCATCTGACAACACCGCCACCACGCCATAAGTTTCCTCCAGCCGAAAGCACTCCACGTCGGCGCCCCGCGAAATCGAACGCTGGGCCAGAGCTGGTAAATCCGCGAGCGGAACGATGTCCAGCGGATAGTCAAACCGATTACGCAAACTATCCAAAACCTGATCTCGGTTCTCTGGCGGCACGGCATTCAGTTCGCTCGCGACGAGCCTCGCGCCACCGCCATGCGCAGTGGCGATAATCCGCTCCCACTCTGCATCGGATCGTTGTTTCAGGACCGCACTGTGGATATACCAAGCCAGGGCCAGCACCACCAATACACAAAGATAGAATCGAAGGAAGAGCCACGTCATGGTTCGAACGACAGCATGTAGCCGACGCCTCTCACGGATTTGATTCGTTGCGGGTGGGCAGGGTCGTCCCCGAGTTTCTTCCGCAGGCGGGAGATTCGAAGATCGATCGAGCGATCCAGCCCATCGTATTTCACTCCGTGGATTTCCAGATAGATGTCATTGCGGCTCAGAGTCTCCCCGGCGTGTATGGCCAGGAGATGCAGCAATTCAAATTCGGCCGTTGTCAGATCAATTGCAGCACCATCTAGCTCGACGACCCTTCGCCCGACATCGACAGCCAGCGCACCGACCGTGATCGATCCGCTTCCTTGATCTTCGGGGGTCGCACGACGCAAATGCATCTGCAAACGAGCCAACAAGGCGCGCGGCCGCACGGGCTTGGCCATGTAGTCATCCGCGCCGGCCTCCAGTCCCAATACTTCGTCGATCTCCTCCCCGCGCGCAGTCAGCATAATGATCGGACCGCGATAATTCGTGCGGATGGCCCTGCAAATCGAGAAGCCATCCAGACCGGGCAGGTTCACGTCCAGTACAACCGCGTCCGGATGATCCTCTTGGATCCGCATCACCGCTGTATCCCCTCGCCCCTCGATTGAAACATCAAATCCATGCACCGCAAGGAAATCCGCGACCATGGAAGCGAGCGGTGCATCGTCTTCGACCACAAGGACTCGATGCGAGTGAGATACTTTAGTCATGTCCACTTCCGGCTTGTCTGCCGTTTACGGAATCGCCAGACGTCAAGTGTCGTGTCACCTTAACAAGATTACCTTCCGCCGCCACGGGCCAAATATCCCCTGCGAAAGAGGCATTTTTGCGAGGCTGCAATCGCGCTGCTTTCGCGGCATCCAGCTTTGTACCGTCTGTCAGACAATATAGCTTCGACGCGGTGCGGATCAGCAGCCTGTCATCGACAATCGCAGGGCTGGCGATACAGAGTTCCTCCAGATCGTTTCGCAGGACGATTTCGAAATTTGGACCGGCTTTGACAACGTACGTCAAGCCATCTTCGCTCAGAAAGAACAGATGTCCGTTGAAGGCGAAAGGAGAGGCAGTGAACGACCCTCGGGGAGAAAAACGTTGCTTGCCATACACCTCCTCGCCTGTCCTTGCATCATGGCAAGTTAGAAATCCTTGATCGTAGAGCGTATAGAGATGATCCCCGTATACAATCTGCGATGGATTGTAGGGAGACGATTGGCCTTGATACCAGGCGATGAATTCGCTGTTTTCGAAGTCCCCCTCCGGCGCCAGGTCACCGGAGGCCCCCGGACGCACGGCAAACGTTGGACGGTGTGCGTCACCGACGTAACCCGATGCGATATAGCACATGCCGTTCGCCGCGAAGGGCGATGGGATCACGAGATTGGACATCCGTCCGTCGAATTCCCAGAGCAGCTCGCCGTCCAGCGAATAGCTTCGATTGCGGTTTTTTCCGGGCACCACAATCTCGGTCCGCTGCCGATTCTTCCAGACGAACGGAGTGGCCCAGGAATGCGTTTCGTCGCGCGCTTGACGCCAGCGCTGATCACCTGCTTCCGCATCGAAAGCGGCGATCCAGGAATCGTCCAGGTTGTCGTAGACGACGATGACCTGTCCGTCGTGTACAACGGGAGAAGCCGCTGCGCCGTAATCGAAGAACGTCTTCTTCGGTTCGATGCGCTGCGACCACAATGGCTTCCCTTCGAGGTCATAGCAGTACAGCCCCAAATCGCCAAACAGCACGTACAGTCGCTCGCCATCGGTGGTCGGCGTCTCCGCGGCGTAGGTGCTTTTCGGATGGCGCGGCACCTGCGGCTGACCGGCGTGAGCTTCATGCTTCCAGATTTCTTTACCGGTATTCCGGTCAAAGCAATAAACCATCCAATGATGCACGCCCTTGGCCGGCTCGCGCACGCCTTCGCCCAGATACAAGCCTTTGCTCGGCGCAATGTTCTCTTCCTCACTGACCACGCTAGTCAGAAAAACACGATCGCCCCAGACAATCGGACACGACCAGCCCCAACCGGGAATGTCGGCGACCCATTTCACATTGTTGATTGTTGTCCAGGTCATTGGCAGACCCGCATTGTCGGGGGCAACGCCGTCCGCGTTTGGTCCCCGAAAGCGAGGCCAGTTGTCCTGCGCGACAGTGGCGGTAGTGAGGCAAATGACTGCCAGCAGTCCGAGTAGCGGTGGTCTCATCTGTTCACCTTTGGTCTTTCAGGTACCTATCGAACCAAGAGATTTCCAACTTCATCACCTCGTCCAGGCATTCGCCACGATACACATCGTAATGCGTTTTTTCTTTCAGCACATGGTATTCCGTTGATAATCACATAGCCTGCGGCGGCGAACCGGGGTGCGATACCGGATTGCATCAGGAACGCCTTGGTGCCGCCCCACCCGTTGCACAGGACGATCGCCGGCAGCTTTTCATCTTCTCCACGATCTTTTGGGTACAGCAAGACGCCTGACAACCGCGTGCCGTCACTCCACAGCGTAATGTCCCGTTGCAGGACGGCTGGGAAACCCTCAACTACTTTCTCTTTCTGCGCTATTGCACCAGGAGACACCCACGATCCCGCCAGCATCATCGCAACAAGGAACAGTCCGCCGAGTCGCCTCGCATTCGATCTTCTCGGTACCTTCATTCTGGTTCTCCTGTGGCCAGTCACTTGCCGCCTCGCCTGCCCTTGCTGCGGGCCTGCTGCTTCATCCAAGCGATGAGAAGCGATGATCACGATTTTCCGCGAGACATCAATTTGGCCAGATGAGTCCCAAGGTCCATAGGACTCCTAAGATGATGATGAACAGCCCGCTGAATTGGTAGAAACGGTGGACTGCGTCGCCTGGGCCCCAGATCATTCTCGAGCGGTGGACCATCAGCCGATAGACGATGAACTCACTCTGGAGCGTTCCGCAGACGAGCATGAACAGCCCGACGGCTGACATCAGTATTCCCCAAGGTCCGTGCATCATTCACTCCACACTCATCTTCTTGACGTTTTCGTCGCTGAGGACGGCGGCGCTGACACCGGCCAACAGGGCTCGGTCTTCATTGGTGTATGTGGTGTCGTCGACGAGAGTCTTAACATTGGTGTCGATCTCGGCGGTTAGTCGCATCCCGATGGTGAGCATTTGGACACGGTCGTCCTGGAATACGTAACGGATTGCCGCGCCGGGCAGTCCCTCCAGCTCCTTTCTTCCAAAGCCGCTAAGCATGCCGGCACCCAACACTTTCATCGCCACGACGCCCATTTTGAGCTCATGCGCCTTGGCCAGACACGCGTTGCGTAGCTCTGTCGTACTTGGGGAGAATAGCCGTTGAAAGCCGCGCGGCAGGTATCCGTAAGCCAGCATGCACAGGTCGAATTGGCCGGTGGAAATGAGGGCCAGTGCCCTGTCGAAGTAGTGGTGAGCCGAGAAACCCACGAACCGCACGAGGCCCTTGTCACGTGCCTTGATTAGTTCACCGTGGACTTCCATGCACTGGTCGACGGTCATCTGTTCGACGCCCGGTGTTCCATGGATCAAAATGGCGTCGATGTAGTCGGACTGAAGTTCCTTCAGGTTGATCTCGACTTGGCGGATGGCCTCCCCGCTAGGGACTTTCGTGAATCGCCCATCCGGTTGCGACAGGTCCCAGAAATCAACCTTTGTCGTGATGAAAACATTGTCGCGAACATCCTTTAACGCTTCGCCGATAATCGCCTGGCTGTCGCTGTAGGTGTAGCTGATTGCGGTGTCGAAATAGCGAATCCCACGATCATAGGCGTGACGAACGAGCTTCACGCGATCCTTGGTAGAAAGGGGATTGCCTGATTTCTTTGGCAGGGCGGCTCCACCATAGCCCAGGATCGGCAGTTCAACACCGGTCTTTCCCAAGACACGCGTCGGCAGCGTGTCCTTATAGGTGATTCTCTTATCCTTCGGCGCGGACCCGCGAGCGGTAGCGTCTGCGTTGATCCCAACGGCTGCAACTGCCGCGGCAGCAGTTGCCTGGGCGCCTTTCTTCATGAAATCACGTCGATCAAGATCCTGATTCGTATCGTGCATACTGACCACTCTCCTTCCAAGCGGCCTTCCTCTCTGAGATCTTACTTCGGCGTCGCCTCGCCGTGAGAGAGTAAGAGTAAGACCCCCAAAAGAAAAAGCGCCCGGCACTCCTACAGGAAGTCTCAATGAGTCGCAGGAGCACCGGAGCGCAGGGAGTCACGTGTGTTGCCCCCGATTCTATCAAGCAGTGCGCTGGTTAATCTGTGGGGTTTTTGTATCGATCTCGTATCGATTTGTATCGTGACATTCAACGACATTCAAC
>CAZFWV010000063.1:0-25172 GCA_964522605.1 uncultured Pirellulaceae bacterium
AATTCTCCATGCGACGCGGCAAATCGTGGCCCGCGGCTAGCGCCGTCGGCTCACACACTCGGTCCGTAACGGTTTTGAAACCACTTGTACTCTCTCGCGTCGATTCCGCCCAAACACGGAACGAATCTGTCTCGGTCACCGTTTCATCATCCATTCATCGAGTGCCATGATGGTACTCACAAGCGTTGTTGTAGCCGCCAGTTCGGCGGACGTTGTTCCCCGTTTTGCCGGCATCTGGCCCACCTGAAGCAAGGCTTCTGCCTGGTCCGGATTCGCGTCGAAATAGTCCCTTTGGTCCTGCCACAGCTGGATCAGAATCGAAGCTTCCTCGGACTGAATGGTTCGTCCAACGAGCGACCGGAAACACTCCGCGACCAAAGGTTGTGGCTGGCTGCCGTGCGTGTCAAGCAGTCGTCCCGCGAGGATTCGCGCCGCTTCAATCAACTGGGGGTCATTCCAGAGCACGAGGGCTTGCGTTGGCGAGGACGTCCTTTCCCTTCGCACGACACAAACATCCCGCCTTGCTGCATCGAGCGTGATCATCACCGGCGCGGGCGCATTGCGCTTCCAAAAGGTATACAGACTGCGACGATACAGTCCCGAACCGTGATCCGGTTCCACAGGATTGAATGAGACGGAAAGCTCGTAGGGTCGGACAGGTGGACCACCGACTTGCCGTACGAGAAGTCCACTGACCGCTAATGCACTGTCGCGAATCATCTCGGCCGGTAAACGATACTGAAACGATCGCCCTAACAGGCGATTTTCAGGATCTTGACGAAACTGGTCCGCGCTGCATTCTGCGGACTGTCGATAGGTGGCCGAGGTCACGATTCGTCTGATCAGTTGTTTGACATCCCATCCGTGTTGCACAAAATCCCATGCGAGCCAGTCGAGCAATTCTGGGTGCGTGGGCGGTTGGCCTTGACTGCCGAAATCCTCCGGTGTTCGCACGAGGCCTTCGCCCAGGCAAAGTTGCCAGTACCGGTTGACCGCCACTCGGGCCGTGAGCGGATGTCGCGCATCGAGTAACCATTGCGCCAGTCCCAGTCGGTTGCGCGGCCGATCGTCAGGAAAAGCGAGAAGCGCCTTGGGCGTCGCTGGGCGGACTTGTTCCCCCGGAGCGTCGTACGCACCGCGCCGGAGTAGAAACGTCGGACGTTCGGCGGGAAGATCCCGCATCACCATGATTTCGGGGACTCCATCGACCGCCGCGCACCGCTCCCCGCGACGCAGACGTAGTTCCTCCAGCAGCCTGCGATAGTCGGGATCCACCGTCGAGAGATAGTAGGACCGCAACTGATCACGCTGTCGTGGCGAGAGCTTTTCGGCGGCGGCCGTCAAAGCTTCCGTCAGGCTACTCTGGTCGTACAGCTGAGCAACTTCGATGGCGGTCAGTTGCCGCTCGTAGACGCGGAATTCATCGACGCTTCCTTGTGAGAAGCCGCGGTCGCGGAATCGCTCGCCGATCGTGATCGTGTCACCACCACCTCCGGTAATCATCTTGGTGAGCTGATCGCGAATCACCTGGACGCTGGCGGGCCTGCCGTTGATGTACAACCCAAGACCGTCGGCGCGACTGGAACCGTCGTAGGTGACGGCCACATGCAACCACTGCTGAGTCGGAATTCGATCTCGGGTCTGCACACGAATGGCATTTCCCGGCCAGAAGTGGATGAGTGCCGCACTCAATCGACCTTCCTCAATCAGCAACTCATAGCCGCGGCTGCCGGCATCCGTCCAGGCTCTTGAACGATGGAAAACGACCGCGCGTTCCTTCACATCTGGTGTGTTGATCCAGAGTGAAATACTGAATGGCTGATACCGAGGAAAATTTCCGACTTCGAGCGAGATTCCGTCATCACCCGTTAGTTCGACGGCCTGTCCGAATCGTCCCAGGACAGAGCGATTGGGTTCGGCCAGGGGGGCGTCGAAGGACAGGTAGCTGAGTTCTCCGGGGATTTCCGCACCGTCCGGTCGCCGTTGAAGCCACGCTTGAAATTCGGCCTCACTTTCCACAGCTCGCCGTGACAAAAGGGCCAGGGCGTTCGCGACGGACTGTTCGCCTTCTCGCATCTGCCGCTGCTGTGAATCGTTGGCTAGCAGCAAGGTGGGCGTTGGTACCGACTCGGTAAAGTACGAGTAAAGCCCCGCTTCGTCGATGTTGTTGAAGAAGGCGAACAGCTGGTAGTATTCCCGTTGGCTGATGGGATCGTACTTGTGATCGTGACACCGGGCACATTCGAGAGTGAGTCCCAGGATTGCCGTGCCGAGTGTGTTTGTGCGGTCAGCAACATACTCGACACGAAACTCTTCCGGGATACTTCCCCCTTCCACCTTCTGCGGGTGAAGTCGGTTAAAGGTCGTGGCGAGAATCTGCTTTTCCGAAGCGTTCGGGAGGAGATCCCCGGCCAATTGCCAGAGCAAAAACTGATCGTGCGGCAGGTTCGAGTTGAACGCTTCGATCACCCAGTCGCGCCAGGGCCAGACGAATCGATCGCGGTCGACCTGATAGCCGAAACTGTCCGAGTAGCGCGACAAGTCCAACCAATCGGTTGCCATGCGTTCGCCGAACGAGGGACGATCTAACAGCCGGTCGACGAGGCTTTCGTACGCATTCGGGGATCGGTCGGCCAGGAACTGATCGATTTCTTCCAGCGTGGGAGGCAGACCGGTCAGGTCAAACGTGAGGCGGCGAATGAGTCGCTCCCGACAGGCCTCGGGATTCGGCCGCCATCCGACCTGTTCGAGACGGGCCAGCACGAAGCGGTCGATCGCGTTTCGAGGCCAGGATGGATCCGCGACCGCGGGGACCGCAACCGGCTCGAGAGGGCAGAAGGACCAGTGTTGCTCGTACTGTGCCCCCGCTTCAATCCAGCGAGTCAGAAGGTTCTTCTCGTCTTCAGACAGTTGGAGTTTGGATTCGGGAGGCGGCATCTGCTCGTCGGGATCTTCGCTGCGGATGCGCCGTAAGAACTCACTCTCCTGGGGCTCCTCCGGAGAAAGAACATGAACGGCATCATCAAGCTGGTCCAGCCTTAAGTCCGCCGCTCGTCCTGCTTCATCCGGACCGTGGCATCGGTAACAGTTATCCGAAAGGATCGGCCGCACCTGCTGCGCGAAGCGCACGGTGGGGGAGGGGGGGCTCGCCGGGGGCTGGCCGACGGCCACGATTGACGATCCCAGATACCACAAAACCGGCAGCAGCAAATTCCGAATTCTCATCCGACCGGCGTTCCTCCGATCAGGTCCCAAAGATCCAACGACGGTCAAGCACCCGGAACTTCCCAACCGGATCGATAACGTTTGTGAATGAACTCCTCGGCCGCGGGTGCATTTGTGGCCTTCAGGTTGGCGGCATCCCAATCGAGTTTCTCGCCGGTTCGGTAGGCGACTGTTCCCAACAGAACGCTTTCTGTGAGTGCGCCGGAATAGGCGAAGTTGCACGTCGTCGGAGTTCCATCTTTGCAGGCGCGGACCCATTCGTTCCAGTGTCCCACCGAGGCCGGCACGTAGGGCTCTGGCGGCTGGAAGTCGGCGAATTGATTTTCTGGCAACAGGATTCGACGACCATAGTCGGCAGCAAGCATTCCTTTGCTGCCCACGAACAGAATCCCGAGCCCCCAATCGCTCAAGGGCGAACCGTTTCCGACAAGGGTCTGCTTCACCAGGTCAAAATGGGCCCCTCCGTCCGACCAGTATAACGTCAACGGTTGCCCGTTCGACTCAAATTCGTACGTGGCTTTGACCCAGGCCGGCGTTCCATCCGGGTGAACCGGGGGACCTTCGCAGGCGACGGAGATCGGGTGCTGCAGATCAAGGGCCCAGAAGGGAAGATCCATCACATGGCAAGCCATATCGCCGAATGTTCCGGAACCGTAGAGCCAGAATCGCCGCCAATTCGCGGGGTGAATGTTCGGTGAAAAGGGACGCATCGGCGCGGGGCCGAGCCAGAGATTCCAGTCGAGGTTCGGTGGAACGGGCTGATCCCAAGGTTCAAACCGGCCATCGGACCATCCTTTGTTACACCAACAATAGACCTCGGTTACGTTTCCGATGACACCGCTTTGAATCCATTCCACGACACGCCGGTAATTGTCGCCCGCATGGATCTGCGTACCCATTTGCGTGGCACATCCATTCCTCGCCGCCAATTCGGCAATCACGCGTGCCTCTGCAACCGTGTGTGTGAGTGGCTTCTCACAATAAACGTGTTTGCCCAAGGCTAAAGCTGCGGCGGTTGCCGGGGCATGCGTGTGATCCGCTGTGGAAACGACAACCGCGTCAATCCGATTCTGTTCCTGGTCCAACATCTTTCGGTAATCTGCATATTTCGTGGCCTCGGAGTACACGCCCGCGGCTCGGCCCAGGTAATTGCTGTCCACGTCGCAAAGCGCCACGATGTTCTGACTGGCGAGTTCTTGCACGTTGTGCCAACCTTTGTTTCCACAACCCACAATCGCCAGGTTTAATCGCTCGTTTGGGGAATCCGTTTCTGCTGACCTGGCCGAAGCGGTGAAGAAGCTGCTGGCGAGGAATCCAGTACTGATTGACTTTGCGAGGAATTGCCGACGATTGGAAATGGGCGTCATGGGGAGGGATTCCTTATTCGGTGTGTTTCGTTGGAGGGACTTACCATTCATGATTGCGCCTCCCAGATTTTCCAGGATCGTGGGACTTACCGAAACCCGTCGAGCTGCCATTGGGGCCCGACTCTCGAATAGCACAATCAACAGAAGCGATTTCAGAACCGTGGTTCCGGAGGGCGCGGCTCCTGTCGAGCCGGCGTTTGTTGCGTTTTGGGTCGGCAGGAGCCTCGCCCCTCGGTCTTGATACCGCCTCGAATCGTTGACGAACAAAAAAGCAGCCGGGCCTCCGTCGTCGCGGATTGCCCGGCTGCCGAAAGAACTACAGCAGTCTGATTCTCATCATCTTGAGTCACCCAGGTTACTTGCTGTATTCGGCCTGGAAGAACTCCTTGCTGTCGCCAGGACTTGGTTTGATCGTGCGCGAACCTTCCTGCCAGTTGGCGGGACAGACTTCACCATTCTTCTCGAAGTATTGCAGAGCTTTCACCATTCGAAGCGTTTCGTCCACACTTCTTCCCAGCGGCAGATCATTGACGACTTGATGACGTACGACGCCACTCTTATCGATCAAGAACAAGCCACGTAATGCGATGCCTCCGGCCAAAAGGACATCGTAGGCTTGCGAAATTTTCTTGTCCAAATCAGCGATCAGCGGGTACTGGATCTGACCAATCCCACCGGAATTCCGCGGAGTATTGCGCCACGCCAAATGGGAGAAGTGGCTGTCAATGGAAACTCCCAGCACCTGAACATCAAGCTTCTGAAAGTCGGCGATGCGATCCGAAAAGGCAATGATCTCCGTCGGACAGACGAATGTGAAGTCCAATGGATAGAAGAACAGAATCACGTATTTTCCGCGATAATCGGTCAGTGATATGTTCTTGAAGCTACCGTCCTCCATCACGGCCTGGGCAGTGAAATTCGGTGCCTCCTTCTGGACCAGAACGCTCATTGTGAAAATCTCCTCTCGAATAGGTCAAACTCTTCCTGTCGATCACGAACCCCCTTTATATCCTCTTGGGTTGATTCTGTTGAGCGGGGACTCCCCGGACGTCTGATGCTTTGGCAAGGCAAGCCGTGTGCGCAGGAGGCAAGGTGTCGGCGGTCAAATTCGGGACCGAGCCGCGATTCTGCCGAAGAAAGAGGTCCGATGCACGGCTAACGGTGAAAATGTTGTTCTCTCGGCAAGAAACCGAGCGACCAACGGAAGCGACCCTTATCGGGGTGCGGAAACACCCCGTTGGGCTGTGGCCCTGCCGCACTGCGGCGCCTGCGGGCAACAGAGAGGGGATCCTGCGGGACTTCGTATCCCGGGATCCGCTTGTCGCCGGCCGTCGAACGTGCCTCCGGTCGCACGGACTACGAAGCGGTGAGAATCAGGACGGCCACCATCCACAGGACAAGAATCCCGCGGAGGCTCCAGCCGGCGGTGCGCAGCCAGTTGCTTGTCACGAGTCGCCGATGAGCCGTGGGATCGTAGTTCTCACTCAGTCGATTGTGGAGCGGTACCTGGATGGAAAAAGTTGACCCCCAGATGACGACGAGCAGGAGCAGACCGAACATTGTCGCGGCCAGAGGAATCGAGGAGGGGTGATCGAACAAGAGGAAGGTGGATGAAAGAAGTTCCATCAGCATGATCGGCATGACGACGTAAGAAGTGTTTCGCCGATGCAACCGCTCATAACCCAGAAAATGATCGACTCCGACCTGCGAAAAGAGCGGATAATGGACAACCTGAACGAACCAGATCAGCCCAACCATCGCCATGGTCGTGGCAAACTGGACGAGTACCACCCCTACCTGGAACGTAGTCATTCGAACTTTCGCAGGGCGAGGTCGGACATGCGACGAATCCGTCGCGACGGATTACCCTAGTCGACACAGATACTTGGCTCGAGACGAAGTTCGTCGGCCACTTCACGCAACTTGTTCAACGCACGTTGCTCAAGTTGCCGGACTCGCTCTTTCGAGACGCCAAGCAACTCGCCAAGTCGCTGAAAGGTCGGTTTCTCACCCAAATCGTGGAAGCCATAACGCGCCTGGACGATGAACTGTTCACGCTCATCTAGCGTGGAGAGCATTTCACCAATCGAGTGGTCGATCTTGCTCCAAGCACTTTCCGAGCGACCCGCGGTGGTCTCGGTCGTGAGTTCCTGAGACAAAACTTCCTGAGAACCCGTAGCGAATCGTGATCGTTCGCGATGGTGCCGCTGGACGAGACGAAAAACCTCCCGACGAACGGCTCGGGTTGCGTACGTGCTGAAACGAAAGCCTCGATCATAGTCAAACTTCTCAACTGCCTTGATCAAGCAGTTGATCCCTTCACTCAGAAGGTCATCGAACGAGTTTCGCTCGTCAGAGAATTGTTTGACGATCGAAACTACTAGCCGCACGTTCGCGTGGACGATTTGATTTCGAATCGCCGTTGCGAGATGCAGCAGGCGATCAATCTGCTCTAGCTTCTTTGCACTGGGCCGCTGAGCGTTCAGGGTGGCCCGGAAAACATTCGCCCGATACTTCAGGTAGTTCATCTGACAGAAGAGGTCCCGCTCCTCTTGAGGAGTCAGGAGTGGAGCCGAGCACAGTCGCTCCAGGTGAGCGGGCATCCGTAGCCGACCGCCGATCGGGGCGTCGTAGAGATCCGGAAGCCGCTGCTCCTGATTCTCTAAGCTCGAGCGCATCCAAGCGTCATCCGCATCCAGTTCACGGAAGGCGGGATTGGGGATGAAGGCGATCTCTCGGGTCAGGTGTTGCTCCGTGCGTCGGCGAAGTTCAGCCGAATCCAGATGGCGTGCACTTGTTCGTGACGAACGGGCCCGTTTGGTGGCGGCAATCATGTCAATCTCCTCGACGCGTTTAATCGGCCAAAACGGCCACAGTGGACATACCGAAAGCGAGGACTCGTCTTAACCACTGGCGGCAGGAGATTCATGTGTCCGAGAGAATGTTTTGCTCTAACACACTGCCCTTAAGCGGGTTACGAAAATTGTCGCATTTCGGGATCTTGCAGGATTGCAGTGCCCCGACCGACCTCGCCGGGATCTTGATTGGCGAAAACGACAAAAACGTTCTCGAAACCGCAAGCTCCCGACAGCCCGATCTGCCTTAATCGGGGGGGGGGCCGGCTCCGATTCGACTCGTCGTTGATCGCGAGGAACGCTCGTTATCCAGTTCGACCCGGATGCGGTTCTCTCCCCAGAGCGCCAGGTCATGGCGATGCACTGTTTCAGTCAGGGCAGTCCATTTACGCCGAGAAACACAACACCGAAAAATCCCGAAGCGCCAGCGAAGGGGGCCGGTTAGACGTGCGACTGCGTGGACCTGTCCCAAGACTCAAGCCGCGTCGGGGGCTGGACGGTGAGAATTCTGTCTCCGCTGCCGACCTAACCCCTTCGCTGGCGCTTCGGGTTTTTGTGCCCACACGGAACTCGGAAATGTGCAACTACCAGAAGCGGCGACTATCGATTGTCCGGATGGAGAAAACGTGATGGGTGTAGAAGAAAAAGCTAAAAATTTTTCAGTGGAAGTCTTTTACGATGGCGATTGTCCGCTTTGCCGTCGCGAAATTGAGCTGTTGAGGTGGCTCGATCGTCGCCGGCGGATCCGCTTCACGAATATCGCTGCTTCGGATTTCGACGCGGCCTCAGTGGGAGTCGATTGTGACGATCTCATGTCGGAAATCCACGCTCGACTACCTGACGGATCGTTGATTCATGGCGTCGAGGTCTTTCGGCGGTTGTATCAGGCAATCGGATTGGGCCCGCTCGTGCTGCTATCTCGGGCGCCGATCGTTTCTCATCTGCTCGAGTTTGGATACCGCGTCTTTGCCAAGAATCGTCTGAAGTGGACCGGACGCTGCTCCTCTGGAAACGGAACTTGTCGGGTTGAGACTTCCGAATCGACGTTGAAAAACGAAGTGGCTGCCTAAGCTCGGAGCCGCTACGGCATCGCGTGCTTACGTGAGCCCGGGTGGCTTTTTCGGAGCATCGTGCGATCCACCGGACCTCGGGCCAGCGTCCGGAGGCCCGCGCTTTCTTGCACTGTTCGGCGTCACCCGAGTGGATATCGCCGCTTTTCGAGCAGTGGTCAGAGCAACTCGAAATCTGCGATAAGTGGTAGGTGGTCGGAAGCTTCCTGAGCGAGCCGCATGCGAGACCGGTAGCAGTGGTGGCAGCGAAGATCTCCACGAAAATAGATACGGTCGAGTGGGCGGAGGGGGCGGACTGCGGGAAAAGTGTGGACGAGTCCGGCGGCGGAGGCTAACCCGGCCGGTTCGAGAATACGGCGTCCCAACGTACCCCAGACGTCGTTGAAATCGCCGCCCAGAATTAAAGGGGTATTCTGGTGCGTCCGCACGAACAGCTCATCCAGCAGCAGACGCCGGAGCTGAACGCGACGTTCATACCCGGCGAGGCCCAGGTGAAAATTGAACAGGATTAAGGAACGTTCGTGATGGTCGGTGCGTAGGTGGCAGCGGACAGCCAACGCGCGTCGACGCTTCTTCAGGGGAACCGTCAATTCGATATCACGTACATCCGAGATAGGAAAGCGACTTAGAATTGCGTTGCCATAATGGCCTCGACGCAAGCGCACGTTCGCTTGATACGCGCGGAACTTAAGCCCCAACGCGTCACCGAACCAATCGACCTGTCGGTGCCCCCGTGACCTTGGCACGCCATCATCCACTTCCTGCATCAGGACGATGTCTGGTTCGTAGTGGGAAAGAGTCTCGACAATCCGTTCTGGACGGTAGTGACGATCAACGCCACCAATGCCTTTGTGGATGTTGTACGTGATTATCTGGAAACGCATGGGGTCAAATCATTCCGAGCCAATCTTCGTCGGAGATTCTTCGCATTCAAGTTCAGGATTTCTCAGGGGATTCTTGGGTGATCTCGGCAAGTTCCTCGAGCGTATCAATGTCCTTTGCGAAGGACACGATTTCGGTTAGGTGAAAGACAACGGGGCGCGGTCCTGCGGTCTGACGCGCCGGACGATGCAGGAACGCGGTTGCGATGGCCTGTTCCACCTGGTCAATCGTCGCGGTCTTCCGACGATAGCTGCGATAGCCACGCCAAGTCGAGTAGAGCAGGGATGCGGTGACGATCGGCGGCTGGAGCTGGAGCACTTCCCGAATGTCTTCCAAGACTAGTCGGCCTAATCCGTGTGCGATCATTCGCAGTCGGCGTTGCCAGAGTTCCCGATTTCGGTAACGGTAAGCCAAGTTCAGCAAATAAATCGTAAGGTCCATTCGCAACGCAGCGGGCCGTACGATTACCAAGTGGCCGGGGTAGAGCGGCAGCAGCGGGGCTTCGTCGCGCGGTCGAAGCGGATAAACGGGCTTCCACGCGCTCGCTCCCATTGCGGCAGGTGTCGCGTGGACTAACTGAGTCCAGAATAGCGCATCCCGGTGGGGCCAATACCCTTCCTCGAGCAATCGAGCGAAATCCGTGGCAGTGGGTAAGATATCGCAGGTCGTTAATGCGACGGGCTCTTCGGGCGCGAAACGTTCCGCAACAAGTTCTGCGGTTCTCTGAAGCGTCATCGCCAGGTTTCCCTCGGCGTTGACGATCGGCGCTTTGATTCTCAGGGCAGAATATACCTCACGCGGACCGACGACCAATGGATCGCCAAAACACTCCGATGCATTGATCCGATCGATCAATTCGTCGACCAGACAGCGGCCATTGGCGAGCTGTAACGCCCCCTTGAAGCCCTGCAGCATCTGCTGCTTTGCCATACCTTTGGGGGTCGCCGATGGCCGCTGATCGCTTCCGCCCAAGACGATGATCGGGATGCGTTTTGACATGCCCCTATCGTACCCGACGAAGGCGGAGTCCGTCCCGCAGAAGCTCCAAAAAGAAAGTCCATCTACTTCTTCAGACCGCCGAAATTGCCGTAGTAGTTGTTGAAGTACGGCAGGTTGTTGTTAAGGCTGCTTGGGGACGGCAGAGGGACCGGCGCATGCATCGGACCGGTCATCGGGTAGGCGGGGGCGGGGGCCGCTGGCGCGGGGCTTCCGGGACGGGGAGTTTGGGCCGATCGCCGCTGGACTTCGGGCAACACAAAGCGATAGTAATTGTTGACCGAATTGGGGTCTGGTCGCCGGGCCAGATTCAAATACGGGCTGAGGTTTGGATTTCGATAATAGTATTTGTCAATCGTGTAGTCGCGAACGTTTACCGGTGGTCGGTGGTAGTTCTGCACCGACTCCATGTAGTAGTCCGAATACGACTTCTGTGGTGTTCCCGTGGACGTGCGAGGAGCAAACGATTGCAATTGTCCCTGCACGACGGTCACGCTACCGGTCGCCCAGATCGCGACCATCAGCAGAGTGCAACGGAAGTGGACCGAACTCTTTCGCCAAACACCCATGGGCTTTTCATTCCGCGGTTTGCTCAACCGGACCACCTTCAAAACGCCGCATGATCTCACGCCAATTTGTGGTCTGAATCCCTTGCTCCTGCAGTGTCTGCTGCACCATCTCGTCTTTCAGCAGTTGATGTTCCCAAACCCGTTGCTGCCAATCGGACGTTAATCGCTCCAATCCGGGACTCGCCACGGCCGGGTGGATCACGATCTGAGCCAATCCCGGGGGTAAGTTTTGCAGCAGTTGGCACAGTCCATCCCGCTTCTCTTCGTAGGTGGAGGCGACTGGCATGAATTGTATGTCATCAACCTTCGGTAGCGGATAGTTGCGTACGAGTTCGATCAGGTCTTCCGACAGGGGAAAGCCCTGTTCGCGGAAGCGCTGGATCAGTTCGGGGGTCAATTCGACCACCGGAGTCGGGATCCAGTATTTCTGCGAGGTGCGCAACAAGATTGCCGCCAGGTCGGTTCGCGCAAAGACGGTGCCGTAGTAACCACTCAAATGAGTTAGGGGGATTCCGGCCGTTCGAGCGCGATCAATCTGGGCGTGAAGCTCACGTTCGACATCTTCCGGTGTCGCGAAACATGCTAACTGAAACACGGTCTTCCAGGGGAATCCATCGCCATCCACCAAACTGGAAGTTGAATCGTGTGCGGCCAGAAACTTCCAGGTCAGACGATCGTGTGGGTTGGTCAGGGCAAAGTTCAGTCCCACGTCGTGACCGGGATTCTCACGGCACCATGCGGCAAAGTCGTTGAACCAGGGACCCGTCGTCACGACAGACACGGATTGCAGGTGGTGTTGGTCAAGCAGTTCCTTTGCTGCATCGTTCATCTCCCAGCTGATCCCCATTTCGTGGCCGGCCAGAATCAGCACGCGGGCACCGGGGGGGTAGCCAAGTTTTTCCGCCCAGGTTTCGGCAGAGGCGAATGTGGGTCCGATCGCCACCAGAGACAAACCGAGGGCCAGGGCCCGCAAATTTGTTGTCAAGCACATGGGCGACTTGCTCCGTTTCCGTTAGTCAGAATCACTCCCGAGACGCGTCCTCGGACTCTCAAATTTCGAGCTGACGGAAAACCGTCTCGGATTATCCGAGCGAATTTTCCGAACCCCTGGAGAACGGCCCAGGGGGGCGCGCGTCACCAGACACTAGTTTTATAGGTTGTTCCCATGACAGAAGCCAGGAAGACGGCGTTCGATCCCCGCCCTGGCGACGTCGAATCGGCCGCCTGCCCTGAGGCGACGACCTGTTTCGCCAGCCGTCCGGGTCGTAGCGGTTCGTCGTGACGGGGTGCGGAGTTGGGTAGAGTGCTCGCGATCGGCTGCCACCAGGAAGCGAATCACGCAGCTCGTCGTTCCGGCCGAGAATCGTGTCGGGCCTCTGCATCGCTGACGGTGAAAATGTTGTTCGCTCGGCAAGGAATTGAGCGACTAACGGAAGTCCGGCGGATTTCGCGCGACTCCTGGATCCTCGAGAGCAATGACCGCCGAATCATGACGAGAAAGGTGCCATCAGGCGATTAGTTCCTGGATGACTTGGCACGGTTCTACGCCCGTGAGTCGTTGATCGAGTCCCATATGCTTGTAGGTAAATCGTTCGTGATCGAATCCCAGCAGTTGGAGGACGGTTGCATGGAAGTCGTGGATGTGCACCGGGTCCTGAACGATGTTGTATGAAAAGTCGTCCGTTTCCCCGTAGATCGTTCCCCCTTTCGCGCCACCACCCGCCATCCACATCGTGAAGCAACGCGGGTGATGGTCTCGGCCGTAATTGTCCTTGGAGAGTCCGCCTTGCGAGTAGATCGTCCTGCCAAATTCGCCGCCCCAGATAATCAGCGTGCTGTCGAGCAGGCCCCGCTGTTTCAGATCCTGAACAAGCGCCCAGCAGGCTTGATCCACGTCGCGACATTGATCGGGTAGTCGGCCGGCGACGTTCGCGTGCGTGTCCCAGTTGTTGTGATAAACCTGAACAAAGCGAACGCCGCGTTCGACCATGCGTCGGGCGAGCAACATCGTATTCGCGAATGTTCCCGGCTTCTTCGCTTCGTCGCCGTACAGTTCGTACGTGGAAGTCGATTCCTGAGACAGGTCCGTCAGATCAGGTACGCTCGATTGCATTCGAAAGGCCAATTCATATTGTTCGATCCGTGTGATCGTTTCTGGATCATTCAGTTCTTGATGCGTCATTTGGTTCAGTTCGCGGAGTCCGTCCAGTGTCAGGCGACGAACGGATTGCGGAACGCCCGGCGGATTCTGGATGTAGAGGATCGGGTCGCCGCTTGTGCGGAAACTGACTCCGGCATGTGTACCGGGAAGATAGCCGGACGACCACAGCCGGGCGGAGATCGCCTGCACCTGTTCGGTGTTCGTTGGCTTGGCGACAAGGACGACGAACGTCGGCAGGTCCTCGTTCATGGATCCGAGCCCATACGACGCCCAGGCCCCCAGACACGGCCGGCCGGTAATCTGATTTCCCGTTTGCATGTACGTGATCGCCGGCTCGTGATTAATCGCTTCCGTGTGCATGCTACGAATGAAGCACATATCGTCGACCATTTTCGCCGTCCACGGCAGCAACTCGGAAACCCACATTCCGCATTGTCCATGTTGGGCAAACTTGTACTTCGACGGTGCGATCGGGAATCTCGCCTGGCCGCTGGTCATTGTGGTCAGGCGTTGTCCCATCCGCACGGAGTCGGGAAGATCCTTATCGAACCAGTCCTGCATGACTGGTTTGTAGTCGTACAGGTCAATCTGGGACGGACCACCGACCATGTGCAGGTAGATCACCTGTTTGGCACGCGGTGGAAAATGCGGTTTCGCGGAACCAGGGAGCGGCGTTTCGATCGAGGGCTCACCGCGGGCGCGCTGATCGGATCCAAGGAGTGACGCCAGTGCGGCCCAACCGACGGCGTGCGATCCCTGGGCAAAAAAATGGCGTCGCGTGATTCGGCGTACGAATTCCGTGGAACGACTCATATTGGTCACTTGTTCAAAACGGCGTCTAAATTCATCAATTGGTTGGCTAACATGGTCCAGGCTGCCAATTCGGTCACCGCGAGGCCCGGCGCTCGAGGTGATTCTCCTACCGAAACCAATTGCTCTGCATCGGCCGGGTTAGCTTCGTAGTAGGCGAGCAGACGCTGTAATCCGGCTTGAACCACCGATTGCTCATCCGGAGTGCCGGGGCGGGCCAGCAGTCGCAGGAAGATCCAGTCAATCTTGCCGTGTGGATTCACTGCATCGGACTGCAGCGCTTGTTCGGCCAACACACGCGCTGCTTCGACGAACTGGGGATCGTTCAAGGTCACCAGCGCCTGCAGCGGTGTGTTCGTTCGTTCGCGTCGGACCGTACAAGTTTCCCGCGAGGGAGCATTGAAGATCTCCATCGATGCGGGTGGGGCGCTCCGTTTCCAGAAGGTGTACAGGCTGCGGCGATAGAGGTTCTCTCCGTTGTCCTGGCGGTAATCACGCGTGTTACTGCCGATCATCGCAACGGCCTCCCAGACTCCCGGTGGTTGATACGGCTTGGCGCTGGGGCCTCCAATCGTCGTCGACAACAATCCACTGGCTGATAGAGCATAGTCGCGGACCATCTCGGCATCCATCCGAAACCGTGGTCCTCGCGACAAGAAACGATTCTCGGGATCGAGCCGCAGTTTCTCGTCCGTAGATTCCGCCGACTGACGATAGGTGGCCGACATGAGCACTAATTTGAAGAACCGTTTCATGTCCCAGCCTGACTCGCGAAACTCGACGGCCAACCAGTCCAGTAATTCCGGGTGAGATGGCAGTTCGCCGGCTACGCCAAAATCACCCGACGTTGTGACCAAGCCACGTCCGAAGATTTGCTGCCAGAACCGATTGACGGTCACTCGGGCCGTTAACGGGTGCTTATCATCCAACAGCCATTGAGCAAAACCCAGACGATTGCGTGGCAGATCCGGGTCCATTTCTGGCAGCATCTCTGGTGTGTCGGGTGTGACCGGATCCCGCCGCGCGTCATACTCACCACGAAACAGCACGTACGCCATCGCAGGCTCATTCCGCTCCTGAGTCACGTGTGCGACCGTGCTGCGAGACTGCAAATCGTTGCGCTCTCGCTCCAAGTTCACAAGAGTTTCCGAGAGTTGTCTGTACGAACCGTCGATCGTCTCCAGCCACCAGTCGTACAGTTGATCGTTTTCCGCTGTCGTTCGGGGCTCGTTGGATCCAGTCAGCAAGGAAACGACACCGGCGATCCGCGCGAGGTTGGAGATTTCGGCAGCGGTCAGCGCCCGATGATAAATCCGCAGATCCTGCAGCACGGCACCGCTCAGCGGCTGAGCTTGATCACGCTGGCCGATTTTCCAGGGTACGGAAGTGCGAATCGACTCGCGCAAGCCATCTGCTTCGACGTTGACCGGTTGTTCCTCGCCGTCGTAGAAGACGCGAATTCCACTGGCCTTTCCCGAGCCATCATAACAGACGGCGACGTGCGTCCATCGATCGGCCGGGATCTGATTCTGAGCCACAACCTTGAGCGCGTTATCCGGCCAGAGATGAATCAGGTGCATTCCCACTTGTCGGCGCTGCACCCAGAAATCCCAGCCGCGATAGCCATTCGCATCGTCCATCCGCGCACAAATGGGACCCACACTGTCGTTCGCGGGCAGTTTGACCCAAGCCGCGCAGGTGAATTCTTGATCGTGCTCTAAATCCCCAACTTCGGACAACTGACACGCAGTCCCCTGCGGTTGAAGAGCGAATCCGCCTCGGGGCCCGGGCTGCCAGGTGGCGGTTTCCGCCAGCGCGATTTCGCGCGGTTGACCATTCACCCGGACCTCCAGGCGGGTTCCCTGACCTTCGTTCAATGGCACTTCGAGAGCGAGGCGGTCGGTCGGCAGCGACGCCGCCAGGGCCGTGGCATCCGCCGAGTCCAGCCACTTGTCAAAGTCAGGGCGTCCCTCGGCGCGGCGCGTCTCCTTCGCCTGTCGCGCTTGTACCAACTCAAGCTCCATTTCATTCCATCGAGGAAGGTCCTGCTCCAACGGGACAGAGATGATCGGCGGCGTGTCCTTCACGTTGCCATCCATCGCCCCTTGCGTCGTGTTGTTGAAGAACGCGGCCATCGCATAGAACTCGTGCTGGCTCAGCGGATCAAACTTGTGATCGTGACAGACAGCGCAGCCCGCCGTGAGGCCCATCCAGGCTTGAGCCACCGTTTCTGTTCGGTCGCGTGTGTAGAGAACAAGATATTCTTCCGGAATGACTCCACCCTCATTGGTCGTGATATTGCAGCGATTGAAGCCCGAGGCGATTCGCTGTTGCAAGGTTGGCTGTGGTAGGAGGTCGCCCGCAAGTTGCTCTATCGTAAACGCATCAAAGGGCTGGTTGCGGTTCAAAGCCTGGATGACCCAGTCCCGATAAGCCCACATTTCGCGATAGTTGTCGAAGTGGATGCCATGCGTGTCGGCATATCGGGCCACATCCAACCAGTACCGCGCGCGATGCTCACCCCAGCGGGGTGATTGCAGCAGGAGATCGATCAGTCGTTCATAGGCTGCGTCACTCGAGTCCTGCACGAAACGTTCGACCAGCGCTGGATCGGGTGGCAAGCCCGTAAGGTCCAGGCTGATACGGCGGGCGAGCGTTCGCCGGTCTGCCTCCGGTGCCGGCGGCAGCCCCAGCGCCTCCAGGCGGGAAAGCACGAAGGTATCAATCGGGTTGCGGACCCAATTCGTCTGTCGAACATCCGGCAGGGGAGGGCGTTGCGGTGCGATCAAGGACCAGTGCGGCTCATAGGGCGCCCCCTGTTCGATCCATTGACGGAGCGTTTCCTTCTGCTGAGGGCGGAGGAATTTCTTAATCGCCGGCGGAGGCATTTGCTCGTCCGGGTCTTCCGAGAGCACGCGTCGCAGTAATTCGCTGTCGTCCGGGGCACCCGGTTCCAACGCACCCATCTCGATGGCAGCTTCTCGCTGGTCCAGGCGCAAATCGGCCTTTCTCGCTGCACTGTCCGGACCATGGCAACTGAAACAATAGTCGGCCAGAATCGGCCGAACATCGCGGTTGTATTGGAGGGCGCCGGAGTCATCGGCGCGGGCATTGTGCGAGAAACCGAAGCCGAGAGGGACAGCGAACAGCAATAAGAAAAACGAACGAGTGCACGCGTTGCTGGGTTGGACGCCGAACCGCCGTCGCTGTGCGTTGAAAGTCGTTCCTGGACCGAATCGCAATCGGATCGTTTGCATGAAGACTCCCCGGATCGTGAAAACTTGCCGCAGACGGCGCCTTCCCGCTGACCGGCTTTCGATTTTTCCACACCCCGTTCACGGTATCGATGCCGAAGTCGCGAGTCAACGGTTTTCCCATTCGTTTGGCGGAGACCGTCAAGTCCGACCCTCGGGTTTTAGCGCTGTGGCGGTTGCCGCTATATTGATCACCATGGATCACGGACCCGGTGCTCGGGTCTGAATTATGCGTCGCACAAGGCAGGTGGAAATGCCAGATTCATCTTCGCCCCGACCGTCCGAGGGGCCTGACCGGTCGACACTGGGAATATTTGATCGATACGAGACGGGCGATTTCTTCGACGAATATTTCGATTCGCAACATGGCCCGCGGCCGGGTACCGAGGTCCTGATTCAGCGGATCAACGCGGTACCATCGGAGGAACTGTTGAAGCGTCAGCAGGCCGCCGAACGTGTGCTGTATCGGATGGGGATCACCTTCGCGGTTTATGGCGACGAACAAGGCACCGAAAAGATCTTTCCGTTCGATATCCTGCCGCGGATTGTCTCTTCCGGCGAATGGGCAACGATCGAGCAGGGGTTGAAGCAGCGGATCGAAGCGCTCAACCTGTTTGTTTCCGATGTCTACCACGACCAACGGATTGTTCGTGACGGCGTGATTCCCCGCGAATTACTCGAATCGGCGCGCAGTTACCGCCCTGTCTGTCGAGGCCTGCAGCCGCCCCGGGGGATCTGGTGCCACATTACCGGAACCGACCTGATCCGCGATCGCGACGGCCGGATTTATGTGCTCGAGGATAATCTCCGCTGCCCGTCGGGTGTCTCGTACGTGCTGCAGAATCGGCAGGTGATGAAACGGAGCGTGCCGCAGATCTTTGAAGCGTCTCGTGTACGTCCGGTCGTCGACTATCCAAGTCATTTGCTGAGTACGCTCGAGAATCTCGCCCCAGGTCCATGGTCTTCGCCGACCGTGGTGGTGCTGACGCCGGGGATTTACAACTCCGCCTATTACGAACATTCCTTTCTCGCTCAGCAGATGGGTGTTGAGCTGGTCGAGGGACGCGATCTGGTCGTGCGCGATGGTTCGGTTTACATGCGAACCACATCGGGCTTTCAGCGTGTCGACGTGATTTATCGTCGCATTGACGACGATTTCCTCGATCCGGAAGTCTTTCGCTCGGATTCGGTCCTGGGCGTCCCCGGGCTGTTCGATGTTTATCGCCAAGGGCATGTGGCACTTGCAAACGCACCCGGAACCGGCATTGCGGATGACAAGGCGCTGTACGCGTATGTCGAGAAAATGATCCGGTACTACCTGGATCAGGATGCGATTCTGCCGAATGTTCCGACCTTTCTTTGCTCTGAAGAGGATCAGCGAAAGCACGTTCTGGAGAATCTCGACAAGCTGGTCGTCAAGGCCGTCAATGAGTCCGGTGGCTACGGAATGATGATTGGTCCCAGCGCGAGCTCGAAAGAACGAGAGACGTTTGCTGGGCTGATCCAGCAAAGCCCGCGGAACTACATTGCGCAGCCAACGCTTTCCCTTTCTCGCGTTCCAACGATCATTGACGGAAGTCTGGAGGGACGTCACGTGGATTTGAGGCCGTACATTCTTTACGGCGAACAGATCCACGTGCTGCCGGGTGGCTTGACTCGCGTTGCGCTGCGGAAAGGCTCCCTGGTGGTCAATTCCTCGCAGGGCGGAGGCAGCAAGGATACGTGGGTGATCGCGGAGGACTGATCGCATGTTGAGCCGAGTGGCGGATTCGATTTATTGGATGAGTCGTTATGTTGAGCGGGCAGAGAATCTGGCTCGCTTCATGGATGTAACACTGACGCTGATTCTTGACCTCCCCGTTGGATCCTCCGAGCAATGGCAACCGTTGGTGAGCGCGACGGGGGATGAGCTCGAATACGCCGATCGATACGGGGCCGCCACACGCGATCAGGTCCTGTATTTCATGACGTTCGACAACGGATACGCCAGTTCGATCCTCAGTTGCCTGCAGAACGCGCGAGAGAATGCACGAACCGTCCGCGAGACGATCTCATCGGAAGCCTGGGAACAGCTCAATAATTTCTATCATCTTGTCCAGGATGCATCACGGCGGCCGGCCGTGCTGGAATCGCCACAGGACTTCTTTGCCGAGGTCAAACTCTCCAGTCATCTCTTTCAGGGGTTGATTGATGCGACCATGTCCCATGCAGAAGGTTGGCACTTTGCCCGCCTGGGCCGCATGTTGGAACGCGCCGACAAAACCTCCCGAATCGCCGATGTCAAATACTACTACTTGTTGCCGAAGATTGAAGATGTCGGGACGCCTTTGGATGACTTGCATTGGTCGGCCGTCTTGCGTTCTGTTAGCGGATTCGAAATGTTTCGCAAGCGTCACCACGGAATTACACCGGAACGCGTCGTCGGATTCTTGATCCTCGATCGATTGTTTCCCCGATCGATGATGCGCTGTTTGAATGCTGCGGATAAATCGCTGCACGCGGTGAGCGGATCTCCGTTGGGGACTTTCTGGAACCCAGCCGAGAAGCGGATGGGTAAGTTGCGTGCTGAACTGGCCTACACGACCGTGCAGGAGATCTTGCGCGAGGGTCTGCATGAATTCCTGGATTCGTTCCAGTTGCGTCTCAATCAGATCGGCGATGCGATCCACGATACGTTCTTCGCCCTGCGACCGATCGAGAGTTGGGAGACGTTGCGAGTTCGCAAACATCCCATATAGAAGGCGATGCGCGTGTCCGCCACCGCGGCTGTCCCTTCATCGCGAACAGGTTTCGAAATCTGATCTTGTCGCGGGATGCGTAGGGTTTTCGCTCGGGGGGGATCGGTCTTCCCACGCGGGGAATCGTCGGGCGGATTGCTCCGGGGACGAGTCGACCATGAGGCTTTGCCCAGGAAAGGCAAGGCTTGCTGTTCGCGAAGTTTAACCAGTTGAGCGGAAGTTTTCCGGCCGATTTGAATGAGCCGACTGCGGTGAACGGTTCCTGGACCGGACCGATGACGGAGGGCATAGCGTTGCAATTTCTGTGCGTTATGATAATAAGGCTCTACGCGTTCGGTTCGCACGGTTGTGCGAATCTGGAAACTGATGGTTTCGCGGTCCGATGACTTCGGGTTTGGATCGGTCCTGAGGAAACCCTTCTGTTTTTGAATGCGTGTTGCTGTGTGTGCGTAGCTCCGACTGGCGCGGCGCAATTCTGGGTGAGTTGGAATCATTCTTGTTCTCACAAGGAGACTTCAATGAATCGCACGACTTTGGAATCCGCGCAGATGGCGAAGCTGGATCTGGGTGATCAACAGGTCGAATTGCCGATGGTCGTCGGAACAGAGGACGAGCGGGCAGTCGATATTTCGCAGCTTCGAGGTAAGTCGGGTGTCATTACACTTGATGACGGCTATCGGAACACGGGATCCGCCTCATCGGCAATCACGTTCATCGATGGCGAGCAGGGGATCTTGCGGTATCGTGGTATTCCGATTGAGCAACTGGCCAAGCACTCGAATTTCATCGAGACCGCTCTGTTATTGATCTACGGAGAGCTGCCGACAAAAGACCATCTGGCTCATTTCAAGGCACTGTTGACCGAACATGAAATGATTCATGAAGGGATGCGTCAGTCGTTCCGTGGTTATCCGCCGCACGGTCACCCGATGGCGATCCTCTCGTCGATGATCAATACCTTATCCTGTTACAACACGGACGTGATGGAAATGGAGGATGAGGTCAGCTTTGAGAATGCAGCTGCGCGGCTCATGTCGAAAGTCCGTACTGTTGCGGCTTGTGCTTACAAGACTTCGGTCGGCCAGCCGATTATCTACCCGGAACCGCAGCTCAATTACTGCTGCAATTTCCTGCATATGATGTTCTCGCTGCCGACGAAACGGTACGAAGCCGATCCGGATATCGTGCGGGCACTCAGCCTGTTCTTGATTCTCCATGCGGATCACGAACAGAACTGTTCGACGTCGACCGTGCGGATGGTTGGTTCCTCCGGCGCGAATCTGTTTGCGTCGTGTGCAGCAGGCGTCTGTGCGCTGTGGGGACCACTGCATGGTGGTGCGAATGTGGCCGTGATTCAACAGCTTCAGCGAATCCACGAATCGGGGATGTCGATCGAGGACCTGATCGAACGCGTGAAGCAAAAGAAGGAAATTCTCTTCGGATTCGGGCATGGAGTTTACAAGAGCTACGATCCGCGCGCGTCGATTCTGCGCAAGCACGCGGGCAAGGTGCTTGCCAAGTTGGGACGGAAAGATCCCTTGCTGGAAATTGCCCAACGCCTGGAGGAAGTGGCGCTCAACGACGATTATTTCGTCAGTCGAAACCTCTATCCGAACGTCGATTTCTACTCCGGTATTCTTTTGCGAGTGATCGGGATTCCGACCGATATGTATACGGTTATGTTTGCCATCGGGCGACTTCCCGGTTGGATCGCACACTGGAAGGAAATGCGAGAAGCGGGCAGCCGGATCTACCGACCGCGTCAAGTGTATATCGGTCCGCCGAAACGAGACTACACGCAGCTCGAGTGGCGATAGCCGTTCGCACGTTGGCCCCGCGGCAGATGCCGATCCGCCGCCGGGCATCATTTCCGCCCCTGGCTGACCGTTGGGCCTGCGCGGTATCGCGACTATTTGGATCGTGTCGCGGTCGCTCGTATGGAATAGAGGCGGTAGCCCACGCATCGGCACGCGGCAATGGTCTCTGGATAAGGCCTGTCGCAAATGTCCAGAAACCCGATCTGATAGTTTTCGCCGTCCCCGCGGCCGGTCGTGGCCTGATCGGAATACTGAAACCAGTGTGTTCCGACAATCGCCGTGTGCGCTAAAGCTCCTTGGACGTAACTCCTGTACGCTTCACCGCGCTGTTGCTGGTCTTGGACAGGAACCAGGCCGGTGTGAAACATCCCACGGTCCAGTGCCCCGAAGTGGAATTCGCCGATGATCAGGGGGCGGTCAGCTCCCTCGGGCAACTGCAGATCCGCCACGGTCCGTGCGTACCGATTGAAGCTGACCACATCGCAATACTTCGCGGCCGCACGAACAGCGCGCTCGTTCGCCCACGCAAACCGACAGCCCAAATAGAGGCCCTGTGGATCGAACTCGTGAATCGTCTGTCGGCAGACGCGGAAGTACTCTTCGGCGAATCTCGTGTAAAAACCGGCGAGGTCTTCCTGCGCCCGCTGCCGATCCGGTGGTGTCGTGCTCTCCAGGAGTGCTTCCCAAGAAGCATGTTGCGTATTCCATGCCTCATTCAGCGAAGCGATTGTCCCGTATTTTTCTCGCAAGTCACGCAGAAATACTTGTTTCGCTGCCTGCTCCGGCGGCGACGCCAACGTTGCGACCGCAAGCGAAAGCTCATCACCCCAGCTTAGCTCGTTGCTGACAAAGTATCCCAAGCACCACGGATCGCCGATTGACTTGCCGCGGTGACCGGCCATTCCGCGCCGAAGTTTCTCGGCGAAGTCCTCATCAAAGACGTCGGGGAATTTGCCCCAATAGCCTTCGCTGCCCGCCAGCTTCACGGAATCGAATCCCACCGTTGCTGTGTAGGGGGTTTTGCGGAGCTGGCAGATATCGGCATCCGACCAATTGGCGATCGTATTCATGCCCCAGCTGCGGAGCCGTTGGTGGCAGAGTTCCGCAAACTCGCGTTGCCAATCGTCGCCATACTTCCGCTGGAGATTTGCGCCAGTCAAGTTATAGGTTTCGTAGTCTGCCTTGTCTTGATAGTATCCGTGTGGCGCCCAACTACTTCGGCCATAGAAGACCGAGAACGGCGCGTCCGGTTCCGGAAGGTTTGTGAACCAATGCTCTCGGTCGGTAATCGGTGTGTAGCCGGTTGTGGGGCGAACGCAGTCAATGCCGTGGGACCAGAATAGGCGTCCTTCGGGATCCACCAGCCACCAACGCCCCTCGTACTTCTCCACGCGAAATCGACCGGTTGCTTCTCGCTGGGGACCATCGTGCCAGCCGCCGTATTGGTTCCAGCCAGTCGGTCCTCGATGGGCTTGCAGGTCGACCATTTCCGCGGCGTGTTGCCGCCTCATCTCGGCCTCGTCGGATGTCTTACCGGGCCAGTCCTTGTGGCGATATTGTCCAAATCGATCGATCATCGGAAACAACTCGGCCTCGGATGCGGGAGGGCGAGGCCCCCGATCCCCCGCTGCGCGGACTTCCAGGATTTCGAATTCGTATCGCTGCTTCGGCTGATTGACGAACCACAGCAACTGCGTGACCTGGCTCGGATCAATTCCTCTCTCCGCGTTCCACATTCCCGGATACCCGCGCATCCCGAAAAGCTTGGACCGCAGCGGCTCGGGCATTCGTTCATACAGAGGGATCACCAGAGTGGCGGATTCTCCTGGTGGGATGGCAATTTGTCCCGACAAGCAGTGCTCCCGTCCATCGGCACCCGGGTTGTCAACGCGACAGATGACGGTGACTTGTTGATCGCCCGGATTTCGAAGTACGGTGGTTAAGTTGACGTAGCGAGAAAGATCCCAGGGGGCGTCTTCTGGAGCCTGAATCGTGACGCCTGGCCAGTTCGCTTCTTGTCCGGTGATGACTCCGAGCGCATTCTCGCGCCACTCGACCTCGGAGTCCTGTCGCCGGAGGCGGGATTCGACATCGGCTCGGGAGGGTTCATCGAAGCTCAACAGGACGATCTGGTCTGCTCGACCGATTGAGCAGAATGCCAGAATGCCGAGTAGAAACGCGAGGATCGTTCGTTGCGGTTTCATCCGTTGCTTCCTTCAGGCTGTGGGTTTGGTGGGATCGGGGGCTGGTTCGTCCTCCGGCGTAATCGAGATGCCGTCCGAGGCCCGTAGCTGAATGCGGTATTGTTTTCCGGCGCGCAACTTGACCGAGACGGCTTCCCCGTGGGCAGCTCGAATCCCCATCGCTGCAGCTCGCTGCGGCTCGTTGGCGAATTCCCAGAAATCTCGCCAGATCTGCTGCTCGAAATCCGACATCGTTCCGCTGCGTCCATAGGCGTTGGGCCGCCGTCCGACATCGTCCAGTTGGTACCCGTCCTGAGGTTCCTGAAACTCACCGAAGATGCGACGGAACAAGCAGATCGAGGTGGAGCGGTCGAGATCGGACTGTTCGACGTAGGCGTCACCGAATTTGACCACCCAGTAATCGATGTACACGAGATCACCTCGGATGCGGAACTCTCGCGATTCATCGATCGGCTGCCCCGTGTCATCGACCTCGACGAATCGAATCGTCGAATGCAGCACGCCTTCCTCATCCGTCTGCTGGTCGATCACACTGATCTGCGCCAATCGGTGGTCGACCTTCAGCAAACGCATTGCCGTCTCCAGACGATCGATTTGGGCCGCCTGCTCTGCCGTTGTTTCCTCCAGTTGCGAGATCTCCCGTTCTCGTTCTTGCAGCAATCGCGACTGGTTCGCCAATTGCTCGTTGGCTTGTTGCAAGTTCGTTTGGAGTTGCGTTACTTGCTGGTTCTTCTCTCTTAGTTCTCGTTCCCCGGAGGTGTATGTGGAATAAGCCAGCCAACTGCCGATTCCCATCAGCGTGACAAAGGTCCCGGCAATCAGCGTCCGAGCGAAACTGTTCAGCGTGCCGAGCGTTTGAAGGAGGCTGTTCATCGACTGGATTCCCGCGATGGGGGTTGGAAGGGGGATGGGCAGACATCGCTCATCATGGTCCGTGGGACCAGCCCGGGGCAAGATCAATCTGTCCGCGTTCTCGTCATGGATTGTTTTTCTAGCTCGACTGTCTGTTTTCTGAACTGAACGTAAACCGTAGCGCACAAGGAGCTTGGTGGCGTTAAGAGGCTGAGGCAGAATCTAACTCTGCGGTACTCTGCGTCTTTGCGGACTCTGCGTTTCAATCGGAACGATCGCGGATTCATTTAAACGTAGCGCAGCCTTCGGCCGCAACCAAACGGCGTGCTGCCGCGTTCGGCGCAATGGGTGTGCCACTGGCTTTGCCAGTGT
>CAZFWV010000064.1:0-2753 GCA_964522605.1 uncultured Pirellulaceae bacterium
CGTGCCCCCTCATCCCCAGCCCTTCTCCCCCGCAAAGCCGGGGGAGAAGGGAGCTCGGATTTCGGTTGGTTCATTGCCTGCCAGAACTTCCCATGTTTCCGAGTCGAAGACATTTTCAACAGGCCAGAGTCAGGCCGGCAGGCCTGGAGAGCGCGGAGTGTGCAGCACATTCGGCGCGTGTTGCTCGTTCACCAAAGACCCTCCCCGGCTGCTGCGCGTCCGACCCTCCCGCGACGCGGGACGGTGTGTTGGAAGTGTTTTTCCCGTACTTTCTCTCGTCTCCTCCTTGCGTATGCCAGAAGATGCCTGCAACGCAAGTAAGCCGCTCACCCGATCGGTGGTTCGTCACCGGTCCCCGTTGTTTTTGTGACCCGGTTGGGTAATGATAAATTGAACGGCCCGTGGGGTTTGGTCGATCGGGTGCCCTTCTCGAGTGGGGTCTGTCGCATCACGATGGTGTGCCCCCTCTTTTCAGGTATTTCCATCGGAGGAATCAATCCGCAGTGACCGAACGAGATCGCAGGCAAAGCCTGGTGAGTGAAATGGCGGTGCTCGTGGGCGTGATGTTGCCTACCGGCTCCGCAACGGATGAGGATCTTCAAGAACTCGAAGGTCTGGCCGATACGGCCGGATGTCGCACGGTCGCCAAACTCACGCAGCGACGCGAGAGCCCCGACACGGCCTGCTATCTCGGGCGCGGCAAGGTCGAGGAGCTCAAGCGGTTGGTCGAATCGGTCGATGCCGACGTTGTCATCTTCGACAACGACCTGTCTCCGGCGCAAACTCGCACGTTGGAAAAAGCGATTGGCGTCAAAGTCATTGACCGCACGGAGTTGATTCTCGATATTTTTGCCTCGCACGCGCGGACGAACGAGGCGCGGTTGGCGGTTGAACTCGCCCAGTTGGAGTACTCCCTGCCACGTCTGAAGCGGATGTGGACCCACCTGTCTCGGATGAAGATGGGGGTTGGCATGCGCGGGCCGGGCGAGAAACAGTTGGAGGAAGACCGCCGGCTCGTCGAGAAACGAATTCACGATTTGCGCTCGGATCTTCGGAAGATTGAAAGCCGAAAGCAGCGGCAGGTGGCGGCCCGTTCCGACCATATGACCGTTTCCCTGGTGGGCTACACGAATGCGGGCAAGAGCACCCTGATGAACGCCTTGACCGGCGCGGGCGTGAAGGCAGCGGATCAGTTGTTCGCGACGCTCGATACGCGGACCCGTCGTTGGCAATTACCAAATTGGGGGCCGGTGTTGCTGAGCGACACGGTGGGTTTCATTCGCGATTTGCCCCACGGTTTGATTGCCAGCTTCAAGGCCACGTTGGAAGAATCACGCCAGGCCGATCTGCTGCTGCATGTTTGCGACGCGGCGAATCCCGCCGTGCTCCAGCAGATCTCGGCCGTGTTTCGCGTCTTGGAAGAGATTGGGATTCAGGAGAAAGATCTGTTGCTGGTCATCAACAAGATCGATGCACTTCCCTCGCGCGGTCGACTCGAGACGATCTTGCGGCGCTATCCGAACGGAATTCCCGTCAGCGCTCGCACGGGAGAAGGTCTTGCGGCACTCTCGCTGGCGGTCAGTGATGGATTGAGTCGAACGTTTCGCGAGGTCGACGTGGAGACGGACGTCGGAAATGGGAAACTTCTGGCTTACCTGGCAGCCCACGGCGAAGTCCTGTCGCACAGCTACAATCAGAATCGCGTGACCGTTCATTGCCGCATGCCGCAAAAGTATCTGGGGCGCATCCAGGAGGGGGAAGCGATCGTTCGCTCGCGGGGATCCAATGGTCGCCCGATCGACGAGGCGTCGCCGCACGCTGAGACGTCCGAGGCCCACCAACCGGAAGAAACACCCATCGACCCCGCCCTGGGAGATGTGGCTTGAGTTTGCGATGGCACGACGCAGGCTGACTGGCGCGCGAGTCCTGCTGACAGGAGCATCGAGTGGAATCGGTTGGTCGATCGCATGTCAGCTGGCCGACGCTGAAGCTCGGTTGATCATCACTGCGCGCCGGAAGGAACGGCTGGATCAACTCCGCCAACTGCTGACGTCCCGGGGAGCCGAAGTTCATTGCGTGGTTGGAGATCTCACAGAATCGGCAATCCGAGAAGAGCTGGTGCAGCGGGTTGAGCAGCTTTGGGGCGGACTGGACGTGCTGATCAACAACGCCGGAATCGGCGCAGTCGGTCCGTTTGCTGAGGCGGGGCCGGAACGGCTGAGGCGGATCATGGAGGTGAATTTCTTTGCGCCGGCTGAGTTGACGCGGCTGGCGATTCCCTGGTTGCGACGCGGGAATCGGCCCGCGGTGGTCAATGTGGCATCCGTGCTTGCCTACTGCGCCGTGCCCGGCAAGAGTGAGTACTGTGCCAGCAAGTTTGCGCTTCACGGCTGGAACGATGCAATTTTTGCGGAGCTGCGCCGCGAAGGAATTGACGTTTTGATGATCAGCCCGAACACGACGCGCAGTGAGTTCTTCGACCATTTGCTCGAGCAAACGTCGGACGTAGCAGTCAATCCGCTCAGCATGTCACCAGATCGTGTGGCCGCGCGGATCTTGAGAGTCCTTCGTCGCGGACGTACCGAGCGGATCTTGACACTCAGCGGGCACGCGCTGGTCTGGCTCGACCGGTTCTTTCCTCGTTTGCTGCGGCGGTTCTTGGCGCGATGGGGGTAATCGCCATGTAGACGTGTAGAGTCGTGGAGAGCGCACGGCGACGCTGGCCTTACCGTCTGAGTCTGCTTCGTAGCCGA
>CAZFWV010000064.1:2853-25087 GCA_964522605.1 uncultured Pirellulaceae bacterium
CGTGGAGAGCGCACGGCGACGCTGGCCTTACCGTCTGAGTCTGCTTCGTAGCCGAATTCGTGAGAATTCGGACGGTTGCCGAAACCTCCGAAGTCTCACGACTTCGGCTACACTCATGGGAATTCGGATCGCGACAGTGCACCCATCGCCTTCGGGTTCGTCGATGCTCGCGTCCTTGCACGCCAATTCTTGAAACCGCCATCCAATTCGCCGTAGGGACATCATGTGCAAGCGGAACAACGTCGAACTCCTCTACGATGCACACCCGTGTCTCGTCGTCTGCAAACCGGGCGCGTTGCTGACTCAAGCGCCTCCCGGGATTGACAGCCTGGAAGTTCGAGTCCGTGCGTTCCTGCAAGAGCGCGATTCGCGCGACGGAAAGGTCTATCTGGGTGTTCCCCATCGGCTGGACCGTCCGGCTTCGGGAGCGCTGGTGCTGGCGCGCAACGTCCGAGCGACTCGTCGACTGGCCGAACAATTCGAGATGCGAACGGTGGAAAAGACCTATTGGGTCTTGGTCGAGGGGCATGTGCAGCCCGAGCATGCCACGTGGCGCGATTTCATGCGGAAGATTCCGGATCAGCCGCGGGCGGAGATTGTACCCGCCACGCACCCGCAGGCTCGGCTGGCGATTCTGCGTTATCGGGTGTTGCGTTACGAAGAGCAGGGCAGTTGGTTGGAGGTGCGTTTAGAAACGGGCCGGACCCACCAGATCCGCGTCCAGATGGCGAGCCGCGGACATCCGGTGCTTGGGGACGAGCAGTACGGTTCCTCTCGGCCGTTCGGGCCCCAGGTGGACGACGTGCGTGACCGCTGGATTGCCTTGCACGCGCGGCAGCTGGCCTTTGATCATCCTAAAAGTCGCGAGCGGATCATGGTGACGGCCCCCTTGCCCGCGATTTGGGAACGAAGTTTGACTTGAATCGGCCATGGCGTAGGTTTGAATTGACTCGTCTCGCGTCTGTCTGCTTCCGTTCCTGTCGCGCACGCTTCGTGCACGTGATTTTCACCCCTCGATGTGTGATGCATCGGCTCTGATTCGACGTCGGCTTCGAGCGGTTTGCCTGGTTCCTCTCGTGCGGCAAGCTACCCTGTGATATAAGGGCGATCGGAGTGATACCTCGTTTGCAGCCGGAATTCCATGATCCACGTTCGCGACTTGACGAAGACGTACGCCGACCTGCGACGCGGGAGTTTTGTCGCGTTAGCGGGACTCAGCTTCGACGCGTATCCCGGTGAAATCTATGGGTTGCTGGGACCGAATGGAGCGGGCAAGACGACCGCCCTGCGGATCCTGAGTACCGTGTTACGGCCCAGCAGCGGCAGCGCGACGGTCAATGGCAATGATGTGGTCACCCAACCGTCACTCGTCCGTCGTCAGATCGGATTCGTGTCGACCAATACCGCCGTGTATGACCGGATGACCGCCAGTGAAATGGTGGAGTATTTCGGTCGCCTGCATGGGTTGGAAGAGGTCGTTCTGAAGGAGCGAATGAATCGTCTGTTCGACCGGTTGCAGATGAACGAGATTCGCGACACGTTGGGCGCGAAAATGTCCACCGGGATGAAGCAGAAGGTTTCCATCGCCCGGGCACTCATTCACGATCCGCCCGTTCTGATCTTTGATGAAGCGACCGTCGGGCTCGATGTGCTTGTGGCTCGAGCCTTGCTCAGCACGATCGGCGAACTGCGCGATCAGGGCAAGTGCATCGTGTTTTCCACACACATCATGCGTGAAGCGGAGCGACTCTGCGACCGGATCGCGATCATGCACCGCGGCCATATTCTTTCGGAAGGGAGTCTCGATCAGTTGCGTGACAGGCACGAGCAGAATGACCTCGAAGAACTGTTCTTCCAGTTGATTTCCTGTCACGACGAGCAGCTGCAGATGTCATGAAGTGGTCGAACGTCAAACTGATCCTGCAACGCGAATTGCGTGACCAGCTGCGCGACCGGCGGACCCTGTTTATGATCGCCGTGTTGCCCCTCTTGCTCTATCCGCTGATGGGTATGGCCTACCTGCGCGTCGCGCAGTTCATGCAGGAACATCCGACAACCGTGGGAGTGATCGGCGCGGGCGCCCTGCCGGAAGAGCCGCGACTCGTCGAGGGGGATCGTTTTTCCGCCGACCTGTTCGCTTCGAAAGAACAGATCGATCTGCTCGTGTTGGACGTTCTGGAATCCGTGCCGGCAAACAATGCGCAAGTGTCCTCCCTGGCGCAACGCACTCTGGCAAACGGCGATTATGATGCGGTCGTCTACTTCCCGCCCGACTTTGCATCCCGCATGGATTCTTATCGCGCTCGCAAGTCGTCGGAGCGAGTGCAACCGCCGCAGCCCGAGTTGTTCTTCAACAGCGCCAAGGCCCGCTCACTCGAAGCGTATCGACGCGTTACCACCGTACTCGATCATTGGCGATCGGCGATTGTCCAGCAGACGCTTGTGGAACGCGATATTCCGGTTGCAGCCGCGACACCGTTTGAGCTGGGTCAGCAGGATCTGGCCGGCACGGTCGGACGACGCGCTGCGATGTGGTCGAAGATCCTGCCGTTTGTGTTAATCGTTTGGTCGTTGACCGGTGCTTTCTATCCGGCGATCGATCTGTGTGCGGGCGAGAAGGAACGTGGCACGCTCGAAACACTGCTCTGCAGTCCCGCGGAACGCCGCGAGATCGTCTGGGGAAAGCTGCTGACCGTGATGATCTTCAGTTGCATCACGTCGCTACTGAACCTGCTGAGTATGACGGCGACGGGCGCGGTGATTATCGGACGCTTTCAAGCCCCTCAAGGGCTCACTTCTGCCGTCGAACTGGGCGCACCACCTTTGGGAACCTTGCTCTGGTTGCTGGTGGCTTTGGTGCCCCTGTCGGCGCTGTTCAGTGCCCTGTCCTTAGCTCTGGCCACGATGGCCCGCAGTAGCAAAGAAGGACAGTACTACCTGATGCCGCTGCTCTTGATCACGATGCCCCTGGCCATGATTCCCATCATGCCAACGTCGGAGATCAACCTGGGAAACAGCCTCGTTCCGGTGACGGGTACCATGTTACTGCTCCGTTGCTTGATCGAAGGAGATTACCTGCTGGCTCTGCGTTACGTCGTTCCGGTTGTGGCCGTCACGGGGGTCTGCTGCCTGCTGGCCATTCGTTGGGCCGAAGATCAGTTCAACGAAGAATCCGTGTTGTTCCGCGAAGGAGAACGTTTCGAACTGGGAGCCTGGTTGGTCAATCTGGTCCGTGATCGAGGGGAAACACCGAGCCTTGCCGAAGCGTTCATGGCCGGCGTGATTCTGCTGCTGCTGCAGTTCTTCGTGAATCTGATTGTTCCGATGCCCGGATCCTGGGGCGGATTCGCACTCGTGACTGCCGTCACGCAGGTGGCTCTGATCGCGACTCCCATTCTGCTGATGGCGTTGATGTTGACGGCCAATCCTCGCAAGACGCTTCTGATCCGGATGCCCTCGCTCGGATCGCTCGTTGCGGCGGCGTGCCTGGCGATCGCGGTCCATCCCGCAGCCACCGCGTTGCGCGATCTGGTGACGCAACTGTACCCGGTCAGTCCGCAGACGCTGGAACAGTTGGGATATCTCGCGGAAATCATGGGCAATGTGCCACTCTGGCAAGTCCTGTTACTGTTGGCCGTGACGCCGGCAATCTGTGAGGAGATTGCCTTTCGCGGCTTCATGCTGTCCGGGCTGCGCCATCTGGGGCACAAGGCGATGGCGATCGTCATTTGTAGCGCCTTCTTTGGCATCATGCACGGAATCCTCCAGCAGTCGGTGACGGCCTTCATCCTGGGGCTCATCCTGGGATATCTGGCCGTTCAAACCGGCAGTCTGTTGCCGTGCATCCTGTTTCACGGGATCCACAACTCGCTGCAAATCATTGCGGCCAGTTCCCTGACGCCCACGTTTCTCTCGGAACACCCGCGTTGGCAAGCCGTGCTCGAACCGTCTCTGATGACGCCGGAGACCTTGGTCTATCGGATCCCGATTGTGATTGCGAGCATTCTTGCCAGCGGTTTGCTGCTCTACTGGTTCCGCACCCTGCCGTTCACACCGACGCCCGAAGAGACGCTGCATAAGGCACTCGACCATCAGTCGGCCGTTCGGGCGCTGTGAGGGCATGCTAGGGAGGGAGATTTCCGAGTCGATCGCTGGGGATCTGGCGTAAGTCGGAAGGTGGGCCGCGGACAAACGCGGAAAGATGCAGCGTGGCAAGGCGCCCGTGGAGCGTTCGGCGCGGGACTCGTGATCCCCGCTGTAAGAAGTGCCGAAGCGGGTCGGATCGAAAGATTTGCGCTGCGCAGGGTTGAGGTTGGACCGAAGCGGGAGGGGAACCACGGATGGGACGGAGAAGACGGATGCACACCGATCGATCCGTGACCATCCGTCTTCTCCGTCCCATGCGTGGTTCCTCTTCGATCTGCAGCAGCGCGTCGTGCCGCCGTTCGACCCAGCGAATCGTGCGAAACCTGGGTAATTGACCATTTTCTTGCGGCCGGATTGGCATCTGGAATATACTCAGATTCAATGAGGTATCTGCGCAATTCTCGGAGAATCCGGCCGCGGAGCTTGGGCGGTTGGGAACGGCTTGAAAGCCGCCAGCTGCTGGCGACGCTGCCGCTGATCTCTGAGTTTATGGCCTCCAACCAGGCGACGCTGCCCGACGAAGACGGCGAATTTCCCGATTGGATTGAGATCCAGAATCCGACGGACCAGCCGGTTCAGCTCGGCGGCTGGTATCTGACGGACGATGCCGAGAATCTGTCCCGCTGGCCGCTGCCGAATCGAACGCTGGCGCCCGGCGGTTTCCTGGTGGTCTATGCTTCGGGCAAGGATCGGCGTCCCGTCGCCGGCCCGCTGCATACCGACTTTCGACTGGAAGCGAGCGGCGAATTTCTGGCCCTCGTGCAGCCCGATGGAGTGACCGTTGCCAGTTCGTACGCGCCGGAGTTTCCTCCGCAAGTGACCGATGTTGCGTACGGTTGGACGGCCGATCTTTCGGAACGGGGTTACTTGGCCGAGCCGACGCCCGGTTGGGCCAACCCGGACGCGTTGGCGGATGATCCGCTGCGGTCGATCGTGATCAACGAGATCATGTATCACCCGGCCAGTGAGAATGATGCGCACGAATACGTCGAGCTTTGGAATGTGGGAGATCGCGAGCTGGCGCTGGCGGGCTGGACGATCACAGGCGGAATCGAGTATTCGTTTCCCGATGTTCGCCTGGCTGCGGGTCAGTATCTCGTCGTAGCGGCCGATGTGCCTGCGTTTCAAGCCGAGTATGGTCCCGGTGCTCGCGTCGTGGGGCCTTGGACCGGCCGTCTAAGCAACGCTCGCGATCAGATCACCCTTCGTGGTACAGATGGGGAGCGGATCGACCGAGTGACCTACGCGGACGAGGGCGATTGGTCCGTTCGAGCTCGGGGGCCTGACGACCGTGGTTCGCAAGGCTGGATCTGGCTGGATGATCATGATGGGGGCGGCGCATCGCTCGAATTGGTCAATCCCTTCTTGCCGAATGACCTCGGCCAGAATTGGAAGGCGAGCCCGATCGGGGGAACACCGGGCCGGTTGAACTCGACCGCGACGCCGAATACGGCTCCTTTACTGGCCGAGGTCGGACACGATCCGGCGATTCCTCGTTCCAGTGATCCCGTGGTCATCCGGGCGCGCGTGTTTGACGAGCAAATGACCGATCTGCAGGTCAGCCTGCGCTGGCGGTTGGATGGCGAACCCGAGTTTCAATCGGTCGAGATGCGCGATGACGGTTTGGCCGGTGACGAATTTCCTGAGGACGGGATCTTCCAGGCCGTGTTGCTGCCGCAGGCGGATCGCACGGTCGTCGAGTATTACGTGCAGGCCGAGGATGGCTCGGGACAAATTCGCACCTGGCCGGCGGCGACGCAGGACGCGGGCCAGGCGACCAACGCGCTCTATCAGGTGATCGACGAGTTTGATCCGGCCGCTCCGTGGCAGACAGGCAGCCCGGCCGAGATCTACCAGATCATGACGGCGGCGGAGCGCAGCGAGTTTACGAATATCGATCGGCGTAGTGACGCCCAGATGAATGCGACGTTCATCGTGGTTCTGAGTGACGGCATCGAGGTGCGGCACAACGTTGGAGTCCGAATTCGCGGGCAAGGTTCCCGCAATCACAATCCGCCCAACAACCGGATTAACATTCCGTCGGATCGGCCGTGGCATGGCTTGACCGCCTTGAACATCAACGCGAATGTGATTCTGGATCAGATTGCCGGCAGTCTGCTGTTCCGGCTCGCCGGACTGCCCGCCGCGCAGGCCACTCCCGTGCGGATGATCAGCAATGGGGTCAATTTGTACGGGGACCGGTTCTACGCCCACCTGGAAACGCTTAACAGTGACTTTGCCGCGGATCACTTCCCGCTCGATCCCAACGGGAATCTCTATCGCGGCAATCGCGCCGTTAACTCCCCACCCGGAGGACAGGGTGCCGGTTTGGTCTACCACGGTCCCGACCCCGGACCCTACGTCAGCTATGGCAAGCTCACGAATGCCAGCCAGGCGGATTGGTCGGATGTGATTCATCTGACCGACGTGCTGAACAACGCGCCCGATGAGACCTACTTGCAGCAGGTTGCGGAAGTGGTCGACATCGATCAGTGGTTGCGCTACTTCGCACTGCACGCCCTGTTGAGTAACAGTGAAGGCGGGTTGGTCAACGGAGATCGTCAGGGTGATGATTACGTCATGTATCGCGGGCTCGAGGATGTCCGCTTTCTGATGGTTCCCCACGATCTGGACTCCCTCTTTACGAGCGTCACGAGTGGAATCCTCAACGCGACCAACGTGCCGGCGCTGCGGCGATTGATTTTGCATCCCGAGATTCGTCCGCGTTACTATCAACAGCTCCATGACCTGATCGACAACGTCTTGTTAACGGCCGATACCCAGGTTCAGTTGCGTGAAGCGTTGTCTCTTGTCGCCTCGCCTCAGGAAATCGATTGGATTCGGAATTACCTGCAGAACCGAGCGAATTACGTGCGGTCCATCATTCCCTCCGGAATCCAGATCAACTCGTACCTGTCCGCCGAGCAGGGCCTGGTGAAGACCACGATGGCCGATGCCGTTCTGCTCGGGACCGCCGATTACCGAGCCCAGTCCGTGATGATCAATGGACAAGTGGTTCCGTTCGATACGCAGAATCAGTGGCAGATCGGCAGTCAGGTCCGCACGTTGTTGTGGAACGGTTCGACGTGGAGTTACCTGGATAACGGGACCGATCAAGGATCCGCATGGCGCGAAGTGGACTTTGTTCTTGACGAGAATTGGAAGTCCGGACGGGCGCAACTTGGGTATGGAGATCGCGATGAACGAACCGAAATCGAGTATGGCCCGGATGCGGCCAACAAATACATCACCTCCTACTTCCGTCAGGAATTTGAAGTCAGCGACGCATCTCGCTTTCTGGATCTGACACTCGGATTGATCCGCGACGACGGCGCCGTGGTTTACCTGAATGGGGTCGAGGTGGTGCGATCGAACATGCCTGCGGGCGAGCCGATTGACTATCAGACTTTGGCCACCGACAACATTACCGGCGGAGCTGAAGGGACTCAGTATTACTTCAACATCGATCCGGCGCTCTTGCGAGAAGGCAAGAATGTGATCGCAGTGGAAGTCCATCAGGCGATGGTCGATAGTGAGGACCTGAGTTTTGACGCGCGACTGTTTGGTCGGTTCCATCTTCCCAATGCGGGAGTGCCATTGAATCCCGGACTCAATCGTGTCGTGGTCCAGGCGATGAGCCAGGTCGCGGGGCAGGGCGAGGTCGTTGCGGAAGAGTATATCGATATTTGGTATGACGACGGCGACGTGGTGTCCGTTTCTGGGGAGTTGCCCGCTGGAGAGACCGTCTGGACGGCGGCCGCCGGACCGTACCACGTCAGTGGACAACTCGTTGTCCCAGCGAATGCCCGTTTGACAATTGAGCCAGGAACGTCCGTATTTTTCGAGCAGGATGCCGAGTTGCTGGTGCGCGGTACGCTCGTGGCGCAGGGAACTCAGCATGCGAGGATTCGCTTCAGCAGCATTCCCGGTGCGCCGTTTGTGCCTAACCGTCCGGGCGGAAGACCGGGTCTGCCCGATGGGCCTCCGCGCTGGAAGGGGATCCACCTGATCGGTTCGATGGCGGACGAGAATGTGATTGCCTTCGCCGACATCGAGTATGCCCAGGATGGAGACGGGTCGATCGGGGTCAACAAGAGTTCGCTGCTGGTCGACCATGTGACCTTCCGCGGAACTCATCTGCGAATGATCTATGGCGTTGACGCCTCGATGACCGTGCAGTATTCGACCTTTCCGGATGTGTTCGGCCCGGACGAGGATCCTGTGACGATCGGCCTGGACAACGTGGCGGAACCGATCAAAATCATCGGTCGCACGCCGGCGGGAGGTCGATTGCTGATTGCCTACAACACGTTTGGCACGAACAAAGGTCACAATGACGTCATCGATGCCGACAGCAATCGTGTGACGCAGGGCCCCATTCTGCAAATCATCGGCAATGTGTTCCACGGTTCCGGTGATGAACTGCTCGACCTGGGCGGCGATGTGTATGTGGCCGGGAATCTGTTTCAGAATGTTCGGAAAGACGAATACACGAGCGATCGCGGCTATGCGAGCGTCATGTCGACTGGCGATGCCGGGGCGAATACGACGATCGTGGTGACGCGAAATATCTTTGATGGCGTCGACCATGGGATCAATCTGCGGAACTATGCCGCTACGATCTTCGAATACAATACGATCGTTGAAGTGAATCCGGACTTCGTAGATCGGTTTGGTGAGCTGAACATCAACTCGGCGGTGAATCTTTTCAAGCCGGAGCCGGGTGCGACTCCGGGGAAAGGTGCGTACGTTGCGAAGAATATTTTCTGGGATTCGCCCCGCATCTTCGGGAATGTGGATCAGCCCGACGATCAGGTAAGTCAGCTTGCGTTCACCGACAACCTGTTGCGCGAATCACTCGCGGAGACATCTGTCGGTGATCGGCCCGGCAGCGTCCTGGACCTCGGGACCGGTAACCGCGTGGGAGACCCACGGTTCGTCGATCCGACGAACGGCGATTATCGGCTGCGTCCCGGTTCGCCCGCGACACATCCCGACGGGGCCGTCGACTGGGGTGCGATGATTCCCGCCGGCGCATGGATTCGCGGAGTTCCCGCTTCGCCGACGACATTGCGTCAGGCAACCTTGACGGTGGGCGGGCCGGGTATCTTCGCCTATCGATATCGCCTCAATGGCGGTGCGTGGTCCGATCCGATTTCCATTGGATCCGGGTTCGATCCGGATGGCACAATTCGCACCGACACGATCACGCTGCAGGAACTCGTCGATGGCGAGTACACCGTTGAGGTGATCGGTCAAGACTTCGCGGGGAACTGGCAGGAGATGCCGACGGTTTCCCAAACGTGGACGGTGGAAAGCCGACCCGTGCATCTGATGATCAGCGAAATCCTCGCCGATAACCAGACCGTCGAATACTTGGGCTCTCGGACGGATCTTGTTGAACTGCACAATGCCGGCACATCTTCGGTGAATCTGCGTGGTTATAGTCTCACGGACGATCCATCGCGCCCCCGCAAATTCGTGTTTCAAAGTGACGTGATCATCCCCGCCGGGGGCTACCTTACGTTCGTCGCCGATGATCAGCCGACTTCCGGAATCGGTCTCGGGTTTTCGCTCCGCCGAGAAGGGGAAAGCCTTTCCCTTTTCTCGCCGATGGTCAATCAGACGCCTGGGCAGCTGATTGACGCGGTCAACTACGGCTTACAGATCGCCGATTACTCTCTCGGTCGCGTGGGTTCTGACCGGGAATGGGCATTGACCGAACCGACTTTCGGTCAGCCAAATCGCGCGGCTCGTTTGGGCGATGCGTCGACATTGAAGCTCAATGAATGGTTGACCGCCACGGACAACGGCGGCGACTATCTGGAGCTGTACAATCCCGATCCGCTGCCCGTCGCGTTGGGGGGACTGCATTTGAGCGATGCGCCCGACGGAAATCCGCAGCGGCACGAGATTGCTCCGCTCAGTTTCCTGGCGGGAGGCAATTTCCAGGTCTTTGAAGCGGATGGAGACGAGTCGGCGGGAGCAGATCATCTATCGTTTCGGCTCGATTTGTATCGTGGGACACTCGGTTTGCACGATGCGCAGCTCAACGTCATTGACACGGTCTCCTACGGTCTGCAAACCCCCGAGGTTTCTCAGGGGCGCCTGCCCGATGGGGCCGTCGAACTGGCCTTCTTCGAGATTCCGACGCCCGGTTGGATAAATGGTGCGGGCGAGATCGGGGATGTGAATCGGGATCGCCAAATTGACGACGCGGATATCGATCGGCTCGCGAAGGCCATTCGGGAAGGCGATCCGCAGGATGCGATCTATGACTTGAACTTGGATGCGAAGATCGACTTCCAGGACTTGCGCTACTTGGTCGAGAACATTCTGGACACGGACTTCGGTGACTCCAATCTGGATGGTATCTTCAACACGGCCGACCTCGTGCAGGTCTTGCAGGCGGGCGAGTACGAGGATGGGACGCCGGGCAATTCAACCTGGAGCGAAGGGGACTGGAACGGCGACGGCGACTTCGGCACACAGGATATCATTCTCGCGCTGCAGAGTGGCGGATATTCGAGGTTGGCCCAACCGGTGGACCGTGATGCTGCGTCCCCCTTGTTGGGCGTGGCAATTGCTAATTCGCCGGCTGCGAGTGACACGGAATTCACGGTGGATCCGTTGAACCAGGCCAATTCAGAGACTGCGGTTGAAACTGTCCATCGACAGATTGCCTTTGATCCCTTGCCTGTCGACAGCTTCTTTACCAAACTAGGACGCGATCTCCAGGACCTGCCCATCCCCTTATCGGAGCTCAGCGACGAGATTGCGGAGCCGACCGTCAGCATCACACAGACTGAGTCGCGGGGGTCGTAGCGACCGCTCCGCATGAGCCGAACTTCTGTGCTGCGAACGGTGGAAATGTTGTTCTCTCGGCAAGAAATCGAGCGACCAACGGAAGCGACCCCTACAGCCTGCAGCCCACGGACCGCCGATTGCGGCCCTGCCGCCTTGCCGAAGAGAAACCACGGATGCGACGGAGAGGACGGATGTCCACAGATCGATCGGTAATGATCCGTTCCATCCGTCCGATCCGTGGTTTCCTACTTCTCGCAGCCGTCTTCCGAACGTCATGGTCGCTTTGCCGACGAAAGAGCTCCGCAGTGACGTCGAGCGCGGCGGCATTCCGCTCGGCCTTTCACCGAATTCGACACGTTGTTCCACGGACTGACTGATGATCACGCAACCTGTCGCCGTTCTGGCTGTCCTGCTGACAATTCTGGCCGGACTGTTTGCCTTGGCACGTCACCCGTGGGGCGCTGGAATCTTCCGGTACGTCCCCGTCTTGCTGTTTATTTATTTTGTGCCCACGGTCTTGTCGAATCTGGGAGTGATCCCTCTGCACTCGCCCGTGTATGACTGGATCAAGAAGTGGCTGCTGCCCGCTTCTCTGGTTCTGCTCACCTTGTCCGTCGATATTCCTGCCATCTTGCGACTCGGCCGAAACATGTTGTTCATGTTTTTCGGCGGGACGCTGTCGATCGTTTTGGGGGGGCCCGTGGCATTCCTCTTGCTGGGATGGTTGGTTCCGACGGAGATGGGGGAGCAGGCATGGAAGGGACTGGCGGCACTCAGCGGATCCTGGATCGGGGGCGCTGCCAACTTTGTGGCAGTGGCGGAAAGCGTCGGAACGTCGCAAGCGACCCTGGGGATGATGATCGTCATCGACGTGGCATTGGCGAATGTCTGGATGGCGATCCTGTTGCTGTTCGCGGCGAACGAGCAGAAGATGGATGCGGCGCTCGGCGCGGATCGGCGGACTCTGGATGATCTTCGACGACGGCTGGAAAGCTACCACAAGCAGGTTGTGCGCGAGCCGACGCTGTCGGACCTGTTCACGATGCTATCGATCGCGATTGGAACAACGGTTGTGGCTTCGAGTCTCGCGGCTCAATTGCCTAACCTAGGCGGAATTCTCGGGCACTTTGCCTGGACAGTCATCCTCGTCACCGCCGTCGGCGTCGCGGCTTCGTTCACGCGGTTGCGTGAGTTGGAGGGGACGGGGGCGAGTCGAATTGGTTCGGTGTTCCTGTATTTGTTGGTCGCTTCCATCGGGGCGAGTGCGGAGTTTCGCCACGTGTTTGATGCGCCCGGTCTGTTGGTCGTCGGCGGGGTATGGATTGCCATTCACGCGATCACGCTGTTGCTTCTGAGGCGTTTGTTACGCTGTCCGGTGTTCTTCCTGGCCGTTGGCTCCCAGGCCAACATCGGTGGTGCGGCGTCCGCGCCGATCGTTGCCAGTGCCTTTCAACCGGAATTGGCATCCGTCGGTGCGCTGATGGGTGTGGCAGGCTACATCCTTGGTACGTACGGTGGATTACTTTGCGCCTACCTGCTGCAATTGGTTGCGAACTTGAGGTGACGAAAATGATGCGCTGGTTTCTCGCGGCCGTTTCTGACACGGGAAGGCGAGGCTTCTGCCGAGCCGATATCGCGGAAAGCCCTGGCTCGGCTGGAGCCTTGCCCTCCCGAACGAACGTTTTGACATGCGATCCAATCGCTGGTTCCGTTCATTGGTTCCGTCTCGTCCACCGGTGGATCCTGCTTGCATGGTTTCTTTCGACCGGCCTACTGGCCTCTGCGAGTGACACACCGTCCGTCGAACTCTCGGGGCCGATTCCGCGATCGCGCCCCGTCGATCGGCTTGAGTTGCAGCGCGCGGCGCAGCGAGTCGAACCCGACTTGGTTGGCCAACGTGAGCGACTGCCTCTGTATCTCGAGTCATTTCGTCATCGTTGGGGCAACGATTCGCGTTTGTTTGCTTGGAGCGTCCAGGCCGAAGGGACCGCCGACCAGCCGGTGCGGCTAACGGGGTATGTCGAGTTTCCCGAGACGGCTGCCGCGCTGGTGGCCTATTTGGAGATCCTCGGATTCCAGCCGATCGAGGATCAACTCGAACGGCTTCCATCGGTGGCGTTGGGCCCGGACCGCTTTGGCGTCGTCCAAGTGACGCACAGCCTGGGTTACGAACGGCCCGGCGGTGACGGATCGGTCGTCACGCAGTTTCTACTGGGTGAGCCGTTGTACGTATTGCGTGAGGAAGAGGGCAGCTTGCTGGTTCATGGTGCCGAGGGCTACCTGGGATATCTTCCGAAAGAACATGTGCTTCGGATGGACGAGTCGACGTTCATTCGCTATCGGAGCGGACGCGGGGTGCGCCTGAATAGAGATCAACAAACGGCGACTGGCCTGCGCCTGCCAGCGGGTTGTCGATTGCGCTGGGTTCGCAACGAAGGCGATCAAGTGATTGTGCGGCTGCCCAATGAGGAAATGGTCGCGCTGCCCGCGTCCTGTTGTTCCATCCCAGCCGATTCGACAACATCGATCAACCAGGTCATCGAACAGGGAAAGCAGTTCCTCGGAACTCGGTATTTGTGGGGCGGCAAGTCATCCGCTGGCGTCGACTGTTCCGGCCTCGTCCAGATCGCGTTTGCCGCCGCCGGAGCGCATCTGCCGCGCGACTCGAACCAGCAAGTTCTTCTGGGCGAGCTGTCGGCAACGCGGTGGTGCCGCAGTACATTGCGGCGCGGCGATACGCTCTATTTTCTCGGCAAGCACGGTCGAATTCGGCACACGGCGATCTACTTGGGCGATGATCGATACCTGCAGGCTGAATCGCCGGTCGTACGGATCAGCAGCTTCGATCCCCAGGATCCTGATTACGACGCCGCCCGAGATGCCTCGTTTGCCTTCGCGAAACGTTGGTTCGATTAGGATTCGTCACGCACTTCCCCAAAGCGGCAACAGGAAGTTCTCGAGGATAATCACGGCGATTCCCATGAGTGCACCGCCCGCGATGACACCGGCGCAGATCGGTTCCTGATTCTTGACGAAGACGCGATCGATCACGCCACCGCTGCCCGTCCAGCGAACTTCCATGGCCCAGAACAGCAGAGCGCCCAGGAACATTGCCAGGCAAGTGTGAAACGGAATTACCGCAGCCAGTCCCACGCCGACTCCGGAGAGCCAGAAGCGACCTTTGGTTGCCAGCCGCAAGCCTTCCAGCACGATGCCCAGGATGGCTCCGATCAGCGCGGCCCAGCGGGCCGACATCTCCAGGTTACTGATTCCCGCAGTCAGCAACTCGGCGACCGCCTTCCAGACGGTAGCCGATGGCATTGGATATTGGTCCGTAATCAGGAATTCGGGGCCTTTGCGCAGAAAGACCAGGTAGTAGATCGGGACCGAGACGATCGCTCCGGCAAGGATCCCCAGCACGTGACCGATGGCCTGGTGTCGAGGTTTGCCGCCCAGCATGTACCCCGGTTTGATGTCCATCAGCAGATTCGACGCGTTGCTCGCCACTTCCGCCGTGATCGCGGCCGTCGCCAGGTTCGTGCGAATATTGCCCGGTGCAATCGCTCCGTATGTCAGTTGAGTCAGTTTGCCTACGGCTCCGATTGGAGTGATCGATGTGAGGGCGGTCGAATTGACGGCGATCAACGTGAACACAAAGATCAACGGAATCGCGATGACTCCCTGCCAAATGGCGACGTCGAAGAACTTCCATGCCAGGAAGACAACCAGACTGCCGACAAGGGGGATGCCAATAGCCGAGACCCACAGGGGAAGTTCGATATCGCGCAGCACATCGCGGTTCGACGTTTTTTCTCGTCGGCGAAACAGACTGGTAAACGCGCTGACAAAAACCTGGGGCTTGGCGAAAAAGGCGAAGATCGAAGCGGTGGTCATCATCGCGACGCCCCACCAGAGCGCCCAGACGGTGATGATGCGGAATCCGTATTGCGGACCCTCCGCAGTGACATTCGGGTGGATGTCTCCGATCTTGATCATCCAAGGGGCGAGCAAACAGTAATTGATCACGGCACCGATCATCAAGGAGACTCCGGTGCGGATCCCCATCAGGCCCCCGGCGGCCATCATGACCACGTCGCTCTCGACGCGTACCGTCAATTGCCGCAGTTCCGTGCCCCCGATTCGTGGCGTGACAAAACGATAGATCCAGTCGTCGAGGAACTCCGGGATCGTGAGTGCTCCCAACTTCAGCTTGCCCATGATCATCGCGCTGCTGCCGAGCTTGATCAGAGCGGACAATCCGCCACTGATGGCCAGCAGCTTGGCCTTCAGTATTGCGTCGCCTCCGTGCCCCTCATGCAGCGAATCCATCACGATGCCAGCAGCTCGACCTTCCGGAAACGGATGCTGCTCGTCGTTAATGAATCGACGTTTCAACGGGAAGGCAAAGAGCACGCCCAGGATGCTCAGGGCCGAGATCCAAATCATGGAGGTTGACATGGGCAAGATCGTCTCCGTGACGATCATGTAGGCCGCCAGAGACGAGATCAGGGGTGCCGTCATGTAACCCGCCGCGGTCGCGATCGACTGCATGCAGTTGTTTTCCAGTAGCGTAAACTCGCGGCCCAGGCCAATCGCAGACAGAACGCGAAACATCGCGAATGCCAGAATCACCGAGGTGATTCCGACTCCGAGCGTCCACCCCGTCTTCGCACCGACGTAGAGATTCGTCAGCGACAAGACGCCACCCAGCATCATGCCCGTCACTGCCGACCGGATCGTCAGCTGCGGCATGTTTCCGCGGTACACGTTTTCCAGCCACCAGCGGTCTTTCTGTTCCAGAGTCCAAGTACGAATCTGTTCGTCATTCAACTGCTGAATCGTCATCGGTTCCTCGGATTCCAAAGTGCGTCAACAATGCGCCCGTCCTGTTGACAGAGTGGTCTCACAGACGTGCCGATCATAAACGATACGGACGAATCGTTCGATATGAGTCAGTCATCACGGTGCCGAGCGATTCCCATATACTTGACGGGCGCAGGAACCGAGACGACTGTCTCTCGCCGGACGCCTTGGTCCCGCGAATCAACCGCTCGCCGGCTTCTTCAACCTTCGGGAGGTGCGCATGTCCTGCCGTGACCTGATTCGAATCACGATCGTCGACCTGTTGGGTCTCGTCGCCTTCACTGCGAGTCTCCACGCGGCCGATTGGCCGGAGCCGGGAACGCATGGCCACTACGCCGTGCTGACCGCGACGCCTCATGAACGTCCACCGCTCTTGGCGGTCGACGTTCTCTTCGGGCCGCGCGAGGTCGTCGACGGAATGGACGCGGGTTGGTGGGAAATGGAAGGCCGCGCCGAGGATGACCCGCAGACCGAACCCCTGTTTGTGCTGCGGGCTTTGACTCGAGATAATCCTCTGGAGCGGCCCGAACAACCGCTGCACTTCCTTCGATACCAATTACGCCTGCCGGCCGACGGGGATTGTTTCGAATACCGCACCGCGCGCGACGAGGTGCTGCTGCCCCCGTGGCGGGATTTTGTCCGCCATTTCATCCCGCATGCTGCTGTGACCACGCGATTTCAGCAAAGATTGCCCGAAACCGCGGAATACCTCGGACACATCCTCACACTGCGCTGGACCGGACAGGATGTGCCCTGGCCGTCGTGGCCGAATGGGATCACTCTGCGGATCGATCGAGAACTGATCGTCGGGACGGGAAGAAACTTCAAGGATCGAGAAGGACATCGACTGCCGCAGCAGCCGGAACGCCAAAACTATGACTATGTCCCCTTCGTTGCCGAAGACTATCGGGTCATGATCGACGCGGGCATCAATCTGTTCCGAGTCGACGGATCGCAACAACGGTATGTGCAGCGCGAACCGGTCTTTTATCACCGGGCCGTCGAAGGGGATCCGCCGCTGCGCTATCCGGGTGATCTGTACCGCAGCAACTACCTCGGGCCGGTCATGTTCATGGACGAGCCCACGATCATCATGGTTGGTGATCCGCTGATCCATAACACGCTCCGCTACTTCAGCGATGCGACCGCGCTGATCCCCGCCCGTGTTCGTGCCCGGTACGAGGCGTCAGGCAACTACGGTTCGTATCAACTCGAGCGGGCTCTTCAGAAGTCCGGAGTCGCCTTCGGTCAGATGCGCCTGCAGCAGTGGGACTATCCTGCCTGGGAAACGATCTTCGAAACGGCCCATTTTCAGATGTTGGGAGGTCTAAGCGGGATCGTGCACGAAGGCCGCTACCAATTGGCCCCGTTCGACCAGCGGGTCGCCGATTGGACCGGAGTGCCCCGGCAACACACGCCGGAGCAGCTTCTGCGGTACCATTTCGCCTTGCTGCGCGGCGGGACGCAACCTCACGGAAAATTTTGGGGGACCAGCATCTACGGACAGTGTGACCCGCAAATCGCCCCCCAAGCCGTGACGCTGGCCTATGACCTGGGGGCCCGCTACGTCTGGTTCTGGACCTCCGATCACGATCATCACCTTCCCTGGCCCGAGCAACTCGACCTGGCCCGGCGGCTCCAAGCACACGCCCAGGCCCACCCGCGCCGCTCGATCTACCTGCCGCCCGTTCCCCGCGATCTCGCCATTGTCGTTCCCGCCGGCGTGTTTCCGTCGCTGGAAAACCTCTGGTGGGTCCGCGAACTCGATTCGCAGGGCACAGGCGAGGCTTCCCTGTACTACCGCGGATTGATGGAACACTTCCTGGCCGCCTGCCAAAAGGCGTTCGACCAACAGGCCGACTTCGATGTCCTGATCGACTCAGGGCACCCACCGATCGGCTATCGATCCGTCGTTTATGTTCGACCGTAAGATTTTCTTTCCTGGACACTTGGCGTAATGGGAATCGGCGTGATGCCTAAAGATTGGGCACTCGACTTCGTGCCTCGGAAGTGGGCGGGGCTGCCTGATTCGACAGCAGTGAAGTGCTGTCACCGCAAGTGCTGTCACTGCTTGCATTTAAATGCTGGTCTTGACTTCGATGCGAAGAATGCGGCATAACGCGGCCACGGTGGCTGCGACCTATGTGTCAGTGTTCCCCAAGCATGGAAGATTCAGGAAGGAGCCGAAAAATGGAATTGGTTCAGCAGCAGGAAGAAAACCGGGAAGCTAAGGTCTTTCGCGTCGCCGCGGACCTGTATCGACAGGATCCCGACTGGGTGACGTTCTTTCGCGAGGTCCTCGGGGTCGAAGGGATCATTCGCCGTGTATTCCCGAGTGCGACCGATCTGGCTCGGTTCGAGCAGACGAGGGAATACGCCGACATCCAGCAGATGGTGGCCAAATTGCGCGAGCGAGCCAGCGACCCGACGGATGCGCGGGAACCGACACGCGTGATCACCGTGCGTTTGCCGAAGAGTCTGCATGAAAGCCTGCGGAACGAGGCCCATGAGCGAAAGACCAGCATGAATAAGCTGTGCATTTCGAAACTGTTGCAGATGGTCGATGAGGAGCTGATTCCGAACGACTGACCGGGACGAGTCTGGTTTGCGGTACACTGGTTTGGCCGGATTGCCCAAGGCGGTTTCTCCCAACGGCGGAGAGCCGCCTTTTTTTCTGCCCCGCGCCCGGTCGGCGGCGCCTTTGGATTTTGGTCCAAGAGTCGCGATGGACCCTCACGCGGGAACTGCTCAGATCGTACCGCCTCCGTTTTCGGGATTCGGTCGGATAGGTGCCGCGGAAGAACGCGGAATTGCGCGGCGCGAGAGGAATGTGCATTTGCGGAAAACCGAATTGCGCGTCAATTCGGATGCCGTTCTTTCGTTCCGCTTTGATCGGCGTCCATCCGCGCGTTTCCGCGGCCCTCTTTGATCTGCGGGGTACAGAAATCGGGTCCAACGCTCGGCTTGTGTCGTTGTGCTGGGCGGCGCGTCCGATTAATCGAAGTAAAAAGCCGGAATGAAGGAGACCTCGAAGGAAACCTGTAAGCCGGGTTCTGTGGCCGTCCCAGGGGACGGTCGGTGATCATTTCTCTAGGATGCCGATTGCTCGACACCTCCAGCGGCCTACCCGGGAGTCGATAACGGGCCGGACCGACCCGTGGCGTCAATGACGCAGGCTGCTCCCTGTTTGGCCTTGCTCCGGGCGGGGTTTACCGAGCCAGGCGAGTCACCTCACCTGCTGGTGAGCTCTTACCTCACCGTTTCACCCTTACCGGGCAGCACCAATCGGTGTCACCAGGCGGTTTCTTTTCTGTGGCACTTTCCCGGGTCTTGCGACCGGTCGGCGTTACCGACCACCCTGTCCTGTGGAGCCCGGACTTTCCTCTCGTCCGCCGCACTTGGCGACGAACCAGCGATCACCCGGTTTCCTTCGAAGTCTCTTTCCAGCATACGCAGAGTCGTCAGGCAGGAGAATTCGGAAAACGGGCGGCCCCGACCGTTTCCGCGAGGTGCTCCGATCAAGTACATTGGCGGGGTCACCATCGAATGGGAAAACCGGTCCGAAGCACTGGCAGAGCCAGTGGCACCCGCTGATCTGGTGTGCCACTGGCTCTGCCAGTGCAGTTTCGAGACAAAGCCTAGTCCGATTTGTCTCCCGCAGGCCGACTTGAGACAATTCGGCCCACGCGGGAGTCCTGCTGATCGTCAGCCGAAAGAGGTGCATCCGATGCGAATCGCGACGTTGCTGATTGTCTTGCTCGTGCTGCTGGATTCGCCCTGTGCCGCTCAAGAGACGTCCTTTCAGGCTGCCGCGGCGAAACGTGTGATCACGCCGGAGCGTCTGCTGCCCGTTTCGGGAGGTCTCGGTCTGCCGCAGCCGGTACAAGAAAAACGAGGCGATCTGACGGCCCGGGCGCTAGTGGTTCGCAAGGGGTCGGTCACGGTGGCGCTGGTCAGTGTCGATCTGTTGGGGTTTCCGAGCGTCCTGGCAGACCGCGTGCGGGCACGCGTCTCGCGAATTCCTCCGGGCCAAATTCTGATTGGCGCGACCCACACCCACAGCGCACCGGACTGTTATGCGTTTCCCGACGGCCAGGGGGGGCATACGGGCGATCTGGAGTACATCGACTTCGTTTGTCGCCAGACGGCGGACGCGATCAATGCGGCGCTCGACCAACTTCGTCCCGCGCGCCTGAGGGTGGCGACGGGTGAGGCCCAGGGAAAGATTGCCTACAACTACTACGCGCCCGATTTATACGATCGTCGCATGTCGGTCCTGCAGGTTCAGCAACCCGACGGCGCGACCATTGCCACGCTCGTCAACTATGCCATTCACCCGGAAGTCTTAGGGAATGAAGCGGGGATCATGAGTCCTGACCTCGTGGGACCCCTCTGTGATCAACTGGAAGCAACGCACGGTGGTGTGGCCTTGTTCATCAATGGGGCTCAAGGCGGGATGATTACCGCAGACAACCGTGACCTGGCGCGAATCAAGGATGCTGCGCGCGGATACTGGGAAGACGATCGAACGTGGGACGAGTGTCTGCGGATCGGCCATGCCATGGCGGCCGAGGCCACGCGAATTGTGCGCGATGCGCCACTGCAGCAGGATCCACGACTGACATGCAAGACGATTACCGTGCGCTTTCCCGTGGAATCGGAATTGCTCTGGAATGTGATTCGCCTTTCACCACTGCAGTATCCCCACAACGAGGATCACAGCGTGAGCACATGCGTGAGTCTGGTCAATATCGGGAACGCTCAAATCTTGACGATTCCTGGCGAGGCGATGCCGAACATCGGTTTCTACCTGAAGCGAAAAATGGGGGGTGAGCACCATCTGTTGTTTGGCCTGACCCACGACGCGTTCGGATACATCCTGACGAAAGTCGACTTCCACAGTTTTCCGCGCTATGAGTACATCTCGAGAACGTCTCTTGGCGAGATGACCGGCGAAATTTTCATCGAACACGCGCTGCAATTGATTCAGCAGAATTCACCTGAGCCATAAACACGCGTCCGAGAGGATCACGACGTTTCGCTCGGAGGAGGTACAGTCTAGAAGTTGACGGCTCGGAAGGAGTTGCTTCACCTCCCCTGTGGCTAATTGTTTAACCCGCAGCCGTCAGGCGAGGTCCGTTCAACCACAAGATCAGGCCGCGCGGATCGAGCCGCATGGTTCCAGAGGTTACGGCCAGCGACAACCGAATCCAGAAGCGGACCTCGCCTGACGGCTGCGCGTCAAACGGACCGCCGCGAATCCTGTTCTGAGATTCCGGCAAAACCAACACTCCCACGCTACACGACCTCGCGCGGGAGGGTGACGGAGTCGTGTGGGAGCCAACAAATAAGAACTCCACGACCTTAAAAGCGGTCGTGATTAGTCGGCTTCGAGTTCTTCGCGGGCGCGTTGCAGTTTTTCCCGTTGCGCGTCGGTGACTTCCGGGAACTTCAGGTTCAGCGATGCGAGCGCATCGATCACGGCGGCAGCCACGACCAAGCGAGTGAACCACTTACGGTCGGCCGGCACGACAAACCAGGGCGCGTGGGGTGCCGCGGTGTGCTGAATTGTTTCCTCGTAGGCGTGCATATAGTCATCCCAGAAACCACGCTCATGAACGTCCGCCGAAGAGAATTTCCAGTTCTTTTCCGGTCGATCCAATCGGTCCAGAAACCGTTTCTTCTGTTCCTTCTTCGATACATTTAAAAAGAACTTGCGGATCACGTACCCGTTCCGGGTCAGGTACCGTTCCAGATTCCGGATATCTGTGAAGCGTTCTTCCCAGATTTGATCGGTGACCAAGGAGCGGGGCAGCTTTTGTCCCTTCAGGAACTCGGGATGGACGCGCACAACCAGGGTCTCTTCATAGTAACTGCGGTTGAAGATGCCGATCCGACCGCGTTCCGGCATGTGTCGCGTACAGCGCCACAAATAGTCGTGGTCCAACTCCTCGCTTGTCGGTGCCTTAAACGAGAAAACTTGGCAGCCCTGTGGGTTGATGCCGGACATCACGTGTTTGATTGCGCTGTCTTTGCCCGCCGCATCCATCGCCTGAAAAATCAAAAGTACACCCCATTGATCCTGGGCGTAGAGTTTTTCCTGCAGTTCGGCAAGGACCTCAATCCCGCGGGCCAACGCCTCCTTCGCTTTCGGCTTGTCGTCCGAGTCCAGATCCAGGGTGTCGTCCGGGTCGAAATCCTTCAGGCGAAACCCTTTCCCGTCGTCGACGCGAAACGGAGCACAGAATTCGCTGGAATTTCCGTAAATGTCATCGTTGGACATATTCTCACCTCCTTCGTCATTTCAAGTGACGGCAGTCTGGCAGGGCCGCAACCGGTAGTAGTCTGGAGTCTGGAGTCTGGAGTCTGGAGTCTGGAGTCTGGAGTCTACAGCCTACAGCCTACAGCCTACAGCCTA
>CAZFWV010000065.1:0-25022 GCA_964522605.1 uncultured Pirellulaceae bacterium
AAATAATTTCGGAGTAGATGACACGGATTTCCTCTGGCAGAATATTGACCCCGTTTTCGTCTTCTCGGTAACCTGAGAGGATTATACGTTCCTGGAGAGGCCAAGGACTTTTGATGTCGCGATACCGATTTGGAATCGAATCGAAATTGACGATCCCGGACGAGGCCGTGACGGCTGGGTGTGGTGCACCTGCCGGCAAGCCGTTGTCGGATCCGGAGGGAGCCGTGCGCGCGGCATTGCAGCAGCCGATCGATTTTCCTCCGCTGCGGCAGATTGTTGTTCCAGGCGATCGCATCGTTGTGGCGTTGGAGGATGGCTTGGTTCAGCCGGCAGCGATCGTTGCCGGGGTCGTCCAGGAGCTGCTTGCGGCGGGGATCGAGCCAGAACAGATTCGTTTGGTGCGCGGCGCGCGCGACGCCCGGTTGTCTCGCGGCGCCCCGACACGCGGTCTGCCGACAGACATTCGCCAGAAGATCGAAGTTGATGTACATGATCCGACCGATCGCAATGGACTGTGTCTGCTCAACATATCGTCGCACGACGACCGCCCGATCTACCTGAATCGAACGCTTGTCGACGCGGATCTGGTTCTGCCCGTTGGGGTCATGCGACCGCGCGGATCGCTGGGCTATCTGGGCGTACACGGCGCGCTGTTTCCGACCTTTGCCGATCAGGACACGCAGCAGCGGTTCTGGGCTCCCCGGTCCGCGCTCTCGGAAGCCGTTCTGCAGCAACGTCGCGCCGAGGCCCAGGAGGCAGCTTGGCTGTTGGGAATCCGCATGACGCTGCAGCTGATCCCCGGACGCGGCGAAACGCTGTTGCACGTGCTGGCGGGCGACGCGGAAGCGGTCGAGCCGCAAGGACGTGCACTGTGCGACCAGATTTGGCGCTTCACGGTGCCGCGGCGGGCAAGCCTGGTCGTTGCCACCTTGCCGGGTAGCCGACTGCAGCAGTCTTGGGATAATTTCGCTCGCGTTCTGGATTCCGCCCAGCGCGTCGTCCAGGAGAATGGCGCGATTGCGGTCCTTTGCGATTTGCGGAGCAAACCGGGACGTTCGCTGAAACGCGTGGGACGTGCCGAATCCTTAGACGCGGCAAAACGTGCAATCGCGCGCGACCGAACACGCGATGCCTTACCGGCCATTCAGTTGGTCCAAACCCTGCAGCGCGCCCGTGTCTACCTGCTGAGTGGTCTGGATGAGGATGTTGTGGAATCCCTGGGTCTGGCATTTATCGAAAATCCCGACGAAGTTGTACGTCTCGCATCCCACCACGATTCCTGTATCTTGCTTCAGAACGCCCATCGTGCCGTGCCGACCGTCGCGAACGAAGGAGGAGTGTGAATGGCGAGTCACATTTCAGATGAAATGCGGGCACAATACGAAACACTGCTCCATGGCGGTGGCCTGATCGATTTTCGTGATCGGACCCAAGTGGAAGTCACCGGGCAGGATCGAGCCACATTCATCAACAATCTGTGCACGAACGATATTCGTCGTTTGGAGCCCGGCGAGGGGTGTGAGGCATTCCTCACGAGCGTCCAAGGCCGAATCATGGCGCACGTGTTGGTCTTCTGTACGCCGGAGTCACTGATTGTTGAGACGGCTGCCGATCAGAGCTCCCTCTTGCTGCCGCATTTCGATCGGTACCTGATCACGGAAGATGTGCAGCTCGTGGATCGCACGTCCCAATGGACAGAATGGCTGCTGGCCGGTGCGGAAGCCAGAGATTTGCTTCAACGCGTCGGGTGCGAATGTGACGACCTGTGCGATCCCTGTTCGCATGCGCAAGAGACCATGGGGGACATATCCGTCTGGATGCGGCTGGTTCCCTGGCTGTCCAGCCCGGCATATCAGCTGGTTACGACGGTGGATCAATCGGTCGCTGTGGCCGATCAACTGCTGCAGGCGGGGGCAACAAAGGTGGGAATCGAGGCTTTTCATATGGCGCGGTTGGAGGGTGGTTTTCCCTGGTTTCCCTGGGACATCACGGAGAAGAATCTTCCTCAGGAGGTCGGACGCGATTCGTTGGCGATCAGTTTCTCCAAAGGATGCTATCTGGGGCAGGAGACGGTTGCCCGCCTTGACGCACTCGGACACGTCAATCGGCGGTTGTGCGGAGTTCGCTGCGACGGGACGCAGATGCCAGACGGGGGCGAGTCGCTGCTGGCCGACGAGAAACCTGTGGGCCAGATTACCTCGGCTGGCTTCTCTCCGCGACTGAATGCGCCGCTGGCGCTGGCCTATCTCCGCATTCCTCACGATACGGTGGGGAGTCGATTGACATGGTCCGGCGGAACGGCCGAGGTCATTGCCCTGCCGCTCGCCTCCGAGGTCTGATCTTCAAAGTTGCGCGTAGCCGATGATCGGTCCATCCTCCATGTTGCGCCGTACGCTGCGCGACCGACGTTCGACGATCTGAGAGAATCTGGACGGAACGAAGGGCAGATTGCCGAAATCCCTGATTGACAGCGGCGCCGGGGTCGATTCCGATGTTTACGGATGCAGGCTCGCGTCGCTGGTTCCGAATCTGTGCGCTGCGGCCGCGCTGCGGCGTGGAGCAAGACGGCCTGCTGCTTACGAGACTTCCTGCCGGTTGGATCACGTTTCAGACGTTCGTGATGCGGGAAAATCAGATGGAATTGCGTCAGATACCGAGCGAAGATCCGTGGCTGCTGTACGAAGTCCGCGGAGATCTGACCTGTCGTGATCTTCCGATCGGCACAGGGGGCGAGTTGAATCCCTTCGAGTTGGAAGGGGATCTCGATCAGCCGATTGTCTTGAATCTTCAGCACGCGAACTATATGGACTCGAGCGGAATCGGTTGGCTGTTGAGCGTCAACAGCGCGCTGCGGCAGAAAAAACTACCCCTGATTCTCTTTTCTGCTCCTCCCGTTATCGAACGCATTGCATCCATGATGCGACTGGGGCAGGTAATTCCGATCTTGCCGAACCTGTCTGAAGTCAGGAAACACCTTTCGAGCGCGAATTCATGAGTGATCCATCTGCCTCTGAGCCGAATCGGATTGACAGTGAGAGTGAGCCTGTCGATCGGACCGCGGCAGCGCTGGTGAAATTGGCGATCCAATTGAAAGCGAGCGACCTCTTTGTCTTGTCCGAAGAGCATTCGGTTGAGGTCCGCCTGCGACAATTGGGGATCATTCGTCCAGTTCGCGAATACTCGGCGGACTACGGTCGCCGGTTGATCACGCACTTTAAAGCGATGGCAGGGATGGATATCGCCGAGCGGCATCGGCCGCACGAGGGGAGATGGGTTTTCCCTCGTACGTCCGGCTCGCCGGTCGATCTGCGTTTGAATACGATCCCGACGCTGTTCGGCGAGGATCTGACCTGCCGTCTGCTCGATCGTGAGCGCGGTTTGCTGCCGCTGGAGGATCTTCACCTGGGTGAACGAGCGACGCAAGATTTGCGATCGCTGCTGAAGAACCCGAGTGGTTTGATCCTGGTTACAGGGCCAACCGGCAGTGGCAAGACGACGACGCTCTACGCTTGTCTGCAGGCATTGAACGACGGCCAACGCAAGATCAACACGCTGGAAGATCCGATCGAATACACGTTGCGGGGGATCCGCCAGTCGCAGATCAACTTGCGATTAGGCGTCGACTTTCCGATTCTGCTGTCCGCCTGTCTGCGGCAGGCGCCGGACATCATCATGGTGGGGGAGGTCCGAGACACGAAGACAGCGCACATCGTCGTTCGTGCCGCGAACAGCGGACATTTGGTGCTGGCGACACTCCACGCACCGGTCGCAGCCGCCGCGCCGAGCAACCTGGTTGCCTTGGGAGTGAATTCCCATTTCCTCGCAACCGGCCTGCTGGGCATCCTCTCGCAGCGACTACTCCGCCGCCTGTGCGCGAAGTGTCGGATGGAAATTGATCTCACCGGCTATCCGACCCTCCTGGAAGATGTCCGGCCGCTTCTGCCCGGGGGATCTGGAAACAAGATGTATTCCCCGGGACGCTGTGATGTGTGTCATGAACAGGGCTACGACGAATTGATCTGTGTTTGCGAGATCATGACGCTGAACGATCGACTCCGGCAGATGATCGTTGATGAACGGCCGATGCACGATCTACATGATGCGGCGGTTCAGGAAGGCATGATCGAACTGCGCCGTGCCGCGCTCGTACGGATCGCGATGGGCGAAACGACCACCGAAGAGATGTTCCGCCAGATTCCGTTCGAGTATTTCGACGACAATGGGCGAGGGTGAGGGGAGGCTGAAGACGGGAGGCGGGAGGCTGAAGGCTGAAAGGCTGAAGGCTGGAGGCTGGAGGCTGGAGTGATGGGGACGCGAGGTCAGTGTTCTGACATCGAATCGTACTCGTACTCGTACTCAGGGCGCAGCCCGGTACTCGTACTCGAAATCAGGCTTTAGGCCGGAGACTGCAGGCCGGAGGCGCGAAACTCCCACCTTCAGCCTCCCGCCGGGTTCATTTCGAGTACGAGTACGAGTACCGGGCTGCGCCCTGAGTACGAGTACGATCGGGTCGTCGCGCGCTGCCATCACGACCCGAGTCACCCGCCGCTCCTCCTCTTCCTCCAGCCTCCAGCCTCCAGCCTGCAGCCTGCAGTCTCCAGCCTCCCGCCTCCTTCCCCCCCTACCTTCCTCCCGGCAGTCCATCACTGACGTAGCAACGCAGGGAACGGTCCGGCAGTTTCAGGCAGCCGGATCGAGGCATGACGGGGCCGGTCCCATCGGGAAACGCATCGCGGGGAGAAGGCGATGTTGTATCGATCACCAGTTTCCAGCGTGCGCTCTTGGCAACCGGCGGCAGGATGAACTGCTGCGCATCGTGTGCGTTGTTGATCAGGATCAAGACATCTCTTCCGAGTCGATCCGGATCTTCTTCCAGGCCGGGGGCCGCCAGTAAACAGATCAGACACCGCTCATCCTTGGTCCAGTCGACGGCGGTTCCCAGCGCGCTGTACCAGTTCACATCAGACAAGCCGGATGTACGCGTTGGCTGCCCGCTCAGGAAATACTTGCGTCGCAGAGTCGGTTGCCGACGACGAAAAGTGATGAGTGCTCGCACGAAGCGAACCAACTCCGTATTCTGCTTCACGAGGTCCCAATTGAACCAGGAGATCTCGTTGTCCTGACAGTACGCGTTGTTGTTTCCGTGCTGTGTGCGCCGGCATTCATCGCCCGACAGCATCATGGGAACACCCTGACTGAGGAGCAGCGTCGAGAGCATGTTCTTGATCTGCCGCAGTCGCGTCTGTTCGATCCCCTTGTGGCGTGTGGGTCCTTCGACGCCATAGTTGTAGCTCAGGTTGTTGTTGTCGCCGTCGCGGTTTCCTTCGCCGTTGACTTCGTTGTGTTTATCGTTGTAGCTGACCAGATCGTTCAGCGTGAATCCGTCGTGGGACGTGATGAAATTAATGCTGTGATAGGGGCGGCGGCCGCCCGGTTCGTACAGGTCGCTGGAACCGGCCAAGCGAGTGGCCAAATGCCCCAGCATGCCGGGGTCACCGCGCCAGAATCGGCGGATGTCATCCCGGTAACGCCCGTTCCATTCGGCCCAGCGCAGATTTCCGAACGAGCCCACCTGGTAGGCCCCTGCCGCATCCCAGGCCTCGGCGATGATCTTCGTATCGGCCAGCAAAGGATCCTCGGCGATCGCCTCGACCAAGGGTGGATTGGGAACCAGATGCCCCTGTCGGTCGCGGCTGAGAATGGAGGCCAGATCAAAGCGGAATCCATCGATGTGATAATTGTGCACCCAATGCCGCAGGGAATGGAAGATCATCTCGCGCACGATCGGATGATTGCCGTTAATCGTGTTGCCGCAACCAGAGAAGTTCTTGTAGTAGGCGCCGCTTTCCAGCATGTAATAAACGCTGTTTTCCAGCCCCTTAAAGCTCAGCGTCGGTCCTAGCTCATTTCCCTCGCACGTGTGGTTGAAGACGACGTCCAGGATGACTTCGATCCCGGCTTGATGCAGGGCCTTGACCATCTGTTTGAATTCGATCGTCTGACAACCTGGTTCACTTCCGCTGGCGTAGCCACGATGGGGAGCGAAGAAGGCGAGCGGATCATATCCCCAGTAGTTCGGCCGCATTGGAGGAGTACCGTCGGTGCCGAGAATGGGAAACTCGTGCACCGGCATCAGCTCCACTGCGGTTACGCCGAGCGACTTGAGATAGGGGATCTTCTCGATTACGCCCAAATAGGTTCCGGGATGTTCGACTCCACTGGTCTCATCTTGCGTGAAGCCTCGGACGTGCATCTCGTAGATCACCGTTTCCGAGAGGTCACGTCGCAGATGACGGTCGCCTTCCCAGTCGAAGTAGTCGTCAAGCACAACGCACTTGGGTGGCCGAATGATTCCGTCGGGAGACGCTTGAAACGTGCCTGCCAATGCCTTGGCATAAGGGTCCACGAGTCGCGCGTGTCCGTTGAAGCGATGGCCGCGTGCCGGGTCAAAGGGACCTTCTGCCTGGAAGTGATACAGCTGGCCCGGGCCTGCGTCAGGAACAAATACGCTCCAGATGTCACCCCAGCGGTCGGTGTCCGGATCAAAGCGAATCGTCTCGCTGGGTTCTGTGTCCTCCACGTTATCGTAGAACAGGAGCCGCATCGCGGTTGCGGAGCGGCTGAAGACGACGAACTGCACGCCACGGTCATGGACCAGAGCGCCATAAGGCAGCAAGTGGGTGAATTGAAGCTCAGGGTGAGGATGTGCCATCAGCATCATGCAAGATCCATCTAGTAAACACTGGTAGTTGAACGTCTCGATAGCAGACAGGTTTAGGATACCACCAGAGCTTCTTCTGCTAAGCCGTACGAACGAGTTTTTGCTTGGAAATTTCCTCGCTCTCGAGCGTGTTACACGCCCTAGGTAATTCGTTTCGTCAGGCCAAGTTGTACCGTCGCTGAACGTGCCGAATGTCGTCACGGATCAGCTGAAGTGGACCTTGCTTTCTCCTTCTGTTGTTGCGTTCAGGCAAACTCGTCCGAAGTCGCGGTTCGTGTCGCCAATCTGTCGTTCTCGACGAATCAACCGCGCCACATGCGTTCGGTCGGAGGCTGCTGATCAGTCTTCTTGTTTCTGTTCCCGTAATCAACCAGGTTCCCGCGAACGATTTCTACGTCGTAGTCATTACCTTTCAGAATAATCGGCCATTGTGCATTCGGCCACGCACCCGTGAATGCAGATCGAGCCGTCGAGTGACCGGCAGGACCGGAAGCACCGGTCGCACCGGTACTGCCAGGAGCCTCGTAGCCGAATTCGTGAGAATTCGGATGGTACCGCGGCACTTCCGAAGTCTCACGACTTCGGCTACATGCGGGGGAATTCGGCGACGGACGAAAGAACCCGTGTGTGGAGGAAGTCGGCGTCAGCTTTCCATTCTCGTCCCGTCGGGTGAGATTTCTCCCTGCACTGCGAACGGTGAAAACGTTGTTCTCTCGGTAAGAAATCGAGCGACCAACGGGAGCGCCCCTTACCCGGGTGCGGTAGCGCCCCGTCGGGTTGCGGCCCTGCCGCACGGCGACCGTGCGTTGACAATTGGGAACAGGCGGCGCTACAATCCCGTTTTGCGCGTCCCGTAAAGTCATCGCTATGGCCAAAGCTACCTATCAGAGCGCCGGAGTCGATCTGGAAGTCTACCAGCAGTCCATGGCGCGATTGCCACGGTTGATGCACCGCACGTTCACTCCCCGCGTCATGCGGCTGGATGGCGGATTCGCGGGATTATTTCGCCTGGATTTTCAGAGTCCACTCTTTCGCCGCCAATATCAGGATCCCGTTCTTGTTGCCTGCACCGACGGAGTGGGAACCAAACTGAAAGTGGCGGCGTTGGCGAATGTCCACAATACCGTCGGCATCGATCTCGTCGCGATGAGCGTGAACGACGCGATCTGTTGCGGGGCGGAACCGCTGCTATTCCTTGACTACGTCGCCATGTCGCATGATGACCCCGACCGGTTGGAGCAGATCGTGGAGGGAATCAGTCAGGGATGTCTGGATGCCGATTGCGCGTTGCTCGGCGGTGAAACCGCCATTATGCCGGATCTCTACGCACCCGGTGACTACGACCTGGCAGGCTTCTGCGTGGGAGTTGTCGAACGGTCTCAACTGATCACGGGCCAGGCCATCGACGTGGGAGATCAAGTGCTGGGGATCGCATCCAGTGGCCTACATTCCAATGGATACAGCCTGGTGCGCAAGGTCGTCTTCGACATCGCGGGTCTCCGTCTGCAAGACCAGGTTCCCGAACTGGGACAATCGGTACAGCAGACGCTGCTCGAACCCACACGCATCTACACGCGCGCGGTCCGCCGGATTCTGACGCATTACAAGGTGAAGAGTGTGGTCCACGGGATTGCACACATTACCGGCGGCGGACTGCAGGAAAACCTCGAGCGGATCGTACCCGCACACGTTGACGTGCAAGTCGACGCGAACTCTTGGCCCGTCCTTCCGGTCTTCTCCTGGCTTCAACGCCTCGGCGAGATTGAACAGGACGAAATGCGACGCGTCTTCAATATGGGACTGGGACTCGTGCTGGTCGTCAGTCCCTTTTACGCAAACCGGATTCAGCAGCTCATCGAGGAATCCGGCTACGCATGCTATCCGATCGGCCAGGTTCAGCCCGGGAGCGGAAAGGTCCTGCTGACGGCTGATTGATCGCTCTGCACTGCTAACGGCGAAAATGTTGTTCTCTCGGCAAGAAATCGAGCGACCAACGGGAGCGACTCTTACCCAGGTGCGGTAGCACCCCGTTGGGTTGCGGCCCTGCCGCACTGCGACTCCCCCAAGGCCCATTCCTCGTCGCCTGGGGCCGTCGTCATGGTTGTTGCGCACAAGTCGAGCGGGACCAAGGATCGAGAAGAGGAAACCACGGATCGAACGGATCAAGCGGATGTCCGCGGATCTGTCCGTGCTGATCCGTTTCCTCCGTCGAATCTGAGGTTACTTTTCCCCTTGTCGGTCCACCCTGAACGCGATTTCCTCTGGACCGTGACTTGATTCGGCGTCTTTCCGCGTCTTTCCGCGGCCATGCTCTCGACAGCTCCCACTGACACGTGCGTGACAATGAGGTCGCCTCGCCATTTCAGGTGCAAGCCCCTCACGCTGCGCACCAGAGAAAAGAAAAAGAGAATGTGTCAAGTACTGAATTGTCTTGGGGACTGTTGAGCATTAGACTGGGAGGAGATTGCCGGATGAGCGGATTTTTTGCTTTTTTCCAATAGTTCGCCCGATCGGCTGCTTGCCCGAATCACTTTTTTTGATGAGCCGAGCTCGCGGAGGTTCAGCACGATGAAACGACGAGATCGAGGAACGACCTTCATACTGACAACCCTGTGCATCGCTTTGCTTGGGGTCTGTGTCTCTGGTGTGAATGCGGCGGAGATTTTGTTCATAGGAGCGAATGCTGATCCAACCTTCGGCGACGATGGATTCGTGTTTGATTACCTGACCGACGAGTTGGGGCATGACGTGATCTATGTGCAAGCCTCTGCGTCAATCACCGAAGATGCCGAAGGCGTCGATCTGATCATCCTTTCGTCCACACCGGGATCCGGCGATATGCGCGGCAAGTTCAACCAGCTCTCGACGCCGATCCTGAACTGGGAAGAAGCGCTCATGGATGGAAACACAGCGGCCGGGAACTTCTCGATGGGACAAGGCAGCGAGAATGGTACCGCGTTGCCCGGGATCGAAATTGAGATTCTGAATCCGAATCATCCACTCGCGGCTGGTTTGAGCGGCATCGTGGAATTCGCGGACGCGGCGATTCCGAATCCCCATATCACCGGGGCGCTCGGTCCCGGCGTGCTGGGGATTGCCGGCTTTCCTGCTCAAGCCGGCGAGGGAATCGAGTTGTCGCCTTCCACCGATGGCTTGCACCTCGGCACGAATCAGACGCAGGGAAATCCCTTCTCCGGCCTGCTTGATGAAATGGCGATCTGGGATCGAGAACTCTCGTTCACGGTCGACGCAAACCAGAATCTCACAGGAGGCGAGGTCCATACCGTTTATTCGCAAGGGATTCGAGCCCTCGGCAACGCGAATCCGGGACCCATCGGCTATTGGTCGTTTGATGATGACAGCGACGATACGATCGCCGTGGATGATAGCGGCAATGGGTTCGATGGAATCCTTGTGGGAGGCTCCTTCCTGGAAGCAGGCAGTGGACCCGAAGGCGTTGGCGGAGAGGGAGCGTTGTTGCTGTACAACGACCCGGTGCTGGGTGCGGGAAGTGTTGATGTCGAGTTGATGCAGCGACCCGGAGGAAACCTGACCTACTCGTTCTGGTTCAACGCGGATTCGACAACGTACGGAGATGATTTCAGTGCCACGGGAGATCCTCGTGCCGATTTCTTCTACGGCGATGGTTCGGTTGTGCGACCCCACTTGAGTGCTAACCGAGGCGGACGACCGGTGGGATTGTACGTGAATGCGGATGGCGATCTGGCAACGCCGATTGAGGCCCAAACCGACACGTTCACCACCGACGAATGGCATCACGTCTTGATTACCTGGGACGGGGACGTGGGCAGTGTCTTTGTCGATGGCAAGCTGGACAATCAGGTTCGACTCGATTCGCCGAACCAGTTCACGATCACGGCGGTCGAAGCCGGTGGTTTGCTCATGGACGGAACCGAGGCTCCTGGCCCGCGCGTGAATTTCCCCATCCAAGACACCGGCTTTGCACTGCTGACCGAAGATGGTCTGGCGCTGTTCGATGCTGCCATCGATTGGCTACTGGGCGGTGGCACGCCCATGTTGCCGGGCGATTACGACAACAACGGAGTGCTCGACGCAGATGACTTGGATCTGCAGGCGGCGGTGGCGATTGGCGAGTTGGAGTTTGATCCCAAGTTTGATGAAAACGGCGACACGTTCGTGGATCTTGCCGATCGTCAAATCTGGCTGAGTGATCACAAGAAAACCTGGATGGGTGATTCCAACCTCGATTTTCAATTCAATACCGGGGATTTCGTGCAGGTATTGTCGGCGGGCAAGTACGAAACGGGTCAGCGCGCTGGTTGGGCAGAAGGCGACTGGGACGGAAACCTGAAGTTTGACACGGGCGACTTGGTTGTGGCGTTGAGCGGGGGCGGCTATGAGCAAGGGCTGTATCCCGACGCCGGAGTGGCTGCCGTGCCGGAACCTTCCAGCTTGGTGCTGCTGACCCTGGCACTCGGATTCCTGTGCGCGAGGCGAAGGGGCGCCTAGTTCGACTCGAGGATGCTCGCGCCGAAGGTGAAGCCTCCGCCGAAGGCACATAATCCGAAGCGGTCGCCGGTCTCGGCTTCGGGCAGAACATCCGCCAGGCACAGCGGGATGCTGGAGGACGAAGTATTTCCGTGATGGCGGATGTTGCTGTAGACGCGCGGTCGGATCCGATGCTGGATGGCGTCTAAGATTCTCTGATTTGCCTGGTGCGGTACGATCAGGTCCAGTTGGTCTACTTGAATGCCATATTGTTGGCATGCTCGATGAAGGCTCGCGATCATGGCTCGGACGGCTTCGCTGAAGACTTTTTGTCCCTGCATCTGAATAAAGCCGTCGTGCAGTAACGGCACCGACAGGACGCCGCCCACATCGCTCTTGGCCGAGAGTTCCGGGCGATACAGACGTGCCTTGGCTTTTTCAAAATGAGCTTCGCCATACAAAATCGTTGCCGAAGCGGCGTCACCGAATAGGATCGCAGTATCGAAATCTTCAGGATCAAGCAGCGGGGAGAGCACTTCGGTCGTTACCACCAGGACGCGCGCGTGGGGGCGGCTTTGCAGGAAGTCGTAGCCGGCCTGCAAGGCGTACAGGTACCCGGAGCAGGCGGCGTTGATGTCGAATGCCTGAACCATGGCATCCCCCTTCTGGGCCGCTAACTGATTGAGGACGCGGCAAGCCATCGAGGGGGTTACGGACGTCGGGCTGGTCGTACTGCAAATCAGCAGTTCCAGATCGTCCAGGACCAGCTGTTCCTGATCCAAGACCTGCTGGCAGGCGCGAAGCGCCAGACTGATTGCGTCTTCGTCCGACGTCACCCACCGACGCGTTTCAATTCCCGTGCGCCGAATCACGTCGGCACTCGTTCGCGTACGCGCGGGATTGAGCAGATCCCGATTACTGACCAGTCGCCCGCCTTCGACGGTCGCGATCGACGAGATACCGACATCGAATTGGCGGATTCCGTCATCGGCGCGAGGCAGAATCAGTCGGCCGGATTTCGGTTTGGGCCGCAGCATCGGTGTTGCCTGTTCGGCGAGCTCCTCGCTGGTGCGACCGGAGCGAACCGTCGCGCCGGGCTCACAGCGAATCCGCGCAATGGGCTGCCCTACGGCTACCCGATCCCCGGCGGCACTGAGCAATTCCTCGACCGTTCCTTCGACCGTTGAGTTCATGTCGAAGATCGATTTCGAGGCTTCCAGCGAAGCGATGGGAGTGCCGCGTTCGATCTTTTCTCCAGGGCGGACGAACCACTGAATGATCTCGACTTGATCGTCCGCCGGACCCGAACCGATCGCTTCAATCACGGCCGTGCCAGCTTCCGGCAACGCCGGCTCCGACCACTCCAGCTCCAGATCGAGCAACTCCGCTGCCGTGGCGAGAACCGTTCGGAAGGATGGCAACAGCTTCAACTGGTTCCCGAAGTGACACGGTACGTGCGTGTCCGGACGCGCAACACGCCGACAGGCAACCGGTACGCGCGCCTGCTCGGCAACGACGGCGAGGACTTCGGCGCCCACGCCGCACGTCTGATTGTCCTCGTGCACAACGACGAGTCGAGCTGTTTTTTCCGCAGATGACAGCACCGATCGTTGATCCCAAGGTGACAGACTGCGCAAGTCGATGATTTCGGACTCGACGCCAACCTGTTCCAATGCCTGGCCGACGCGCTCGCAGATGCGAACCGTATTGCCCCAGGCAACAAACGTAATATCACGCCCGGCGCGGACTTTCCTGGCCGGTCCAATCGGTACGAACTGCGTTTGTACGTCGTCTGAGGTTGCCAGCGTAAGGTCGTTTAATAGGGCCTTGGGGTAGAGGAACAGCGTCGGGCGGCCCGACTGAAATGCGGCATTCAACATGCCGGCTGCGTCTGCCGCCGTGGATGGCATGAAGACGTCCAAGCCGGGGATGTGCGCCATCGTCGCCTCACCCGTCTGCGCGTGATAGGGTCCCAATCCGGGACGATATCCGCCGCACGCGGCCATGACGATGACGGGCGCTTCCCAACGCCCCGCGGTTCGCCAATAAATCATGGCCAGCTCGGCCGCAATCTGATTGTGAGCCAGGGGCAGAAAGTCGGCGAACTGAATGAAGGCAACGGGACGTTGTCCCGCCAGCGCGCGACCCACCGATACGCCCAAAATGGTCGACTCGGATAAGGGGGAATTCAAAACGCGACCGGGAAAATCACGGCTCAGCCCCCGTGTGACCCCGAACACATCGCCCTTCGGGTCTTCAATATCCTCGCCGAAAAGGATCACACGCGGATCGGCCTGGAGTCGGTTGTGCAGCACGTCGCGCAGGGCTTGTCGCATGGAGATCGTTGGTTCGCCCGTTCCGCGATTTTCGCGCGATGGATGCGTCAGTTCGACCGGCAATCGCTTCTTGGCTTCGGTTTCAACGGTTGGCTCGGTGCCGGCAAAGGCGGCCTGTTCCGCGTCGGCCACCTCGCGAATGACGGACTGTCGCACAAGCTCAAGCTCCGACTCGCTGTAGCCTCGTTCCAGCAGCTGGGCTTCACACCGCTGCAGTGGATCGCCGGTTGAACGGGCACGCTGCAGGTCGTCTGAAGAGCGGTAGAGCGAATGGTCGTCGGCGCTGGTGTGACTGCTGAGTCGTTCGACGTCCAGCACGACGATCGCCGGTCGCCGCGACTCGCGCATCTCGGCGAGAATCGGCCCGAGTTGTTCGTAGGCACACTGGACATTCCGGCCATCGACACGATGGATCGGGATCCCAAAGAGCGATTCCACACCGGGAACGCTGAAGAAGGTGCGCCCCTCGGTGGCCGTGGAAATCGCCCAGCGGTTGTTTTCGATCCAGAAAAGCACAGGCAGCCCACGTCGGCCCGCTTCGCCACAGGCTTCGAGAAACTCGCCTTGCTGAGTCGTGCCGTCGCCGAGGCCGCACAGGACAATCGGTCGACTTGGCTGATGATGAATCGACTCCGCCACGCCGACTGCCTGCAATGTGTTATTGCCGACGGGCGTGACCATGCTCAGGACGTTGAGTTGTGGATCGCTGAAAAAGGGGCCCATGCGACGCCCCTGGGACGTCGAGCTTTGCTTGCATAGCAAGTTGTCGAAGAAACGGCGTGCAGGAATACCGCGGGCCAGCAGCAGCGCACGAGAACGATAGTGGCAGTGCAGCCAGTCGTCGGGGATCAAAAATTCCGCCACCACGGCCGAACCTTCGTGCCCACTTCCGGAAAGCTGGAAGAAGGCCTCGCCTCGATTCGTGATTTCCTGCTCGACCTGGTCGATCCGTCGCGACAGGAACATCGTGCGGTAAAGTCTCAGGAGCTGCTCGTTTTGCATGATTCAGGAGCTGCTGGTCTGCGAGATTCGGGGTCACTCCACTGGCGGATGCGAAGCGTGGGGCGAGTTGTACTGAATTCGATGTGCCAGGGAAATGCCAATCGGGCGGGGGCTTCCCACCCAGCCCGCCCGCCGGCCGGGGTCGGAAACGTAAACAAGAGAATCGTGGGGGGTAACGTTCCTATTGGACGGCCATGGGAAGAGGAGCCGACTTGCGACAAGTCGGCCAACGGGCACGATGGGCCGAATCGCGCCTTGGGGAACGCAAACCGTCGAGCTCGATGCACGCTGCCGTGATTCTCGCGGTGGAAAGCCAAGATCTGTGTACAGCGCATCCGCTGCTGCCGAGGCGATGCAGGGAATGCCAAAGCCGTGGCATCGGTGCAGTTTCGGACGTCTGCCAGCGTTTTTGTTGCCAGCATCGCAGGGTTGTGTGTACATTCAAGAAAGAGCTCGCGGGGCGACGTTGGCCACCTGAAATGCCCGCTAGCAAGGTGGTGCTTCTCCGAGTCTTTTCTGGCGACTGCGGATGCGGGTGGATGTTCACACCTCGAAACACACCGTCCGCGCGCTCCCAACGGGCCATCCGCGACTGTTTTGATTTTGGCTTCGATTTCGATTGATCTGTTCCCCAGTTCGCCCAGGAATTGCAGTATGAAACGGCGGAACCGTGCCTCAGTGCGTCGACTCCAACTCGAGAGTCTCGAATTGCGCAGGCTGCTCGCCGGCGATCTGCAAATCACGGAGCTCAATTACAACCCGCACCCGGCGTTGCCCCAGTTCGGCGAGCGTCCGGTGGAAGATCCCGATGAGTTTGAGTTTCTCGAAGTCACCAATGTTGGCGATCAGCCCCTCAACTTGGACGGGTACCGGTTTACGGCGGGCATCGAGTTTGTTTTCGATCGGCAGTTCTTGAATGCGGGCGAGCGGCTCGTGATCGTCAAAGATAAGGGCGTGTTTAAGACGCGTTTTGGCGAGGATGTGCGGTTGGCCGACGGAGACGATGGGGATGGTGGGAAGAACGGCGAGTATGGCGGTAAGCTGGCGAATGAAGGAGAACTGCTCGAGCTGCGCGATCGCCTGGGGAACATCGTCGATCAATTCCACTTCTACGATCGTGGCGAGTGGCCCCGACGGGCCGACGGCCAGGGGAGTTCTCTGGAGCGAATTGCCGGCGCTAGCGACGGCAATAATCCCAAGTCGTGGCGCGCTAGCAGCGAATTCGGCGGCAGTCCCGGCGAGGCGGGCGAGGGGTTTCGTGGCGATGTGGTAATCAATGAGTTACTGACGCACACCGACCTGCCGCAGGTGGATGCAATCGAACTGCACAATCGCACGTCGCAACCGATCAACATGGAGGGCTGGTATGTCAGCGATTCGGCGACGAATCTCTTCCGCTTCCAGATCACGGGTACCAAAGCGGTCATTAATCCGGGCGATTACCAAACCTTCGACGAGACCGAAATGAAGTTCGGCTTCCGTGGTCAGGCGTGGGACAACGCATTTCTGGTACAGCCCGACAGTACAGGGAAACCGCTTCGCTTCGTGGATGCGGTGACCTACGGAGCGACCCAGAATGGCGTGACCCTCGGACGTTGGTCGAACGGGCAGGGTGAACTCTTTCCGATGACCGAGTTGACGTTCGACGATGCCAATAGTGGCCCGGAGATCAGCGGTGTGATCATCAGCGAACTGCAGTATCACCCTGCAGATCCGCCCCCCGGATCGCTGCTGTCGGAAGACGATCTGGAGTACATCGAGATTTACAATCGCACCGGGACGCCGCTGAATATCGAAGGCTGGCGGCTGAGCGACAACGTGATGAATGAGGTCGATCTTGACAATGACTTGAACGAATCCCTCTATATCTTCCCGTCGGGAACGACGATTCCAGCCGGTCAGGTCCTCTTGGTCCTGGGATTCAATCCACGGACCAGTCCCGCCAAGACGCGTGAGTTTCTTGACTACTACAAAATCCCGGATTCGATTCCGCTGTTTGGTCCCTACTCGGATGCGGCTTACGATCCGAATCCGGATCAGTTGGATAACGAAGGAGAGACCGTTCTGCTGGAACGGCCCGAGGACCCTCAGCAGTATGGCTTGGGCTTCGTGCTCGAAGATCGCGTCATTTACAGCAACAAATCGCCCTGGCCTGAAGAGGCCGGTGGTACGGGGCGGTCACTCACGCGGGTTTACCGAAATCGATACGGAGATTTTCCCGAAAACTGGCAGGCTGCGCTTCCGTCTCCCGGCCGGCCGTGGTTGCCCGGTGATGTGAACGGCGATGGCCTGGTGAATGCGACCGATATCGATATGACGTGCCTCGCGGCCGGGGTGGGCGGTCAGAACCAGGTGATCATCTACGATCACAATCGCGATGAACAGGTAAATGACGCGGATGTCGAATTCCTCGTTCACGACATTCTCGACACGACGATTGGCGATGCCAACCTCGATGGCAATTTCGACACGGCGGATTTCGTCCTCGTTCTGATGGCCGGGGAGTATGAGGATGGCATTCCCAATAATTCTGGCTGGGCGGAAGGCGATTGGAACTGTGATCAGGAATTCGATACGGGTGATCTGGTCGCCGCCCTGCAAACGGGTGCGTATGAATCGAACGTGCCCCGGGCGGTCGCGGCCCCAACGATCGATCGAGGGCTGATCGGTGCAGCGGTCGAGTCTTCCAGCCTCGAGGGAACGCAGGCAGACGTCGATGATCGCCTGACCGGTCTTTCGACTCCGCCGCAAGCCGATTCCGTGGCGCCGGTCGCAGTCGAACTCGAGCCGCTCTCGGCACGCGACGCAATCTTTGCCCAGTCGGTTGATCTGCCGGATGCCGACGATTCGATCCTCGATCCGGAGACGGCGGACCTGGTCGCGTTGGGCGTTTTGTGAATGTGCTCGTAGCCGAATTCGTGAGAATTCGGAGGTGGCCTCGTTGGCCTTCCTCAACAGAGCACGTCCGAATTCTCACGAATTCGGCTACGGAATGGCGAAACATTGCAACTTCAGGACCGGCGCTTCGGGTTGTCGTGTTTGTCCTCGTGTGACGCGAACGAATCGCGTACACTTGCCCCATGCTCGAGCGGTTCTTGATTCTCTGGCTTTGCTTGCTTTCCTGTCTGGCGTACGTATGGCCCGACAGCTTCTCGATCGATCCTTTCGTGGCGAGTCGGCCGTGGTTGCCGCTTGTGATCGTCGTCACGATGTTTGCCATTGGTTGGCTGCTGCCGCCGGATGAAGTTCGGCAGGTCGTCCGGCGATGGCCACTCGTTTTGGCGGGCACTGCGGTTCAGTATGGTTCGATGCCCTGGCTCGCGTGGATCGTGGCGCACGTGTACGAGCTCGATCCGGACTTGCGGTTGGGGTTGATCCTGGCCGGTTGTGTGCCCGGTGCGATGGCGTCGAATGTGCTGACCTTGGTGGCGCGCGGAAACGTCAGTTATTCGCTTAGTCTCACGACGGCAGCAACCTGTCTATCTCCATTGTGTGTTCCCCTGATGCTCAAGCTGACGCTCCAGCAGCAACTGCCCAAACCGTTGCTACCGCTCGTCTGGCAATTGGTGTGGATGGTTGTCTTGCCGGTCGTTCTGGGGCACACGCTGGGGCGGCTGTTACCGCGATGGCGAACCTGGGCCGAAGCGATTGGCAAGCGGGTTGCTGCTTTGGCGATCTTATGGATCATTGCGGTCGTGGTTGGTGTGAATCGAGAAGCCCTGGGTGACGTGGAAGCGGCCGCGTTCTGGGCGGTGCTCACGTTGAACCTCGCGGGGTACGGAGCAGGTCGCTTGGGGGGGTGGTTGCTTCGCCTGCCGCCGTCCATGCAGCGGGCCCTGACGCTCGAGATCGGCATGCAGAATGCGGGACTGGGAACCGCACTTGCCGCCGATCTCTTTCAGTCCCAGCCGCGAGTGATGATCCCAACCGCCCTGTATACGTTCGGCTGCATGTTGACCGGTACGGTGTTAGCGCGATATTGGGCCCTGCGCCCGGTGGACGGAGGCGATGGGAAGCAGGGATCGGCAAGTTGCTGATTGTAACGACCCTGCCTTTCACAGATTCTGCCAACTGGTATCATCTGGGACGGCAGAACGAGCGTTCGAACCTCGCTGGCAATCAGCAAGGGCTTACGACTCTTGACCTTAGGTTTAGTGAAACCTAGACTGCCCAGGAGAGTGAGGCTTTGTCGAACCTAGGAACTGGGGTCGCCCATGCGGGGCGAAAAGGGATCAGAGATCAACAGAGATCAAAGGTGCACAGCACCCGCTGGGCTGTACCCGCTTTTGATCCCTGACCCGTCTTCGCCGCCGTTCTTCCGATTAGGTCACAACAGAGCCGCAGGCATCCGTCGGTCCGGCTTGATCGAGGGATGCCTGACCATTTACGCGGGTTTTCTGAAGGTCCAGCTCCGTGAAGCGAGCGCTGATTAGTGACGTGCACAGCAACCTGGAAGCGCTGTGCGCGGTGCTGGATGATATCTCTCGTGAGGCGATCACGGAGGTCTATTGCCTGGGCGACGTCATTGGGTACGGGCCGAATCCGCGTGAGTGTTTAGACCGGGCGATGAAGTTCCAGGTCTGTATCCTGGGTAATCACGATCAGGCGGCGATGTTCGATCCGGACGGCTTCAATCCGGTTGCTCTCCGGGCCGTTTATTGGACACGTGAGCAGTTGGAGCAGGACGGACCCACGAACCAGGTGAATGGACGTTGGGACTTCCTGGGTGAGCTTCCACGGACGCGGGATGAAGGTTCCCGGCTCTTTGTCCACGGATCGCCACGCGAACCGACCAACGAGTACGTGTTTCCCGAGGATGTGTACAACCAGAAGAAGATGCAGGCCCTTTTCGACCGCATCCCGCAATACTGCTTCCAAGGCCACACCCACATCCCAGGCGTGTTCACGATCAGCGGAGACTTTTTGAGTCCCGAAGAGTTTGATTTCGAGTATCGGCTGCGTGGCGAAAAAATCATGGTCAACGTGGGCAGTGTGGGGCAGCCGCGAGACGGCGACCCCCGCGCCTGCTATGCGATCTTGACGGACGAGTCGATTATTTTTCGGCGGATCCCCTATCCGGTCGAGGAGACGATCGCGAAGATTTACAGAGAGCCGGACCTGGACAATATGCTGGGCGATCGATTGCGAGAAGGTCGCTAAGGAACGGCTCCAGACGAGTCACAGGGGCTCCGGCGACAGACAATTCGCGGAGCAGGCACGCTCAACGTAACTGCGTTTTCACCGTCACCCGTGCACGTCGATCGAGTTTCGGATAGGTCGGGAGAATCAATTCGTGGACCGTCGTGCGATCATCAGCGACATTCACGGCAATCTGGAAGCCCTCAGCGCCGTGCTTGAGGACATTCGGCAGCAGCAGGTGCAGCGGGTGGTCTGCCTGGGGGACGTCGTGGGTTACGGACCCAATCCGCGGCAGTGTATCGACCTGGTGATGCAAATGGAAATCTGTGTCCTGGGAAACCACGATCAGGCTGCGCTGTTCGACCCCGAGGGATTCAGCAGTGGGGCGGAGCGGGCCATTTTCTGGACGCGTCGGGAATTGGAATCCGAGGGCGAAACGCCGGAAAACCGGGCACGATGGCAGTTCCTCTGCGAGTTGCCGCGGCAGCATCACGAGAACGGGTTGTCATTCGTCCATGGCTCGGCGCGGAACCCCCTGATGGAATACGTTTTTCCGGAAGACATCCACAACCCCGGAAAACTCCAGCGGATCTTCGGCGTGATGCGCAAACACTGTTTCCAGGGTCACACGCACGTGCCCGGTGTGTTTACCGCCGACGGGCGTTTTTTCCGTCCTGCGGATCTTTCGAATGAGTATGAGCTGGATGATCAAAAAACGATGATCAACGTAGGCAGCGTGGGTCAGCCGCGGGATGGTAACCCCATGGCGTCTTATGTCATACTGGAGGGCCAGCGAATAACGTTTCGGCGGGTCCCCTATGCGTGTGAAGAAACGATTGCCAAAATCTACGCAATCCCGGAATTGGATGATTTTCTTGGGGATCGGCTGAGAGAAGGACGCTGACAGCTTGGCAAAAAGGGGGCCGACCCCTTTTTCCGTGGGTGGCTGAGGCGACGGCAGTTCGTGCAGTCCATAGACGGGACGCGACGCGACCTGCATTCGCGATTCTTGTCAACTTCGATTCTTCGGTCCCTGATCGGCAGCCGATGAGCTGCGCGCGAGTGAGGAAGGCATTTCACTGTGGAAAAGAGAATTCTGCCGTTCATTATTCTCTCGATGGTAGTTCTCCTGGGCTTTCAGGCTCTGAACAGCTGGTTGAATCCTCCGCCCCCGGTTGGGGCGGAAGCGAAAGGTGATCTGGAGGGAGTAGCGGAGGCGATCGAGGCGGATCGCAATCAAGCCGAATCGCGGGCCGAAGAATCGACGACCGACGAGTCGACGACGTCGTCGGAAGTGGCCTCGGAAATCGAATCCGAAGAGCAGATGGAACCTGCCGTCACCGAACCCCCGGTTGCCGCAGAGCGATCGGCCGTCGACCCGCAATGGCTCACGCTCGGTTCGCTGGACCCCGAGAGCCCCTATCAGATGCTCGTCTGGTTGAACAATCGCGGTGCGTCCATCGAGTGTGTTGCCCTGAACAGCCCGCGGTTCTCCGACCTTGATGACAAATTCGGTTACCTGGGCTATCTGGCTCTGACGGATGAGGATGAGGGCTGCCGGATCAATGCGGTGGGTGCCGGCACGCCGGCGGCCGCGGCCAAGCCGCAATCCGCCCAGGTGCCGCCGGGACTTCAAGCCGGCGATTATCTCGTGCGGCTGAATGAGGCCACGATTCGCAGTGCGCCCGATGTCCGACTGGCACTGGAGCGAACGAAGCCGGGTCAATCCGTCGAAGTGGTCGTGCGCCGAATCATGCCCGAAGGACCGGTGGAGCTTGGCTACACGGTGGAACTGGTGAAGCGACCGCTGGAAGTCATTCGACCCGAGCCGATGATTCCTTCGGCCGGTGAGCCCCAGCATCCGCTGTCGTACCTCATGACACTCGCTCAGGTCGGAAACCGAGGGCTCAAACGGGGCGACCAGGAAATCGCCGGATTGCCGTCGCTCTACGACAGTCACTGGAACGTCAACGTCATCGAGCGACCCGACGGTCCACTCGTGGAATTTGAATTCGACCTTCGCCCTGAGGATCTGGCATCGCTGAACATCCAGGGACATTTGCGGGTCATCAAACGCTATCACCTGGCGCAGATTCCGGCCGACGAACCGCGGGACGTTCCACATCGAGGCTATCACCTCAACTACGAGATTGAAATCCGTAATCTTGGAAATGATCCGGTCGACGTCGCCTATCAACTCGATGGTCCGACCGGATTACCTTTGGAAGGCTGGTGGTACACGTACAAAACGCACCCAACGAAATGGGGAGGCGCGGGGGTACGTGACGTGGTCTGCAAATCGTTCGGTGGCAAGCACCGGATGTTCTCGAATCCGCAGATTGTCGAGCGAATTGAAGACAACCCCGAGAACCCGATGCTGCCGATGTTCGAGGACGAACAGCCGCGGGTGCAGTACGTCGGCGTGGACGCTCAATACTTCAACTCGGCACTGGTCGCCGATGTCGAGCAGGAAACCGACGCATCCACGACAGCCTATCTGTTCGAAGAGGCCTTCGCGCGAACCGTAGCTCCGATCGATCCCTTGCGATCCTCGCGGACGGATGTTTCGTTCCGGCTGATCAGCCCGGTGGTCGAAATTCCTGCCGGAGGTCAGCACAGCCAGAAATTCCTGATCTTTGCCGGTCCGAAGCAGCCGAACGTACTCGCGCCGTACAACCTGGGCGAATGCATCACGTATGGTTGGTTTCCCTGGGTCGCCAAGCCGCTGCAATGGGTTCTGCATAGCTTCTACTTCGTCGTGCGCAACTACGGCATCGCGATCATTCTGTTGACCGTGCTGGTTCGTGGACTCATGACGCCGTTGGGCCTGCATCAGGCGCGCAATGCGCAGAAGATGCAGGAGCTGGCCCCGGAGATGAAGAAGATTGCGGAGCAATACAAGAACGACATGGAGAAGCGCGCCGCGGCGCAGCGCGAGTTGTTCCGCAAGCACAACTACAATCCGCTCTCCGGCTGTTTGCCGATGTTCATTCAGCTGCCGATCTTCATTGGCTTGTACCGGGCGCTGAGCGTGGACATTGAGCTGCGGCAGGCGTCGTTGATTCCTGGGTTGCAGTGGTGCTCGAATCTTGCGGGCCCGGACAAGCTGCTTTACTGGGAGAACTTCATGCCGGCCTTCCTTGCCAGTCCGGTGGGTTGGCTGGGGCCCTACTTGAACATTCTGCCGCTGATCTCCGTTGCCTTCATGATGGTTCACCAGAAGATGTTCACGCCTCCGCCGACCGACGAGCAGCAGCAGATGCAGCAGAGCATGATGAAGTTCATGATGCTGTTTTTCGGCTTCATGTTCTTCAAGGTGCCGGCCGGGCTCTGCCTGTACTTCATCACCTCCAGCGCTTGGGGACTCGCCGAACGCATGCTGTTGCCAAAATCCAAGGGGAAAGACAGCGGGAAGGCAGGCGAGGGAGCCGCGGCCGCAGCCGCTCGAGTCGCGGAGCGCAAGCGACTGAAGCCGCAGAAGAAGCGTTGATGCCCTGATGGATGACACGATCGTGGCCATCGCTTCTGCGACCGGGGGAGCCGGCCGCGGCATCATTCGCTTGAGTGGCCCCGCTGTTCGATCTCTGTTGCGCGAATGCTTTCTACCGGAGGATGCTCAGGCCTGGAGCCGCAGCATGGCCTGGTGCTACACCGGTCTGTTGCGCGTGGCTGCACCGTTCGGACCGCTTCCTTGCCAGGTCTACCTCTGGCCGGGCACTCGCAGCTACACGCGGCAGCCCACCGCCGAAATTCATACACTCGGGTCCCCGCCGCTCCTGGATGCTGCACTGCAGACGCTCTGCCAGGCCGGTGCGCGTTCGGCACAACCCGGGGAATTCACGCTCCGCGCCTTTCTCGCCGGACGCATCGACCTGCCTCAAGCCGAAGCCGTGCTCGGCGTCATCGACGCCTCCAGCCAACGACAGCTCCAAGTCGCCCTGACACAACTGGCCGGCGGATTGTCGGTACGGTTTCACCAGGCGCGAGACCAGCTCTTGGACTTGTGCGCCGATGTCGAAGCTGGCTTGGACTTCGTGGAAGAAGATCTGCAGTTCGTCACGCCGGAAGAAATCACGCGTCAGTTGGACGAAATCCGGGAGGTGATTCAGGTCGCCCTCGAGCAGATGGAGTCACGATACGAAGTTGATCATGAACCGCGAGTGATCCTCTGCGGTCCGCCGAATGTCGGCAAGAGCACGCTTTGGAATCGATTGCTCGATCACTCGGTTGCCCTCGTGTCGCCGACACCCGGCACGACGAGAGACTATCTGGAAGACCGCCTGGAAATCGGGCCGTTACACTGCTGGCTGATCGATACGGCGGGCATCGATTCTCAAGCGACCGGAACGCGCGTCGATGTCGCGGCCCAGCAAATGACTCGAAAGAAGCAACATCAGGCCGATCTGATTCTCCACTGCCTGGACGCCACGCAGCCAATAAAGGAAGGGGAACTGGCGGAGCTCCTCAATCACCCACGTCGGACCGTGGCGGTGCTGACCAAGGTCGATGAGCCTCAGAAGGTCATGCGTCTTTCCGCCCTCGCTTGCCTGCCCGAATGGATTCGCGTCGAAGATCGGCCGGCCGGCGTGCGATTGCAGTTTCTCGTGGGGCAGAATCCCCGCACTTTGGATCTGCTCAAAACGAGCGGTCAAAGCGGCTTCGGAATTCCGGAACTTCGCCAGCGTATCGAGCAGGAATTGCTGGAGCGCGAAGAAGCGGAATCGAGCGTCGTGGCCGGTACGGCCGTTCGCTGCCGTGAAAGCCTGCGACGTGCGAATGCGGCGCTGGCTGAAGCTCGGTCGCTCGCCGTCAACTCCGCCGGTGACGAACTGCTAGCCGTTGAGATCCGTGCGGCCCTCAATGAACTCGGCCAAGTACTCGGCACGATTTACACCGAGGACCTGCTCGATCGGATCTTCAGCCGATTCTGTATCGGGAAATAGGACGGTTGAGCCCGTCTTGTAGCCGAATTCGTGAGAATTCGGATTGCATCCTGGAGTCTCCGAAGTCTCACGACTTCGGCTACACCAGAGGGATTCGGCGACAAAGCACGGCAAAAAAACTGAGCTGGACATCCTGCCCGACGTTTGGCAGACTTCGCCGCCCTCGTATTTTGAACGTCGTCCTGCTGCCCAACAGCGAGCGAGTCATGATCCGACGTCCGATCTGTTGCCGAATCGGTTGTATGTGCCTGATCCTCAGCAGTTGCCTTCTGGCGGGATGCGCGGGGTGGTCACCGAGTACCGGCTCGGAGAGGACTTCGTGGACAGAGCGTTGGAAGGCCGGTACAACCGAGGTGTTTGGAGTCGACGAGCGCGCGCGTCAGATCGAGAAGAATCTCGGCGTAGAATAGG
>CAZFWV010000066.1:0-24911 GCA_964522605.1 uncultured Pirellulaceae bacterium
CGGCGTCGCGAGATGGAGACGATGGAGAAGATTGGAGGCTCGAGGAGCCGAATTCGTGGCCTGATCGCCGTCGAGATTCTGGGAGTCCTTGGCGGCGGCGTGATCGTGGCGGGCATCTTGGCCGCACTCACCGGCTGGTTTGCCGCGACCGTGACGCGAGTGCTGGTTTCCTTGTCGTGACGTTGAAACAAGCCAAAGTCGAGACTGAAAGCAATGAAAAGTAAACAAGTCATTTGCATTGCGGCAGTGATGGCTACAGTTCTCGGATTGTCTGGCTGTGCGGATCGCGAATCAAATCGCGCGGTCGAAAAGAGCTCGGACGCGAGCGGACCCATCGTGGTCTTTGTGACCAACTATCCGCTTCAGTATTTCGCCCAGCGGATTGGCGGTGAGTATGCGTCCGTACAGTTTCCGGCACCGGCGGATGAAGATCCCGCTTACTGGACGCCGAGTCCGGAGATCATCGGAAACTACCAAAACGCTGATCTGATTTTGCTCAATGGCGCCGGGTACGAGAAATGGACAGAGGCCGCTTCGCTGCCCAGGTCGAAGCTCTGTGATACTTCCAGTCGATTCACTGCAGATGACTTCATTCTGGCTGAGGATTCGGTGACTCACAGTCACGGCCCCGAAGGTCAGCACGCACACGGCGGAATGGCTTTTACCGTATGGCTGGATCCGACGCTGGCGTTGAAGCAAGCCGACGCAATCGTTGACGCCTTTGCCGCGTTGCGGCCCCAACATGCGGAGGAGTTTCGCCGGAACCGCGATGCGCTCGCACGAGATCTGGAAAAATGGGACCAAGAAATCACCAGCGTCTTGGGGAAAGCGTCAAACCGACCCGTACTGTTTTCCCATCCGGTCTACCAGTACTTGCAACGCCGGTACGGTCTAAACGGGATAAGCGTTCACTGGGAGCCGGACGAAGAGCCATCCGATGCGATGTGGGCAGAACTCCAAGGAATTTTGCAGCAGCACCCAGCGAAGTGGATGATCTGGGAGGACCAGCCGTTGGACTCTGTGGCGCAGAAGCTTGCCGAGCTGGGCCTCACCAGCGTCGTTTACAATCCCTGCGGCAACACGCCACCAGAAGGTGACTTCTTGGCTGCTCAACGCGAGAATCTGTCTGCCTTGGCCAAAGTTTACGCCGACGCACTTTAACGAATCTGGCGCGTCCGGTACCCCGCACCGAGCCAACATCCCGAACACGGCAACCAAATCCCACTGCGACTATTCCTCCATCCACGCTTGATCCCTGCAGCGACCGTAGCGTGACTGTCACTTCCTGGACGACGGCGAGCAACGTGCTGGCTTCCAGCAACGCCACCAGGCCGGTCTTTCGCTTTCCTTGGCCGCTGCGGTGATCCAGGAACTCGACCGTCACCAAGGCCGTCGCCACCTGCCGTTCTCCGTTCTCGCCCGGCCGCGTGAGCGACGAGACTCTGAGGCATGTTGCACGAGCGGTCTGCGCCGATTGTCGAATTGGTGCGTCTCGGATTCGTTTGTTTGAACAATGTTCGTTCTTCGCCGTGTCTTCGATTTCATACCGGCTACGACACCTTTCCAATTTGCGTGTATAGCCATGCACGACGAAGGTCGGCGGAACCGTACACCGGATGGGCAATCTTGCTTCGTAACCGCGGCACGAATCGTGAAACGGTTATGCTGACGCGATCAATTCGTTTTGGCTCGAATACAGAACAAGTGAGTCAGGCCTCGGACGTAGACCCTGTCATCGACAAAGGCGGGTGTGGCGTAGACCGGTTCTCCAACTTCAGCTGTACCCAGCAACTGGAACTCACCGCTCATCTTGAATATCTGCGTTGTTCCTGAGAGATCGACCATGTAGACGCAATCGTTCACTAAGATGGGAGAACTGGAAAAACCATCGGAAAACTCATGCTCCCACAGCGTTTGTCCTGACTTTACGTCGAGACAACTTACCACTCCGAATGCTGTCGGTACGACCACATACTTGTCGTTGGCAATTGGGCTCGCAGCATCGGGCAAAGCCTCATCCCACTGCCAGATTCTTTCGATTTCTAAACTGCTGATATCAATCGCCGAAGCAGGCGCGCCTTCATTCGCAACGAACACGATCCCGTTCCCGTAAGTTGCGGATGAAGCGACCTCTCCGTCGAGGCATTCAATTCGCCAGAGGCTGTTTCCAGATGTCGGATCGTATCCTTCGACGCCTCTGCTGTCCGTCAGGACGAGCTGGATTCTGCCGTTGCTTTCGGCCAGGATCGGCGACGACCACGACATGGCGCCTCGCTTGGCCTGCCAGACCTGCTTGCCCGTTGCGAACTCGAATGCCAGTAGCTGCGAGCCCGCTTTCTGATCATATTGGACAAACAGCAAATTCTCGTAGCACAACAATGAGGACGTGTGACCATAGTGATTGCGCGGAATCCCTAAATGCTTGATCCAGATGCGTTCGCCTTCCAGATTCACGCAGACGAGTTCGCCGGTTGCGAAAATGCCTGCGATGTATTCTCCGTTCGTTGCTGGAGTGGGTGCCGCATATCCAGCTTCCTCCAGTACATCGGGGATCTTGCCATCGTCGGGCGAACCCGGGACACCCGTCACATCGTGCTGCCAAAGTAGCATTCCCGAGTCAGCATCAACGCAGTAAACTTGGCGAGATTCCTCATCGGCACCGGTTAGGAAAAGCCGATTGCCCCAGGCAATCGGTGAACTCATGCCGTGTTTTGGCAAAGTGATCTTCCACAGGATGTTAGTGCCGTCTTTCGCGCTCCACTCCAACGGCGGACGGGCGTGTGTGGCAAGCCCAAGTGCATTCGGGCCGCGGAAGCTCGGCCAGTTCTGTGAGATCCTCATTGCCGTTGAAGTGTTATTTACGCTTGTCTCGAACGGATGCGTTTCATCATCCGCCGATGTGCCGACGACCAGTGATATCCAAATAAGTCCTGCGAAGCAGATTCCAAGACACCTCTGCTTATGCACTGGAATCGTCCTTGTTTTGCCGGCGGCTACTCTCCTACCTTGATGCATTTCATCTCACTCTGGTCGCGAATCAACAGCTTGCCATCGGATAGAGCGATGGGTGCCCAGTTTTGCGTTCTTCCTCCGATTCGCCCAGCGATTCCTCCGCTTTCTCCAGCTTCGCCGAGCAACTCCGCCGACGCGAGTTGCTTGAACGCCTGAGGATCAGGGTCAATCAGGTAAACCGACTTTTCACCATCGGTCGCGAGCATCAATCCATCGACCAGAATCATGCTGCCTTTGTTGAAACTTGGATCACGCTTGGTCTTCCACATGATTTCGCCATCCAGGTTCATGCAGCACAGTCCATCTCGGCGATTGTTGGTGCCGAATTGTGCGTACAAGTAACCGTTGTGCAGGACTGGCGGCTTCGTTTGGTCGCCGAATTCCTCCGTCGTAAATAGTTCCGTAGCGACGTAGCTTCCATCGTCTTTCTTTTCAACTTTGATCATCGTGGCGCCGAGTTCGTATCCACCCACGACGAGGACGCGGTTGTCACCTGCATCGACCGCCGACGGCACGGAAATGTGACAGTTCCATTGATCGTATTCCCAGAGGATTTCTCCCGTGTGAGGTTCCAGTCCAACGACCTTACCCAGAGTGCGAGGCAATCCTGGATTGCCAATTGGATTGGTCGATGAAATGACGATCACGACATGGTCTTTTCCGTCGATTCTCACAACAGAAGGACTGGCGTACGATTCATTACCGAGATTAGCCGTTGTCCATTTCACGTCACCTGAGAGCTTGTCATAGGCCACGACACCCGCGTCTGGGGCCTGGGATACGAGGATCAGCAGGTCGTCATAGATTAACGGGCACTGCGTAATCGCCCAGATGGGAAAACTGCCGGGGTCTCGGGATCGAAAGCCACCGGATGTGTCGCTTGCCGGCTTACCGCCGAAATCCGTCCAAACATTGGCCTTCCAGATGGGTTTGTGTGTGTTGATTTCGATGGCATGAAGGTCCCCGTTATGGCCGCAAGTGTAGACAAGGTTTCCATCCACCGTAGGCACGCTTCGCGAGCCGGGAAACATCACAGACCCTGGAGCTTCGTAGGCGTACGACCAGAGTTCCCCGCCGTCTGCGAGGTTGAAGCAGCGGAGTTTGTCGCCAACTTCATCATCTCGGTCAAGCAAATACACTTTGCCATCCTTGATCACCGGCCCGCCGAAACCTCGGCCAACTTCTACCGTCCACAGAACTTCCGGTCCGTTTTCCGGCCAGGAACGCAATAGGCCCTGTTCCGCCGACGTGGAGTTCCTTTCGGGACCGAGAAACTGAGGCCAATCGGCTGCGAGACTGTTGCAGGACATGGCCAAAACGAATATCGCCGACAAGCATGTTAATTTCATGTAAGTGCCTTTCAGGAGAATGACTGTTCTTCGGTCGCTGCGTCACCTCGCCTTCACATCGTAACAGAGCAGCAGGTCCTGGTCGCGAATGTACAGCTTTCCGTTGGCAATGACCGGGTGCGTCCAAGCCGGTGAATCTGTGCGATCTGGTTGCTCAAAGCGACCACGCTCGACCAACCCTTCGCGGTTCGGCTCAATTAACAGCATGGTGCCGTCCTCGGAGCGCAAGTAGAGTCGACCGTCCGCCAGGACCAACGATCCTTTCGGCGCCTGGCGATCTCTCCACAGAACGTCTCCGCTGTGGAAGTCGAGACAAGTGAGGAAGCCGCCCTCGTTTCCACCGTGGGCGCCGTACAGGGAGCCGTCGACGACGATCATGCCGCCGTGGTGGTTCTGCATCCGCGTGGTGAAATAGACTTCCTCGGCCTCGACCGTGCCGCTGCCATTCTTGACCAGCTTCACTGCCCCGCCACCGGTCCCGTAGGCTGAGGCGGCAAACACCAGCCCATCATGGTAGATGGGTGTGGAGCAGTTGATGCCCATCCGATTGGCGGGTCGGTCGAATTGCCAGAGCAATTTCCCATCGGATGCCGCAACTCCGACAAGCGACCTGGCAAGCAGTTGTACGTACTGCCGCTGCCCGTCGAAGTCGATCGCGATGGCCGAGGCGTAGCTCGCTCCGGAACCGCCTCCCCCTGGACCGAAACCACCGCGACGGCCGCCAAACCCTCCGGGACGCTGACCAAAACCGCCAGGTGCCGAGATCATCCCGCCGAACGCACCTCCCTCAAAACCTTGATCCGGTTGCCAAACCTGGCCGCTCGAATCGGTAAACGGCGTGGCCTGGCCGGCTTTGATCCGCACTGTCGCTACGGACGCCCCATCGACCTCGGCCTGAGGAACGATTTCAATCGCGTTGATTGCCGGGCTCTGGGTTTGGGCCGTGAAGGTGACGCGAAACTCGCCGTCGGTGACTTCTACAGGGACAGTCTCGATATAGGCGCGTCGGGGACCGCCCGCCTTCTCCCAAATGTCAAAGTCCTTGATTTCACGCCCCTGGACATTGAGGGAAAACACTCGCTGGCCGGGGCCGGTAATTCCTGCATAGGTCTCTGCAAAGTAGAGCTTCGCGAGATACTTGCCGTTGGGGATCTTGTAGGCGAAAGCACTCATCCCCCAATGCTCGCCCGTGAACAAGCCCGGATCTTTGGTACCGGTGACCTCAGTAGGCGAACCACCGCCGCGCTGACCGGGATCTCCGGGGCCTCTTCGTTGCGGGCTGCCAGCCGGTGGATCACTGGCGCGGCCGCCGGGATCATTTCGACCTTGACCCGGGGCTGGCGTCCGTTCGGTCGCAGCGCCGGAGGTTTCGGGGCCTTTGCTCTGCCAGATCGTCTCGCCCGTCAGCTTGTCGAGCGCCACAAGAGTCGCGTCTTCGGCACCGGGAGTGCAAATGACCTTCTCTCCATCGACCAGCGGCGATTCAGTGTACCTCCACATCGGCAGGCGTCCGCCGAAATCATTCACGAAGCTGCGTTGCCAGAGGATCTTGCCGTCTTGCGCCTGCAGACACGCGAGGTCGCCGCCCGCTCCGAGCACATAAAGCCGGTCGTCATCGACAGTCGGTGTGCAACTCGGCCCTTCATTTCCCTGGCGGCCTCCCTCGCGGCAGGCCGGTCCAACGCGGGTCACCCAAAGTTCGTTGCCATCCGTCTCGGACAGACACCAAACGACTTCGTCGTCGCCACGATTGCTCATCCCGTAGATTCGCCCCGCGGCAATGGACGGAGCGCTGTAGCCACCGCCAAGTCCCTCCATCCTCCAGGCAAGCGGCGGGCCGCCTTCGGGCCACTGCGGAAGCAGGCCCGTTTCCTGGGAGATCGCATTCCGATCAGGGCCCTGCCACTGAGGCCAATCGGTTGCCCAGACGCCTGCAGCGAACGAACTGCAGCCTCCAACGACAGCCAACGCGAGCCAACCATAGGATCGATTCGAAGAAGTCAGCATAGATCTCTCACTCCACATTTTGGTATCGCACGTAGACGTACTGAGCCTTCTCAGCTGTCGCGTAAAGGAAAAAAGCGCCCGATGCCCTCGTGGTAAGTCTCATCGAAGCACGAAAGCACCGGAGCGCAGGGAGTCTCTATCTGAATAATGCGCATTCCGCGCGCAACCGGGGACAAAGTCGTAGAAAGAATTGGTGAATCGGGAGGGTGACAGCCACTTCAATTGACAATGGCTGCTTCGGCAAAGGTCTCCATCTGTCGAAGCCGCGGGTCGATCACGGGCGTGTGTCCCTTGATAATGATGCTCGCCTCTCGATGATTCAGCAGGAATTCAATCCAATCAATCCACGGAATCGAGGGGCAGCCTTTCGATCGACTCACGCCGTCATCGAGCATCCGGTCCAGCAGCACCTGGGATTGCTCGAACGAACGGAGTGCATCGTCGGCGCTTCCCATCTTGTGATAAGCAATTGCCAGCAAGGGGTGCGCGATTCCGCGCCCAAGCCACTGGGCTTCGTTGGATTCCGCAAGCCGCCCAATGGCCCGGTCATAATCTCCTGCTCGCAGGTGCGCCCAACCTGCAACGTATAAATTCGCACCGTAGAGCATATCCAACATTCGATCTTGTCGCTTGGCGAACGCCTGAGGCCTTCTTTCGCTGGAAGCGTCCTCAGTATTATTTTCCAAACGCTGCTGTATACCCCCACCTTTGCCTGAAGCGGCCAGCATCCCCTCAACTCGTTCAGCTAGTTCCGCAGCAGTCGATGGTGGCATTTCACTGACCAGTCGTCCGCGAATTGACACAGCAAATGGATCCACTTGGTCAGCGCGACTTAGTTCCTCACAGAGTCGTTGATAGGCAGTCGATTCGCCAGCGTAAAACAGCAGTTGCGGGACACCCGAAAGCTCAGCTTGTTCGACAGGGACGCCGATTCTCGTGGCCTTGGCGAAGTCGGCCGCCGCCGTCGTCCAGCGACCCAGCTTCGCGTTGAGTCTGCCCCGTTCGAGCCACACAGGGAAGTACTTCGGTAGGATCGTCGTGGCTTGGGTATACGCCTCGTAAGCGTTCGCCCAGCGTTCCGCATCCGCATGGGTCCGCCCGGAGGCGAGCAAGATGGTGCACGCATTGAGTCGCTCGTTGAATTCTTCGAGTTCCAAGCGGGCGTTGTTCGCAGTGGCCTCAGCGGCACGTGCCTGTTGCAGAGCGAGTTCTTTCTCATCGCGCTCCCTGATCGCCACACGGGCCTGCCATAAACTGATTGCGATTCCCACGATTAACGCACCAGCGACCATCGAGGCTGTGGAAATCGCGACCTTGTTTCGGCGAGCAAACTTCCAGAACCGATACTGTGCAGATGGGGGGCGTGCCTCGACGGGCTGGTCCATGAGAAAGCGAGACACATCTTGTGCCAGCGCTCCGGCCGTGGAATATCGACGGCTGCGATCCTTATCAATCGCCTTCATCACGATCCAGTCCAGATCCCGTTTCATCGAAGAGGAGATTTTGCCGGGATCGAGGCGGCGATTCGCGGCAACGGTGCTGGCCCGTTCGTTGTTCAGAGTGCTCAAGCGTGTGCTCGGCCGAGGCGGCTCCTCCTCGCGGATGATACGACGTAGTTCATCAAAACCCACACTTTGCAGTCGATCAGGAGCAAACGGCGTCGAGCCAGTTAGCAGCTCGTAGAGTAGCACCCCCAGCGAATAGATGTCGCTGCGCGTATCCACATCGACATTGCTCATCTCCGCCTGTTCCGGACTCATATACGCCGGCGTTCCAACCATCGAGGCAAACCGAGTGTAAATCGTCTTGACGGTCAGGCTCTGGCCGATCGCCTTGGCAACGCCAAAGTCGATCACCTTGGCCAGGGGCCGACCGTCCTGGATTGTCACCAGAATGTTGGACGGCTTCAGGTCGCGGTGAATGATTCCCTTCTGGTGTGCGTGCTGCACGGCATGACAGATTGTCACGAAGAGTCTGAGTCGCTCTGTCATGTCGAGCTTCTGGCCATCGCAGAATGCCGTCAGCGGGGCACCGCGAACGAGTTCCATCACGAAATATGGTTGATCCGTATCGGTCTCGCCTGCATCGAAAACGCGGGCGATATTGGGATGGTCCATCAAGGCGATCGCCTGCCGCTCGGCGTCGAAGCGAGAAAGTACTTCACGGGACTCCGTCCCCGGTCGAATAATCTTCAAAGCAACACGCCGGCGGATCGGTTCCTGTTGATCCGCCACGTACACGATCCCAAACCCGCCTTCGCCAATCTTCTCCATGAGCTTGTAGGGGCCGATCATGGTGCCCAGCGCCTGCTGTGAATGCCTGGGTTGCGACGAAAGTGACCTGGTTTCATCCATGTTTCCAGGCAGTAATCGCATACCCTGGGCAATCGGCTGGTCGATTGGGCTCGATGCGCGCTCGTGCTCCTGGAACAACGCCGAGACAGACGCAAGAAGTTGCGGATCTCCTTGACATGCCGCCTCGATGAACGCAGCCCGGTCACGCGGTGATTCGATATCGAGGGCGTCAAGAAAGATCGACTTCTCTGTTGGTTTCTCTGACTTCATCGCTCAGTGGGACTTCTAGTCGGTGTGGTCGAAAATGCTGCACCCCAGATCATGATCCAGACGCGTTCACGGTGATTCGAGGCACAGCTCTGCAGTCACTGTGCTTCCCCTTGGTTCAATTCGCGACCCAGCCACGCTCTGGCAAAAGCCCAATTCCGCTTGACCGTTCGGGCGGAGACTCCGAGTGCCTGTGCGGTGTCTTCGACCGTCAGCCCGGCGAAATACCGGAGTTCCACAAGTTTCGCCAGTTCCGGCTCGACCACGGCGAGCTTCGTGAGCGCCGCATCGAGATCAAGCAACTCGTCGATCTCGTCGAAATAAATGACCGCGTCGGCTTCCTCGTTGAGCTCTTTCTGGTTCATTTCGCCGCCCCGCTTGAGACTGTTGCGGCGCCGAGCGCTTTCAATCAGAATTCGGCGCATTGCTTCTGCCGCCGCGGCGAAGAAATGAGAACGGCCATCCCAATTGATCGCTTCGTCTGCCACCAATCGGATGTAAGCTTCATGGACAAGCGCGGTAGGGTTCAGCGTCTGGCCGGGCTGTTCCTTCCGCATCCTGTAGCGCGCCAACCGGCGCAGCTCGGCGTAGACGAGTGGCAGCAGATCGCTCGCTGCGGCGACGTTACCTTGCTGAATCTGACGTAGGATCTGCGTAACCTCGGGCATGTGCGATCCGCTTCTGCTGGTTGTGATCCGCCGCACGCATGCATTCTACATCAGGGCCTTGAACACGAGACAGCTCGATCTGGTTCCGTAAGTTGGCGTCCATTTGGCGCGTTGTCAACTGGCACCGCATGAGCCGCCACATCGTCCAGGGCACCGTAGGGGCAAGTAGGAATGGGGCTCGGCGATTGGCGACTTCGGCACCTTATATATCTGTTTTCCGTCCGTCACCAAGACCTACCCCAACCGAATCTTGTTGTCATCAACGATTACGTGAGATTGAGCAATCGCGTTTCAACCAAGTGTGTTCGCTCGAGTGTCGTCATGCAACAGCCGCAGTCCTATGCGGATGCAACGCTCTATCTGGTAATGCGAAGTCCAGCAAGTTGCGGGGCCAAGAATTCGCCCTTTTCACTGGCTCGGCAGTCCGTACACTCAGATGGGGACAGCCAGCGAACACGATCTCGTGCGGGCAGCTTGGTGAAATCCGGAAACAACCCGATCGGCCTCAGCTGTTTTGTCGTGATGGCGTTTGCGTCGTCGTGACATGATCACGACCCGAGATAGCGGTTGCTGGCGATTCTTACACATGCCCGGTTGATTTCCCCTCCACGCTTGATCCCTGCTACGACCGTAGTGTAACGGTCACTTCCTGGGCGACGGCGAGCAACGTGCTGGCTTCCAGCAACGCCACGAGGCCGGTCTTTTGGTTTCCTGGGCCGCTGCGATGATCCAGGAGCTCGACCGTCACGCAGGCGGTCGCTACCTACCGATCATCCGGGTTCGCCCGGCCGCGTGAACGACGAGACGCTGCCGCATGTTGCACCACCGGTCTGGGTGGATCGTTGAATTGGTGCATCTCCGGTTTGTCTGCGTGAAGACTGATTCACTTTTCGCCCTGTCTTCGATCTAATGCCGGCTACGGCTCCTTGCATATCTGCGTGTGCAGGCATTCACGCCGAAGGTCGGTGGACCGATTCAGGTCGCCGAAGACCGTCAGGGAGCAACCTTTCATCTGGAAGATCGACCCAAAACGCGTTACTTGCCTGCGGAATTCGAGATGTCCTGGTCTCGGACAATATGAGCTCAACGCTGGGACGCTCGCGGTCAATGAACTTCGCATTGGTCATTCCGGAAACGGGCACTTGATTCAACCCTCCGGAACTGTCTTGATCGATGAGTTTCTCGGTCTAGGTGTTGGGGAAGATTCCACGGGGAGGTATACCTTGGGGGGCGGTAGTCTCACCGTAAATGGTCCCGTCATCGTGGGTTCTCACGGAACAGCGGAGTTCTCCCAGGCAGGCGATAGCACGGTCGCCGCAAGTCAGTTGAGTCTCAATAATTTTGGCGAAGCTCGATATCACTTGTGGAGCGGCACACTGAATGTGTCGGGTGCCACCAAGATCGGCCAGACCGGCCCGCCCGACACACCCGATGTCACCGATGCACGATTTGTTCAGTCCGGGGGCATCCACACCGTCGATCACCTGGCTCTGGGGCAGGAAGACCGCCCGAATGGTGGCCGCTACTACCTCGAAGGTGGTGTCCTGAACGCTGCATCGGCAGAAGTCCGAGGCGTGAGCAGGTTTGAGCAGTCGGGCGGCGAGGCCACCTTTACAGAATCACTTGGCATCTACGCTGAATCGCAATATGTGCAACACGAGGGCATCCTTCGAGTCGGTGTGGCCACACCAGACGACTGGGGGAGCTTTTCGTTGTTCGGCCAGTTCTCACAGCTCGAGCCGTCGAGTCAAGTGTTTGTTCGCGGCAACGCGGCGATCGATGGAAGCGGTAGGTACACACTATCAGCTGGGACGTTCCAGGTGATTGGACCTTTGTTTGTCGGCGGGCGTACGGGGCAAATAGGCCTCGCGATTCAAGGTGGCGACGTCGATGTCGACGGCCTGTACCTGACAGGCCGTTCCGCGCAGATGACGAGCGGCCATCTCATCAGTCGCAGTGCGCTTGAAGTTGGACGGTTGGGTGACGAGCCGTACGACGAGATTGTGTTCCATCAGACCGGAGGCATTGTTGACGTCGAGGGTGATCTTGTGCTGCGACGAGATTCAGGGGCTTCATTGTATACGCTGGCGGACGCGGGGCAGCTCAACGTCTGTTGGCCGGCTGCAACCCAGGAAAAAGAGTCAGGAGCCTTTTTGGGGAGTCGGGTAAGTTGTGACTTGAAGCAAGACGGGGCGTGAGCGGAGCTGGCCAATTGCTCGTTGTCAGTCTCGTTGATTCTGCGCTGGTTGGTCTCTCCTCTGACGAACCCCTAGAATCGGTCAAAGCCTGTCTGCATTGCCGGCGGCTGCTGGTGCTGCCGCCCATGGGCCTGCAGACAGTCGCAGCACAGGGTTGACCAGAGGAGGCCGCTGGGACGGTCACGCGCTCCCGTGGTCTATGATTAAGGCATCAAACAGTCGCCCACGGACATTGCCATGCAATTCAGAGTCTTGATCGTCTTCGCGATGTTCTTGTGCGCCGAGATCCGCGCGGAAGACTGGCCGCAGTTTCGCGGGCCTTTCGGAGATGGACACTCCGAGGCGAGCAACCTGCCGACGACCTGGGGAAGAGTCCTCAACCCGCCCGTGTGGGAAACGACGCTTCCTGGTTCAGGCTGGTCATCCCCTATCGTGATCGGAGACCGCATTTGGGTCACGACGGCCGAACAAACCGCGTTGGAAACAACCGCGAAGACCGAAAAACTCGCGGATCACAAATTTGGGGCGGAGAGATTTCAGGCCAATGCTCAAGTCAAGTTGCTCGCCATCGAGTTGAATCTGGATGATGGGGCAATTCTGCGTCAGATCGACCTCTTGGAGATTGACGATCCAACTCCGATTCACGTCGTCAACAGCTACGCTTCACCCACACCTGTTTCAGATGGTAAGCGAGTCTACTGCCATTTCGGATCGCTCGGCACGTTTTGCATCGATATGACGTCCGGCAAGGAGATCTGGAATAGACAGTTGAGCGTCGAAGATATTACTGGCCCGGCGAGTTCACCCGTGCTGTGCGGTGATCGTCTGATCCTGGTTCGCGACGGTTGCGATCAGCAGTACATCGCCGCGCTCGACAAAAGGACGGGAGAGTTTGCCTGGCAACGTGCGCGGCCGAGAATCGAAGTGGCGGACGACAAGCTACGACGAGGATTTAGTACGCCGCTGATCATTAGCGCAGGTGGCCGCACGCAGATCATTTCTCCGACAGCCCAATGGGCTGTGTCCTACGATCCCAACACGGGCGAGGAATTGTGGCGAGCGAAACTTGGCGACGGCCATGCAGTCGTACCGGCTCCAGTCTATTCCGATGGACTTGTGTTTGTGTGTTCTGGATATCACAAACCGAGACTTGTCGCGATCCGTGTCGACGGCCGTGGCGATGTGACCGAGACACACATTGCATGGGCATATGAAAAGCAAGTACCGTTGATCGCCTCACCGGTCGTTTCGGGCAGCGAAATCTACTTTGTGTCTGACATCGGAGTCGCAACTTGTCTGGACGCGAAGACGGGCGAACGAATTTGGCACCACCGAGTGTCGCGGAACTTCGCGGCAAGTCCCTTGTTAGCCGACGGCAAACTGTACTTCACGAATACTGAAGGTGTAACAACGGTGGTTCTTCCCGGTCGCGAGTATCGCGAGTTGGCTCGCAATCAATTGTTCGGGCAGACGTTTGCATCCATCGCGGTCGCCGGCGAGTCGTTATTGATTCGAAATTCGTCTGCGTTGATGCGTGTCGCGACGGAGGACTAGCCGCGATGTAACGGGGCGATCCACCGACTTTTTGCGTGGGCGTTCACGGAATCGACGAGTGGGTGCGGGCCGACGGAAGCGACTCAAAGTCTCCCCCCGCTCTCCCAGACTCTCTCCGGTAGCTCGGTCCAGCCCCACGGCGAAAATGCAAGTCCCACTCAGGGCGAGAGTCAGTGGCACAACCGGCAGACTTCGCTGAGGTATCAAGAGGAAAGGCGACTGAGGCCTTCCATCGTGTCGGTTCCATCCCGACTTGGCAGTTGGGACCTGGCATGGTGTGTGATTTCCAATTGCTCCCCTGTGTGATGACGTTTGCCTGAACGGTGTCGAGTCGCTGCGCCTCCCGAAGGGGTGGTCTTCACTCGTCCGAAATGCGGTGCTCAATGTTACTGACGGCCACCGGCAAACGAACGGCCCCGCATCGAGCCTCGGCGAAGATGGCCACGCGGACCAGCATGTGCCAAGCGGCAGGTCGGGATTGACGGTGAACCCGGCGACGCGATCCTCTTTGAGCTTGACGGTCGCCAGGGCCGTCGCCACCTGCCGATCCTCCGTGTTCGCCCAACCGCGTGCGCGACGAGACTCTGCCGCATGCTGCACGACCGGTCCGTGCGGATCGTTGAATTGGTGCATCCCCGGTGCGTCGGCTTGCATACCGAGTCGTTCTTTGCCCTGCTTTCGATGCAATACCGGCTACGACACGCTTCCCATTTGCGTGTACAGGCAAGCGAATAATTCTGCCCACCCGTTGAAGATCGGCGAAGCAACTTGGGCACCCTCCGTGTGGATTACTGTCGGGCCATAGTAGCACAGTCCACGATGCGATTCGTTGTTTTTGGCTGGATTGAGTGTCGGAATCCATTCAAGGGTATCGGCGATGTAACGTATCAGGTCGTCTTCGATTCGGATCGCGACCGGATCATTAATGAACTCCATGTAATCCGAGAATCTGTGCTCGGCGCGAGACAACAACAGGAAGTCATGGTATGGACCGGGCATCGGACTTCATTTGCGCACCCCCTGCCGGCGAGATTGCGACGTGTGTTCCTTGTTTTCCACCCACTTTCCCAGGAGTCGCTGCGCGCATGGCTGCGTCCGATGATCCGAAGTCGATGACTGCTGACGAGCGTCTGCAGGCGGTGGCCGTCATTCTGGCGAGCGGCATTCTGCGGGGCATGCTGATCGCACGGACGCATCGCGAGCTTCAGGCCCGGGCGGCCGAAGGACCGTGTGAAGAAGCCACGGCCCGGCTTGTGGAACTTGGCTCACGGCGCGACCAGAGCGTCGTTGAACGGCCAGTTGCTACCTGTGATCAACCACTTCCCCGACGGGCAGTTGGCATCTTGACTACCAACGTGGCAAGATGAGGCTTATGGCACCGGCGATGGGCGTCATGGGAGTCGCGTATCAGCGACCGGACTATTTACCGGACGACAATTGAACACGGCTAGTTCAACGTGATTTGATCACGTCGGCGACTGGAGAGGTGTCCCGCGCTGGAATTACGCCGTTGCGTACTGAGCTCCATCATTCTGGCACGACGTTCCATCCGATGATGTGCGCATCCGGTTAGCGCAGCGTCCAAAGCTGGATCGTACCGTCTTCCTTTCCGGCTACGATACGTCGACCATCGGAACTCCAGTCAAGCGAAACGATCGGTGTCCCGTCGGTGGCAAGCGTGAGAAACTGCTGCCCGGTGGCGACATCCCAAATGACGACTTGGCCCGAGCTGTTATCACCGGATACGAGCTGGCGTCCATCGGGACTGACGGCAATCCCAAGGACCGCACCGACATGCCCCACAAAGCGTTGCGTCTCCTGGCAGGTCGCAACCTCGACCTCCATCAGCAGGCCGCCGTGCCCTCCGACATACAGGTGTTTTCCGTCGCTGGAAAATACAAGTCGCTTCACCCAATGTCCTGCTGGCGTCGAAAACTGACGAAGTTGTGTTGCGTTGTCCGTAGTCTGAATATAGACGAAAAAAAAGAAGTCCGAGAAGGCGACTAAATCGGCCTGATGAGAGAAGTTTGCGGCTGCGGCCCAGCCCGCGGGGATCTTCTCGACATCCGCATCACCAGACAGGAGATCCACCGAACGTAGTGTTCCCTCCTTGGAGAACGTCATCACCTTCCGTCCGTCGGGCGTTTCGCGAGAAATTGTGAGTTCTGGCGGACCGAATGGAAACGATTGCAGTCGCTTGCCTGTCGCGACATCGTACGAGCAAATTGCGTCATCCGATGCCAACGTCGCAATCAGCTTTTGACCATCGGCCGACCAGGACGCTTCATAGACGGATTCATCAAGCGTGCACACGCGCGTCAATGAAGTGGCACTGACAATGACTGCTGGTTCGGGCGGAAACGCATGGAAGAGGGAGTGAGCTCCACCGAGAAAGTACATGGGTGTCGACGCGAGGATCTGCTTTCCATCGGGGCTGAAAGTCGCCTTCACGGCGCCCTTGAGGGGCTTGATTATCCGCCCATCTTCTTCCTTTCGCCAGTTCCACCGCCAGAATCGGATGCCGCCCGATATGCTGAATAAGGCAACTTGATTGCCATCAGGATGAAACGCCGACCAATAAACGATGTCTCTCGTGTCCAGATCGGCGAGTTGCTCACCCGTCCGGACATCCCATACCTGGGCGGTGCATGGCCAATTGTTCGTCGAGACGAGGCGAGTTCCGTCGCTGCTAAGATCGAGACTTTTCGTTCCGTGGTTGCCGGTAGCACGATTCACAATACCAGTCCGCCTTTGAGGCCAAGTGTCGACCTTGACGAGTTGCTTGCCATCCCAGCTCCAGACCTTGATCGAGCCCACCACGTCTCCCGTGTAGATTCGTTGACCGTCAGGAGCAAAAGTTGGGGCAGCATTTCCGCCGTCGGCAGGAAATTTGGCGGCGATCTGCCCCGATGAGCTGCTGACGATCACCGTTGACTTGTCGACCTCCCCGGTCACAATCCAGCGTCCATCTGGACTGAACGAGACCTTTCGCAACTCACCCTCGGTCAGACGCATGCGGAATTCCACCTGGCCACTGCGAGTGTTTGCCACCACGAGTTCGGCATCGCTGCCGGTACTGGCGATCCGCTCACCGTCCGGAGAAAACGCCAAGCCAATCGATCTCGTCTGCTCACCATGCATTTGGACAGTCAGCGGGGTCTTCTGCGATGCTAAGTCCCAAACCAATAGACTCCCTTGGACGTCCCCCGCGGCGATCCGCTGTTCATCAGGTGACATGGCAGCCTGCGAAAGCACCGTGTCATGCTCCAACTTTCGGATGACTTTGCGAGTTGTCAGATCCCATATTTTCACGAGGCATTGGTCCGGTGTACCGTAGGGTCCGATGGCAATCAGTCGCTTCCCGTCCTGAGTAAAGATGGGCTGTTCAGATCCGGGAAGCGTCAAGGGGAATACCGTTTGCATCTGCTCTGCAAGATATCTCCATTCCCACCCTCGCAGTTCCGGCTCGCACATCTCAAGTTCGGCCTCAGCGCGTTCGTATCTTCCCTCCAGCAGGGCCTTATCGACGTTGCCGATGTGCAGCAAATAGTTTCGGTGGATGAGTTCCGTGGCCCGAGTACTCGCTTCATCACGCGCCGATTTGGCTGCCTTTTCCGCGTGGGTTGCCCGCGCAAGGTGGCCGGAAACGACCAGCGTGCTGGCGGCGAGTGAGAGGGTGATCAGCAACAATCCAATGATGATGGACCACGTCAGCGCCGGGTTGCGACGCGTCCACTTGCTGATGATCTCCGATGTCGTGGGCGGCCTTGCCGTGATCGGTCGATTCTCGAGGTGAGATCGGAGGTCATCCGCCAATTCTTGTGCCGACGCGTACCGATCTTCGACATTCTTCGACATCGCCTTGTGAATGATCGTCTCGATCTCGGTCGGAATGTCTCGGTCCAGGCGACGTAGCGGAGTTGGCTCTTCGAAGGCGATCTGTTTCAGGAGCTCCTGTCGATCTTCCGCGCGATAGGCTGGCTGCAGGGCGACAAGTTCGTACAGCGTTGCACCCAGCGAATAAACGTCGACACGATGATCCACAACTCGTTTTCCCAGCGCCTGTTCGGGAGCCATGTAGCGCAGCGTTCCGATCACGTCGCCGGTCATCGTCACGCCGGCATCCGATTCCATGCGGGCCAGGCCAAAATCCGTGATGAACAGTTGAGCCGAACCGTCCAACAACATGTTGGCAGGCTTGACATCACGATGAATTACCCCCTGATCGTGTGCGTGTTGGAGCGCCGATGCCGCCTGGATTCCCAGTGCCGCCACACTGCGAAGATATTCGCGACGTGATGTGTGAGGAATTGTCGAACTGTACGGTTCGACGCTCGTTTCCTGCAGATGCGGCTGCTGATCGCCGGCGGGTCCTCTTGCCCGGTCTTCCACATCACTCGCCGGTCCACTGGTTGGGTCCGCTCCACGACCAATCCGTGCAGCTTGACTGATCGATGTGGCGTCGAGCTTTTGGCCCTCGTCCCGAACTTGTCGAAGCGATGAGATCACGTCAGACAGACTACGTCCACGAATCAGCTGCATTGCGTAGTAATGCACGCCGCGTTCCTGACCGACCATGTAGACCGGGACGATGTGTGGATGGTTGAGTGCGGCGACAGCCCGGACTTCATTCTCAAAACGATGAATTCTCACTTCATCGACGAGCCCCGCGAGCGGCAACACCTTCAAGGCAACTCGCCGCTTCATGGAGATCTGCTCTGCCTCGTAGACAATCCCCATCCCACCGCGGCCAATCTGCCTCAAGATCTGAAAATCTCCCAGCCGTTTTTCGGTTGACACCGTATCGCGAATGGACAAGCGTTCCGAGCGATGCGCCGCACGCTCCGTCGCCAGCATTGCCGGAATGACGACTTTTAGCTGATCGGCGATTTCGGGGTAGCGTCGGAGATAGTCCGACATGTCGGGCCATTTCCCCTGATCCACGCACTCAAAGAACTCTTCGACGACTTGCCCCAACAGGGCTTCTCGGTCTTTGCTGATCTGTGCGTCCGTCATCAGGTGTCGCCCCAGGACAGATTTGCTTCCAACTCCGCCGCCGTTGCCTTTTCCGCAAACCGATACAGAGCGCGACCGTAGCGTTTCCGCACGGTGGCCACCTCAATCCCCAAGGCTTCGGCGATCTCGCTATTCGTCAGTCCTTCCGCATGACGTAACGTCAGGATTTCGCGATCATTGTCGTTCAAGCTCTCGATGAGTTCGCGGATTGTCTCCGCAAATTCGTTCCGTTGCATCACCTTGCTGGCGGTTTCGGAAAGCAGTGTTCGGGCGATCGCCATCGAGGAAAAACTGGAAATGTGCTGCTCCTTGACGATGCTTCGTTTCTCTGCGCCGATGTGCCGCCGTTGCTGTTCGATGAGCTGATCGAGCACCTTCCGTCTGACCCAAATTCGGAACGACGTCGACCGATGTTTGATGAAGTGGTTGATGTTCCTGGTGATGACAATTTGTGCCTCTTGAACCACGTCCGACTCGTCCACTCGAGCCTTCAGGGCCGGCTCCATGCGCACCTGGACAATGCGTTTGAGGTACGGGCGATGGAGCCGGAGCAATCGCTCGAGAGCAGTCGGATCACCGTCGGCAATCCTGTCGAGCAAGGCAATGGTGTCGTCGGAATCGTTCGAGTGCGCCATGGCAATACGTCTCCCTCCATTCAACCGGCAGTAGAACCGAGAAGTGTGACAAATTCAGCGTCGTTTTCTTCGATTTGTGGAAGGGACCAAATCACACGAGCAAGATCCGCTCCTCAGGAAGGCGACGTATCTTCTTTCTGTGCTTCTCTTTACGTGCTGCCCGCCACGGAAAACATGGGCCAAATCCGTGAAAAAATCTGAGAGACGTGTCGCGCTTTTGCCAGACAGTACCGGCTATCTAACCGCCGGACGCGCTCGCCGACGAGACATCGTCTGGCCCCCGTCAATCCCTCCGGTCTGGATGTCTTTGAAAGGCAGGTTTGTCATGAGAGCAAAATCACGAAAACTGAGCATTGAACACCTCGATTGTCGAGTCTTACTGGCCGCGGACGTTGCGACGCTGCCGGATGTGGCGTCTGTTGATGACCACGGGCGAGACGAAATTCAAGTGTGTTTTGATCATGAAGCGCAACAGATCCTACACGGACAATTCGAGGATGCGGCAGAAAGCGATGTCTGGCCCGATCAGATTTCGTTGCCTACGGGTTTCGAACCCGAGGGAATTGAGCTAGGGAGAGGTCATGAGTTTTTCGCCGGCGCATTTTCCTTTTCCAGTTTCCTGGGGCCTCGCGCTGGACAAAATCATCCCACCTCTCTCTACGCGGGGGCGATCTACAAAGGAGATCTGCAGACCGGCCAAGGGGCCATCCTGGTTCAGCCCACGGGAAGGCCGATCGCGGGTTTGTCCTATGATGTCCGCACTGACAACATCTATGCCGCCGTCGGTGATTCGTCGGTGATTGGGGCGCCTCGTTCGAATGTGGGAGTTGTGGTCTACAACGGGACTACCGGTGCAAAAGTCGCCGAAATCATCTTCGGCGATGGAGTTGGCCTCAATGACATTCTGGTCACGAAGTCGGCCGTATTTGGCACCGATTCAACTCGACCCGTCATCTATAAAATCCCCTTGAATGGCGGCGGAAGACTGCCTTCAGAACCCACCTTTGAAGAGATCGAACTGACCGGGCCGCAGGTCGGCGCTCGCAACAACGGACTCGTGGGCTCATTTGACGGCAACGACCTTGTGGTGATCAATGATGGTTCGGGCCTTCTTCACCGCATCGACACGAGAACTGGGGCTGCAACGATAATCAGCGTCGACGGAGAACAAACGACATTCGCGACTGGCGATGGACTTTATTTGAGTGGGCGAACGCTTTATATCATGCAGAATCAAGTGACGACGCCGGGAGCACGTGGCAAGATCGCCGTCGTTCAGCTATCAGGCGACCTCTCCCAGGGGACATTTGTGAAGGACATCAAGAACGACGATCTATTCCGGAGACCTACCACGATTATAGGATTTGGCGACTCGATCTATGCTATCAACTCGAACGTGCTATTCGACGGATCCAGCGAGGACGTAATTTTTAATCCTGGTGAAGTCACGAACAACATTGTGAAAGTGCCTAAGTAACTGCGTCCCCGTGATCCCACCTCTGTAATCGTCTGGATTCACAAGACGCAAAGGATCAATACCAATGCCATCAGATCGGAAAGATGTTGAAAAAACACAAAGCAACCATCCGAAGGGAGCCCACCGCGGAAGGAACTGGTGGATGATCCCCGTCGTGGCCATGTTCACATTACCCGCACCAGTCTGGTCGCAGTTCAAGAAGCCCGTATTGACTGAGATCGCTTCAGGCGGGTCTGTCGATTGGGGAGCGAACTTCTCGGGTGACATGCTTGACGTTGTTTGGGTGGCCCATGCGGCCGGTAGCTCCAATTGGGAGATTTGGTCATCTCGCCGAGCGAGCATTGACGCGCCGTGGCAGGTGCCGCAACCGATCGATGTCGTCAATACGAGCCGAGGCGAAAGCTACCCTCATTTGAGCTACGACGGTCTCACGTTAACGTTTGCTTCCTACGGGAGAGAAGGCGGGTATGGCGGCGTCGACTTATGGCAGACTAGCCGAGCGAGTCGTGACGACCCATGGCAGGAGCCGGTGAACATGGGCCCCACCATCAACACGCGAGGTGACGACGGTGCGGCAACCTTTTCGACTGACGGTTTGGAGATCATTTTCAGTGCCGGCTGCCAAGGTGGTGGCCTGTGCAATCCTTCGACTTTGCGGAGGAGCACTCGGGAAACTTTGGACGGCGAGTGGACAACCCCCGAACGAATGACGCGTACCCAGCGAGGAGATCTAGTTGGCTCGGTGCTGCAACACTCGTTGTCGCCTGATGGACTTTCCCTCTATTTCGCTGCACCGGGTAGTTTTGGCAACTTCGATGTCTTCGTGTCCAAACGCCCCTCATTGGACGCGCCATTTGGCAAGGGAGAAAACCTGGGAGCAACAATCAATTCAAGCCAACGAGAAACGGGCGTGCGGATCGCACCCGACGGTTCCCTCTACTACGGTTACAACTGGATCCCTGGACAGCCAGGGCTGAGAATCTGGCGTGCCGAAGCGGAGTCGATCTTGGGCGATTTCAACAACAACGGAGTCTTAGATATTGCCGACATCGACGATTTGATGGTTCAAGTCACAGCCGGAGAAGACCCCACGACTTACAATCTCAACAGCGATGCGATGGTGAACGCGGAAGACATCCGCGTGTGGGTCAAGGACCTCGCGAATACGTGGTTCGGCGACGCCAATCTCGACGGCCAGTTCAACACGGGTGATCTCGTGCTGGTGCTCGGCGCTGGCAAGTACGAAACGCAAGAGTACGCTGGTTGGTCCGAAGGCAACTGGAACGGCGACGGCGTGTTTGACACGGGTGACTTGGTCATCGCCCTCCAGGACGGCGGATACGAACAAGGGCCGCGAGCCGAAATCGCTGCCGTACCTGAACCGGCCGCGTTCCTGCTAACGTGGATCGCCGTGCCGCTACTTCTCGCATTCCGACGCGGCGAATCAGCCCGTTGCTGACTCACGCTTTCGGGTGAATTTCGATGTCTGAAGCGAATGGGGCCAGGGTTTCTCACCGTCCCCAAGTGCATCGTTCGCAGTCTCACACTCGTTCGCATCAAAGAGAATCGGTTCTCGATTACACGATTAAAGTTCCATCTGGCGAGAAGGCCGTGTCAGCCAGCGTCACGGGTTCGGGAATTGTCTGTCGCTGTTGGCATGTTTGGACATCCCATAGGATCAAGTCGGGTCCATAGCCCATCGTGGCGAGCGTATGGCCATCCGGCGAGAAATCCATTCCGGTGATCCGGCTGCCGTGATTCAAGCGGGGCGTACTTTGTGTCCTCTGGCAAAGCCATCGCAGGTGGTGCCACTGAAAGCCACGTAGGTCTTGCTGCTGTGGACGCGGCCGGTGGCGATCCAGCAATTTGATGGCCCGCTCGACATTTCCCGACTCCCAGGCCTGCAAGGCCACATTCATATCGGCAGCGTACAGCAACTGCCGATTGTTCTCAGCTGTTAGCTCGGCTATTCGTCGCTGCACGGATTCCTCTTCCGCCGTGACGTTCGCTCGTTGGGCTTCCTTCTCGGCTCGGACCCACTGGAAGGCAATTCCAAAGAAGCCTGTCAACAGTGCAACAATCAGCCCGGTCGCCAACGCGGAGGTAACCCGATTCCGTCGGCACCAACGCCACGTGCGTCCTAATAGAGTGACAGGATGGGCGTGGATCGGCTCGCCGGCCAGGAATCGCCCCAGTTCCGCGGACAATTCCATGGCAGTTGCATAGCGCCGCTCGGGCTCTTTCTCCAAGCATTTCAAACAAATCGTCTCGAGGTCCAGCGGTACATTACCGTTCAGCTCGCGGGGACTAGGGGCTTCTTCGTGAATGACCTGATGAATCAGCATCCGCGCATTGCCTCGAAACGGTAATTCACCGGTTAGTAGCTCGAACAGGATTACACCCAAGGAATACAGATCCGAGCCAGGCCCTGCACGGTGAGCTTGGCCTTGGGCCTGCTCCGGTGACATGTAGGCCGGCGTCCCTAGGACCTGGCCATCGAGCGTCATTGTGATCTCACCCGCCTCGCGACGGGCTAAACCAAAATCCGTCAGGTGCGGCTGACGGTCGGCGTCAATCATGATGTTCTGCGGTTTCAGGTCACGATGAATTACGCCCATCTGGTGAGTATGGTGCAAGGCGTCGGCAATTTTCCGGCACAGCTCGGCTGCTTCGCGCACGGTGAGTCGTTGCCCCGTCAGCCAATCTGACAGCGGGACGCCGCGGATCAGGTCGGTGACGATGTAAACGGTATCGCCCTCACGTCCGACTTCGTGGATGCCGACGATATTCGGGTGCTTCAGTTGCGCGACGGTGCGGGCCTCGCGCAGAAACTGTTCCACCTCGGCCGCTTCCAAATGTCCTCGGTGGGGGATCTTCACCGCAACAGTACGATCCAGCTCGGTATTACGTGATCATTGTCGCGTCCGTCTTTGCCCATTTTGGCACAATGCACACGGTGTTGAGGCTCCTTGTGCTCTTCGCCCTGAGCACTCCACCTTTGCTCGTTATGGCAGTCGCAACCGTTCCGGATGGTTTCGCGAGTGTCCCGTATGCGTTTGCCTGGTTGCTGGCCTTCATCGGGACCTTTGTGGTTGTCGCCGTGGTCGAAGGATCTCTTGCCGTCAATCTGCTTCTCGTACTGTTGTTCTGGCTTTCGATCGCCGTGCTGACAGTCATGTATCCCGGCACAGCGCCGGATCGATGGGGGCGGACGATCGAGATGTTATGGCAGATTGGTTTGATGGCGTGCGCGCACGCCATCATCCAACTCGGACTAATTGCCGTCCGGCGGAGGATGGTCCCGAAAGGAGGCGAAGTGCCGTGCGATCGGACCTAGGCCTTGCGTCCAAACAATGGACCGATTGTGGCACCCCCAACGCTTTGGGAATGGTGGTGTTGGACTGCCTCGGAGCCGATAAGACGGGTTGACGGGGATGACGGAACCACGGACGCAGCACATGAAGAATATTCCGCGACGATGAGCGAGAGGCACTGCCGTCCGAGCCATTGCTGCCTGAACCTGAATCGCGACGACTTGTCGACTCGCAGCTGCGATTCGTCATCGTGCCGTTGCCGTCATTCGGTTCATCAGCGATAATTGACGAAGGAGGTGAGACATATGGCAACAGCTGACCAACCTGCACTCTACGACGAGCTGTTAGATCTGTTGACAGAGACGGCCGATGTGAGCCGTATCCTCACTTTCGAACTCCCTTCCAAGAAACAGGCGCGTCTCGAGACGCTAATACAGAAGAGCAAGGACGGCGAACTGACCGACGAGGAATGTGCCGAGCTTGAAGAGTTCGAACGGCTCGAACATTTCGGTCGCATGTTGAAGGCTCGTTTGCGGCAGAAGCAGAGTCGATGAATCCCCGACCGAGCGACGATTTGCGCCGTCAGGTGATCCGGCGAGCAGGAGGCCGCCGCGAATACTGCCTCATTCATCAGGAAGACGCAGTGGCTCGGCATCAGATTGACCATGTGATCGCCGAGAAGCATGGCGGCCCCACCACAGTCGAGAATCTTGCCCTCTCGTGTGTTCTATGTAATCTTCGAAAAGGTAGCGATCTCAGTTCGATCGACCCTGATACGGGCAAGGTGACGACCATCTTCAACCCGCGAACCCAAGCCTGGTGGGATCATTTTCTTGTCGAAGGCGTGCGAATCGTTGGTATATCGCCGGAAGGACGCACGACAGTTCAGCTCTTGCAGCTAAACTCACACCAGCGACTGGTTGAACGACGCGAGCTGAGGCGCGCCGGGAGGTTTCCGGCGGGAGAGTGACTAAGCTGTGCCAAAATGGACCGGTTTTGGAACGGCTTGGCCGTCCCGGATTCGTCGTGCAGGGTATCCACGGGCACGTTAAGATGGATTGACCGGCTTCATCACACCACTCATTCTACTGGCCAAAGCCGCGATGATTGCGGGGTGATG
>CAZFWV010000067.1:0-24774 GCA_964522605.1 uncultured Pirellulaceae bacterium
GGAAGAAGATCGTGCAAATCCTGCTGAGCACCGTGGCGATACTACTGATCATCGCAGCGTTGATCAGTTGGAGGTTGCATGTACGGCTTGAGAAGCAAATCACCGCGGTCCGCGCAGCCGGAGATCCCGTCTCCTTGGCGGACCTGGATCGGAGCACCGTCGATGCTGCGGATAACGCGGCCACTTACCTGGCGCGCATCCGAGAGGACGGAGAGAATCTATATCGAGAAATCGACGCTTTCGCGCACGCCGATGACTTTAGCTGGCGGGACGGACTCGACCAGGAACAGCTGGACAAAACGGCAGCCGGTCTGGCGGCATACCCCAAAGTGTTTCCGGCAATTGAGCAGGCCGCTCAATGTTCGATCCACGCCTGGCCGTTGGATTACGCGCAGGGGCCGTCGGAGTTCTTTGCATCCGTGACGGACGTCGTCGGACCAAGCCGGAACGTCGCGCGACTACTCGACTGTCGCGGTCGCTATTTGCTGGCGATGGAAAATCCGGACGAGGCAGCGAGAAACGATCTTGTCGGCTTGAAGCTGGCTCGCCTGCAGGATCAGGAACCGACGCTCGTGGTGTTTCTGGTGAACATCGTCTGTCGCTCGATTGCCGCGTACAGTCTGAACGGTGTGCTGCAAACCGCAAATCTGACGCCCGAGACGCACGTGTCGATCGAAGAGGAACTGGCCCAACATGACTCGATGCAGCAATTCGTCCATGCGCTTCGCACGGAGCGCGCCTTGGGCATCGAGAGCTTTCGGACACTACCGGTGATGCTCGGCACGCTGCAATCCTCTTGGAGCAACTACATGGATATCATGGAACAGCAAATCGCTCTGGGTGCCAAATCGCATTACGAACTCGCTGATGTCCAGAAGATTCCGTCCAAGGGAATCACGAAGACGATCGATCCGGCAATCGCAGCAGCTCGTGAAGCGATGAATCGCTCGCGAGCCACTCTCCGCTGCCTACGGATTCTGAACCAAATCCGGGCGCGAAACATCTCGCCGGATTCGCTTTCGCCCGAGTCCCTCGGGCTGCCCCAGGAAATCCTGGTCGATCCGTACAACGGCAAGCCACTGACCATCCGCTCGACGCCCGAAGGCTGGATCGTCTATTCCGTCGGTCAGAACAACAAGGACGACGGTGGCAAACTCCACGACTTGTCCGACATCGGTGTGGGTCCTCCCGAAGTGATGTTCTGAGCTTCTATTCCGGTGGCCGACGAGGCGGATCGTTGGCAGAAGTACCCGGCTGCAGTGTTGCACGTCCTTGCGCCCATTTTCGAAGTCCTTCCAGGCGCCGCTGACCTTGCATGTAATACTTGTCATCGAGTGAGGCGAGGTGCTGCTCATAGGATTGCTTCTCTCGCTGCTTCCATCCAGCTTGCGGAGTCACGATACCGTCTTGCACTATCCGCTCAAGAATCAGCTCGGTGATCATTTGATGGCCGGAGATCGAAGGATGGACATGGTCGACCAACAGATAACCGCCGGGAATTCCCTCGCGGCTGGAGTTCTCAAACAGCTCGCGAACCGGGATCACAGGCGTCTTCGTTTCTTGGGCGACTTCCAGTAGTGACCGGCGCAACGGAGACGTCATTCGCAGCGGGCAGAGATCCAGGTCGCACGCCCGCAAATAGGCAGCGCGCGCCGACTCCATGTCGCCAATTGCCTCGTAGGATTTGCCCAGATCATACTGCAGCCCCGCGTGCTGGTTGTCGATCTGGGCCGCTTGTTCGAGCAGCGCGACCGCATCGCGCGGGTTTGAGCGAAAGTTGCGACTGGCTTCCTCGCGCAGTTGATTCCATCGTTGCAGCTGGTCAGCCGTCAAATCGACCCGATGACCTGCCTTAAAAGGTGGACTGTCGCGCAGATTGCAGACCGGATCGACCAGCCAGAGAGGCACACCTGCTTCACGACTCAATCCGATCATTCGCCGGATGTTGTAGCGAAAATGCTCAACGACTCCCGCATGCCACTCGGGATCCGGCTCGTATTTCTCCAGTCCTCCCTGATAATCCAGCAGCGCTTCGACTTCTTCTGGCAAGTCGGTGCGATCGCCCGTGATCGGCGCAGTGCTCCAAGTCCTCTGATAGGCTGACTGCAGTAGATTGAAGACGCGCGATTTCGCGGCCCACCGCAGAAGCTCCGTCATCCATCTCGATCGATGCTTAATTCCCTGATACGTTCGCTCTTCCAAAAACTCGTTGTGGCCGGTGTAAACCAGAATCCCGTCCGGCTCATAGTGCTGCAGGATCTCTTCCAAAATCGGAGCCAATCGATAACTCGCGTAGGAAATGCCACCGCAGTTCACAACCTCCCACATCCGGTCGGGCTCCGCCGCTTGCAGACTCAGCTCGAGCCACGTCGTGAAGGACGTTTCGATGGCATAAGGTCGCCCCTGAACGGTCGAACCACCCAGGCAGAAAATGCGAAACTCGTTGGCTCCCTTCCGCGCGGCAAACGATTCGGGACGGAAAAAGACCTGGCGCGCCGGCGGAATCTCGTAGCGCTCTTCGTCTTCATTCAGGACAAACAATGGTTGCGATCCGCGAAACCCGACAAATGGGTCCGCATGGTAATCCGGTCGACCCCAGCCACACAGGACGCACAGCAACTCGGCCAACAGGAAGGGCGACAACCCGAGCAAAACTGCGGCGAGTCGAAACAGCCAGATTCGGCGTCGGGCGTCTGGCGACGAAGAACGAGAGTTGGGTTGCATAGGCGAAAACGCTCGCCGAGAAACGAGTAAACCGCTGCAGTATATTCGGTCCGCCGACGATGTCTCCAGGGTCAGGGTGCACGTGATTCTTCGGTGGACCGTTTGGGTCGTCTCTACCCAGGTAGGCCGACTTGAGGGACGTGTTTAGCCTGCTTGCACTGTGACAGATCCCCACGATCATGCGTTACACCCAACCCCGACGGGGTGGCCCGATGGCAGCCCAGGGTGCAACCCTGGGGCCTCTGGCCCACCGGATCGCTATTCCAAGCCCCAACGGGGCGGTCCCAGGGGATCCCAACGAGAATCGCCGGATTTAGGGCCACCCCTTTGGGGTTGGCTGCAGCACATGATTTCGGGTGCAGCGGATGATCTTGGCTGCAGCACATGATCTCGTCGCGTTGCAAGCAGGCTACACACGTACGACTCGAGACAAGTCGGCCCACGGAGTGCGGCGCATAAACTTCAGTTGCTCCGACGGACGCTTGGAACGAAGCCCAAAGCTGCCCGAGCGGACGTGGTGAAGGGTTTTCTGCTTCCCCCGAAAGGTGCTTGCCACTCCTTCCGGGTTGACTCTAAACTGGTGGGTCCCGTATGCCGTCGCCGGCCTCATCTTATCTTGGAGCAAATTAATGACGAAACCTCCGACCTACAAATTGGGAACTCAGGCGCTCCATGCAGGCCAGGAGCCCGATCCAACCACGCACGCGCGGGCGGTACCGATCTATGCGACGAGCAGTTACGTTTTTGAGAGCACGGAGCACGCCGCGAATCTGTTTGCTCTGAAGGAATTCGGCAACATCTACTCGCGATTGATGAATCCGACGGTGGACGTGTTGGAGAAGCGTCTGGCGGCACTCGATGGAGGCGCAGCCGGATTGGCCTTCGCCTCGGGGCAGGCGGCGATCACCGCGTCGATCCTCACGATCTGCCATGCGGGTCAGAATTTCGTGTCGGCCAACAGCCTCTACGGCGGCACTTGGACGCTCTTTACGCAGACTCTGCGTCAGCTGGGTATCGAAGTTCGTTTTTTTGATCCGCACAAGCCGGAATCGATTCACGAACTTGTCGATGAAAACACGCGATTAGTCTACATGGAGTCGCTTGGGAACCCGAAGAACGATGTGCCCGACTTCCGCAAAATCGCCGACGCTGCGCACGCCCACAACCTGCCCTTGGTTTGCGACAATACAGTCATGACGCCAGCCCTCTTGCGGCCGATTGAACATGGCGTGGATGTCGTGGTGTATTCAACCACGAAGTTTATCGGAGGGCACGGCACGCACATCGGTGGCGCGATTGTCGACAGCGGACGATTTCCCTGGGCCGATCACCCGCAGAAGTGGCCAGAATTCTGCGCGCCCGATCCGTCGTACCACGGCGTCGTGTTCGAGGAAGCCCTGCGGCCGATCGGGAATATCGCCTTCATCATCCACATTCGCACGCATTGGCTGCGTGACACGGGCGCTTGTATGAGTCCCTTTGCTGCTTTCCTGTTCCTGCAAGGATTGGAAACACTGCATCTGAGAATGCCTCGGCATTGTGAGAACGCACTGCGGATTGCCCAGTGGCTGGAAGCGAATCCGGCCGTCGAATGGGTCAACTATCCCGGCCTTCCGAGTCACGCTGATTACGCTCCCGCACAAAAGTATCTGCCCGACGGCCAGGGAGCGATCCTCGGTTTCGGGATTCGCGGTGGGATGGAGGCCGGCAAGAAGTTGATCAATCAGGTGAAGTTGTTCAGCCACCTGGCAAACATCGGCGACGCAAAAAGCCTGATCATCCACCCGGCATCGACAACCCATCAGCAATTAACGACTGAGGAACAAGCTCAAACCGGAGTGACGCCGGAATATATTCGACTGTCGATCGGAATCGAGGATGTCGACGATTTGATCGCCGATCTGGATCAGGCAATCAAGGCGTCTCAGTAGCCAGGAACGGTACAAACCAGCGATGGCGGAAGACATCTTCGAAAGTAGCGACTCCGTGCGAAGCGGAGCACCGTTGAAGCATGTGCAGTTCGTGACGCTGAACGAACCGCTGCAACTGGAGCACGGGGATCGGCTACCATCCGTCACGGTTGCGTTCGAGACTTTTGGACAACTCAATGCTGCCCGCGACAACGCGGTCCTGATCTGTCATGCGATTTCGGGTGACTCGCACGTCGCGCGGCACGATCCGAATGATGATCCCGGATGGTGGGACCCATTGATTGGGCCAGGTCGCTTCGTCGACACGAACGAGCTGTTTGTCGTCTGCTCGAATCTTCTGGGAGGCTGTCGTGGAACGACCGGGCCCGGCTCGATCAATCCAGCAACCGGCCGGGCCTGGGGAACCCACTTCCCGCTCATCACCGTGAATGACATGGTGGACGTCCAGCGCCGGTTGCAGCAGCAATTGGGAATCGAGCAATGGTTGGCGGTCGTTGGAGGATCGCTTGGTGGCCATCAGGCATTGACCTGGGCACTCCGATATCCCAATGCGTTGCGCGGCTGCATTCCGATCGCGACCAGTCCTCGCTTGACCAGCCAGGCTTTAGCGTTCGACGTCGTCGCGCGAAATGCGATCCTGCGCGATCCTCACTTTCACGGTGGTCAGTATTACGATCAACCGACGCAGCCTACGGCCGGGCTGGCGATCGCGCGAATGCTCGGCCACATCACCTATCTTTCCCCGGAGGCGATGGGGCGCAAGTTTGATTCCGACCGCCATGAGCCGCGCGAGATTCAGACGGAGTTCGAGAAGCGTTTTTCAGTCGGATCGTATCTGGCGTATCAGGGAGATCGTTTCGTTGAACGCTTCGACGCGAACAGCTACATCACGATCTCGGTTGCCATGGATATGTTCGATCTGGGCGTAACACCTCAGGAATTGCGAAACTGCTTTCGGCACGCAACCTGTGACTGGCAGGTCATCAGCTTCTCGAGTGACTGGCTGTTTTCCCCCGGCCAATCGCGGCAGATCGTCGATGCGTTGATTCAAAACGATCGAGCTGTGGCCTACTGCGAAGTCACCTCCGATGCAGGCCACGACGGCTTCTTGCTCGATCCCGAGATCGGTCGCTACGGTCAGCTGATTCGCTCATTCCTTGATCGTCTGCGAGGCAAGATTGACTTAGAGACTGTGCTGCGTGAGGAGGATGGCCCAGCTTACGGATGTGAAGCGACCTCGATCTATCACGGCAGCCGCCTCGATACCGCCACTCTGCTCGCCCTTATCGACTCCGGCAGCAGTGTACTCGACCTGGGCTGTGGACGTGGAAATCTGTTGGCCGAGTTGAAACTGCGCAATCACCATCGTGTTCTCGGTGTGGAAGTTGCTGAGGAGTATCTTCTGGCGAGCGCACGCAAAGCCGTCAATGTAATCGATCATGACTTGAATACCGGTTTGGCGGCTTTTCGTGATAACCAGTTTGATTTCGTCGTACTCTCGCAAACGATTCAGGCGATCGAGAACACGGAGTTGGTGATTGACGAAATGCTGCGTGTCGGCCGGCAGGCGATTGTTTGCTTTCCCAACTTCGCCTACCACAAGCTGCGAAAAATGTTGTTCGAGGAAGGTTTGAGTCCCCGAATCCCGGGTGCCTATCAATTCGAATGGTACGACACACCGAACCGGCGATTTCCGACGATCGCCGATTTCGACACGTTCTGTCGCAAGAAACAGATTCAGGTACAGCGGACTGTTTATTTGGATAGTGAATCCGGCACGGCGGTCAGCGAAGATCCAAATTGGAACGCGGATACGGCGATTTATGTGCTGAGTCGGTGACAGGCCTGCGTCTCACTAGAGGCGGTTTCAAAACTGGGAGGGCGAGGCTCCTGCCGAGCCGAAGATGCGGCTAACACAGGCTCGGCAGGAGCCTCGCCCTCCCGAATGAAGGTTTTGAAATGCGCTCTAGGGATGTTTCGGCGGGTCGATCACTAGCGTCTGGAGCGACACTCATCTGGGACGGAGGTGCGTAGCGCCTTCGAGCACCACATGAATAATGCTGCACGCAGCATTCTGATCTACAACCCGGCCAGCGGACGGAAAAAGGCGGGCCCGCGCGCGGCGGATTTTGCCGAGACGTATCGGCGGCGTTTCGGCAAGGAGTTGGTCCTGCGCCCCACTCGGTCGCTGGAGGATCTTCGTCATGCTGCGCGCGAAGCGGCTCACGCGTTTGATCTGCAGATCATCATGGGCGGCGATGGGACGATCTCGGAAGCGTTGCAGGGATTGTCGGAATCCGCCAACTTCGAACCACTGCCTCAACCGGTGGGCCTACTACCGGCTGGTAGCGGCAACAGCTTCCTGCGCGATTTCGGCATCACGGACTACGAAACCGCCCGCGATGCTCTGCTCGAAGCGCTCGAGACCCAGGTAGCGACGCCGATTGACATGGGGCTGATTCGCTACACGCCCACGAAAATCGGTGAATCCAACGATCTGAATCGCCGAATCTGCTTCCATTTCTTTGGGGTCGGTTTGGTCTGCGATATCGCGGACCAGGCGATGCGAATGCGTTACCTGGGATCCCTGAATTACACCGCGGCGGCCCTCGGAAAAATCCTGACTCACCGGCTCTATCGATTGCGCGTAACGATCGATGGTGTGACCGAAGATGTCGAGTGCAACTTCTTGACCGTCTCGAACACACGGTACACCGGCGGCTCGATGATGATCGCTCCCCCCGCGCACGTGAATGACGGCCGGTTGTTCTTGTTGATCTCCCGGATTCGCAGTCGCTTCGAAATCCTGCGGATGATGCCCAAGATCTTTCAGGGGCACCACCTCGATCACCCCGGGGCCGAAGGGCGTTTTGTATCCGAAGTCCACATCGAACATGAACAGCCGTTGATGTTCAACGTGGATGGAGAACTGGATGTGGGGCGGAGACTTTCGATTTCTGTTTTGCCATCATTCTGGAAGGTCTTTCTAACGCCGGAACGTCTCTTGGATCAGGGACCACTGCAGGACTCATGAAGGAGAATGGTCGTCAAGTTTGTTATGATGCAGTCCACTGTACGGCAGTGCCTGAAGGATTTTGACTGGGCGAATTGACGTCATCCAATAGGATCCTGGATCGATGATCGATGGAATTCCTGCAAGATCGCCAGCGCCGTTGAGTCGTCGGGCGCGGCTGGTCGTACTGACGGCGGCTTTCTCCGGGCTTGTGTTTGACGGCGTGGAACTGGGATTGATGCCCGTCGCTTCGCTGTCGGTTTCCCGTAGTCTGCTTGGAGTCGATTACACGCCGACGCTTGGTGGGGACTGGTTCGCGCGGTTTACTGCCGCGCTGATGCTTGGGGCAGCGTTGGGTGGAATCGTGCTGGGCAACCTGGGCGATCGGATCGGCCGCACTCGCGCGATGGGGGCCAGCGTTCTGTTTTACTCGCTGTTCGCCGGGTTGGGCGCCTTCGTGCAGACGCAGGAGCAAATGCTGGTGCTCCGTTTCTTCGTCGGCCTGGGAGTTGGTGGGATGTGGCCCAACGGAGTCGTGTTGGTTTCGGAGTGTTGGCCCAATGTATCGCGGCCGCTCGTCGCGGGGATCATGGGCGCGGGAATCAATGTCGGCGTGCTACTGCTGTCGCAGATTACTCGGATCTGGCCCATCACACCTGAATCATGGCGGTGGGTTTTTCAACTCGCGGCCATCCCAGCCGTTCTCGGAATTCTCATTCTGACAATGGTTCCCGAGTCACCGCGATGGCTCGCTGCACGGGACCAGGAGCGTGATCACTCGGGGCCGGCCCGGCATCCGCGTCGGCCACGAAACGAGTTGTTGCGGCCGCCCCTCTTGCAGCGCACGGTCATCGGAATCGTCTTGGCTTCGATTCCACTGGTCGGCGCTTGGGCTGCGAGCAAGTGGATGATTCCCTGGGCCGACAAGGTCTCGGCCGGCATCGAAGATGGGTATAAAGCGGTCACCCAAGGCTGGTGGGCGTTGGGCGCCACGCTGGGCAGCTTCTGTGGTGCGCCCATTGCCAGCCGACTGGGGCGGCGCAAATCCTATTTCCTGATCAGTCTCGGCGCGACTGTCTTGACGATCAGCATGTTTCAGTTGACCGCACCCCTGCAGCGATCGTTCCTACCGATCGTCTTTTCTCAAGGATTCGTGGCGACACTCTTCTTTGGTTGGCTTCCGTTGTATCTGCCAGAGTTATTTCCCACGCGCGTTCGCGCTGCAGGAGCAGGCATTTCGATGAACACCGGTCGGTTCGCCACGGCAGTAGGCGTCCTGATTGCCGGCATCTTGTTCACATCACTCGGCGGCAGCTATCCGGTGATTGGCACCTTTGGTTCCTTGATCTACGCCCTCGGCATGATTGCCGTCTGGTGGGCGCCCCAAACGGATGCGTTGGAGCTGGAGGACTAGCCGCCTGGGGCATCGTCCGGGTGGCTAAGCACAAGTCGAGCGGGACCAAAGATCAAAGAGGAACCGCGGATTGAACGGATCAAACGGATGTCCGCGGATCGGTCTGTGCCGATCCGTCCCCTCCGTCGAATCCGTGGTTTCTTCTCTTCCTAAAGTCGAACGTGAACGCGCTTTCCTCTCGCTCGTGAATTGATTTGACTACCGTTGCCTCAACCGCCTCATCGGGGCCGTGCGGGATTTCGATCGGGCTTAACTCGGCGTTTTTCCGCGTCTCTCCGCGGCCATTTCCCCTGCATCTGCCCCCGGTTTGTCCGTAACAACGAAGGTTTATCGAACATGCTTCCAGCCGTAGTCCTCCCGACTCCGCACTCGCGCGACGCGTGCTCGACCGTTGGTTCCCGCGTGGATGCGCTGTAGGATGAAACCCGCGTGGGCATCAAGGACTTTGCGAGTCGACAAGACCAAGCTCTTCGAGACTCTCCGGGCGGGATCGATCCAACAAAGCACGAAAACAGATCAAGAGGTTTCCAAACATGGGACGCAGCACGACCCGAGAATGGTTCGTCGTTTTCCTGAGATGGAGTCTGTTGGGAAGTGTGCTGGCTTCGACCACTTTGGCAGCCGAACCGAAACCGGTCGATTTTGTGCGCGAGGCGGGTCGAGTCGTAATTCGAGTCGCCGAACGACCGGTCGCTACGTACGTGTACGACGACCCCAAGATTCCTCGCCCGTACTTCGCCAATGTGTGCGCACCAGGCGGGATTCAAGTCACCCGAAACCATCCTCCCATCGCGGGTCGCGATATCGACGATCACGCGGACTTTCATCCGGGCATCTGGATGGCGTTTGGGGACTTGCGTGGAGCGGATCACTGGCGACTGAAGGCTCGCGTCAAGCACGCGCGGTTCGAACAAGAACCAGAAGATGGCCCCGAGGGCGGATCGTTCGCCGTGATCAATCATTACTTCAGTGAAGGTGACGACCCGCAAACGATCTGTCAGGAATTGTGTCGGATAACTCTTTGGATTCGTCCTGCCGGGTACCTGCTTACGTGGGATTCCACCTTTTCGTCGGAACGAGAATTCTATTTCGGCGATCAGGAAGAGATGGGATTGGGCGTTCGTGTGGCGACTGCGATTCGCGTGTCGGGTCCCAAAAATGGAATTGCTGCTGGTAACGGCAAGATGCTTGATGCGGCCGGTCGAATCGGTGAAGACCAGATCTGGGGCCAGTCATCGGATTGGTGCGACTATCAAGGAATGCTGCAGAATCAGCGTATCGGGATCGCGATCTTCTGTCATCCCGACAATTTTCGCCCAAGTTGGTTTCACGCACGCGACTATGGATTGTTGGTCGCGAATCCATTTGGTCGAAAGGCCTTTCGCCAGGGTGATTCCAGTCGAGTCGTCGTTGCTCCGGAACAGTCTTTGCGGTTGCGCTACGGAGTGTTGCTGCATGCGTCAGCCGGTGACGAGTCTACGGATTTGGCGAACGCCTATGCGGACTACGTGCGACTGGCAGATTGAGCGCGCTGCCTGAATGGGCTCTCGCCGGAAAGGCCGCGGATCGAGAAGACTTATCCCTCCGTGCTGGTTCCGGTGAGTCGTGATTCATCCCCCATCGGCGGCAAGATTTCAATCGGCGCCCAACCGGCTTAACTGCTCGGCCGTTGCCTTTGTCATGAACTCCGCATAGGCATCCCGGTCGCGGATTTCAAATTGCATCACAGTATGAGTCGCAGCATCAGATCGATCGTTGGTTTGGTCGACGATGACGCCATCGTCCTGGATCTGAATCTTGATGGGACGGAAGCCGAACACGGCGTTCTCTGTCTTGTCGACAGGCCAGGTCAGTACTTCGAAGATCGTTGTGCACCACAAGTTTCGGTGGCCGGCGAGCAATTGCTCTCGCTGTTGGGGATTCACGGGCTGAGTCAGGAAGCTAAGGGGATCGACTTCGGGTTTTTGCAGCGCATAGACGAAGTACTGCATCAGTGGGGGTGAAACATTTTGCAGCAGATCGCGGTGTGAGGCTTTCCAGTAGGAAGCGTGGCCGTGGTTTTGCCACGCGCCGCCATCGAAACAGGGTACCCACCAGATCGGCAGGTTGGAACGCATGAGGCCAACGTACGCATGGAGATCCAATCCGACATTGTATTCGCGGAACGTTGGATTGGACGCTTCGCCAATGAAAATGAGCAATCTGCTGATCTTGCGATGACACAACTCGGGTTCACGATTCAACGCGGCGGCGACATCGCGTACGCTGCCCACGGTGGCGATCTGAATCGGTTCCGGCGAATCACGCAGCGTTTGCAGGATCAACTGGACGCCTTGCTGATACGCCTCCGGCTGGTTCAGGGATTGGTCGCCCGGATGAGTCAGTGGTTGTGCCAAGCCGATGGCCGTTGGAACTCGGCGACCGGTGATCTGCATGATCTGAGCAATCGGGATCGAACCAGGCCGCTGCTGCTGTCTCTTCCCCTGATCCAGGATGATCGCCCGTAAATCGAGCTTCGGAAGACTGAAGATCGTTGCCAAGTCGAAATGATCGTCTGGATCTTCATGCGGATGAAAGAGGTCTGTGCAGTAGATCACCGGAACAGAACCGCATGCAGCGGTGGAAATCGACAAACCAATCAAGAGAGCAGCAAACAGGACTCGGGAATTCATCGTCTTGCCTCATGGTACTTCTTTGCCAGAGCTGCATGATCGGCTAAGAGTTCGTCCAGCTTGGATGTAATCGCGCGATGATCTCCCGGATTGTACTGCTGCAGGCGGTGTTCGAAATCCGGCAGGCGGTACAGAAAATACCCGATCGCTTCCGGCCCAGCTTCGTCGATGCTCATCCCGTAGCCCAGCTGGTTCAATTGAAAGCCGTTCAGTTGTTGCTCGAATTGGCCCTGCATCGGTAACGCTAGGTATGGTTTACGCAAATACAACGCCTCGCTCAGTAGCGTAAATCCAGCCGTGCCGATGACCGCTCGCGCACTCGCAAGATCGTCCAGGAATCCATCGCGACTGAAAGGGCGAAAATGCAATCCGCCATCCAACTCGTCACGATCGTAGCCGTAAACGCGGAATTGCTCCCGGTCGAACCGACGCAGCTCCGCCAATAGCGATTCAAATCCACTCGTGACGTAAACCAGAATGTGATCGCCTCGGCGTGGCTGAAGCTCCAACACTTCGCGGCGAAGAATAGGGGGGAAGAGAAAAGAACGATCGTTGGTTGTCTTCCCGAAGAAGAACGTTGTAATCAGCGATACATCAGGCCGAGGAACCATCGCGCGAATGATGTTTTTCGTTACGCGACTTTCCAGCTTCAGGTCCTCCGGGCAGTCGTAAACCATGTACCGCATGCGGTGTTGATTGTCGATGGAGATCAGGGGCAGATCGTAATGATTCGCCAAGTAGGCGGTCATCGGCTCGAAATCGGTGATCACAGCGTCCGGCTGAAACTGTTTGAACAGTCTCTCGCGCAGTTCATTGAGTCGTTTGTGACCTTCGGACAGTCGCTTCAGGTTCTCGGTGAACGTCTTTACGACGGATACCTTGTTGTCTTCGCTGGCAATGCAGAGTCCTTCGATTTCCAGCACGCGGAAATCTTTCTGCAGATTTCGGTAGCCTCGGTCATAACTGGCCAGCCACAGGTCGTGACCCTGATCGCGCAAGTGAGTCGCCATTTCGCGCGCCCGAGAGGAATGGCCCGAACCCTCTCCCGACACCCCGTACACAACCTTCGCCATGGCAAATCCTCACGCGATTGAACGGCCAGTGAGCTGCGTGGATGAAGAATGACTCGGCTGCCATTATGGGCGCCCTTCAGAACCGCGGGGCCCTGACCGACGGGTGGCGCGGCTCGAATTCTTCCACCAGCATGATTTTTGTTCCAGCCGAGGGGGCCAATCGACCGAGAGATAGGCTGTTTGGGGTGAGTTTGCTGATTGTCCGGATTCTTCGGCCGCCTGACCCGCATCCCCAGCGGGCGGTTGTTGGTTTGCCGGCTTTAGGGTGTTTGGAAAAGGGAGGTTCTTTACGTGGCAACATGGACCAGCAACCCGCTCTTCCCAATCGCCTGCTGCCTCTTGCTTCTCGCCTCCCCAACCCCAGGACAGGCATCGCGTCCGGCTGCCGCAACGCGGGGACAGGCATCGCAGGCGGGTCCACGGCCGGGGGGTATGTATCGCGGCCGGTCGATTGGGTTTGTGCCGATCCATGAACGCGTGCACGAAGCGGAAATCCCCCCATCTGGTAGGGTGAAGGCGGGGTCGCCGGCGAACGACCTCGTGGTCGAGGGTCCAGCACAAGCGTCGTACCACGAGTCTGTGGAGCAGCTGATCGGAGGCGAGCCCGACCTGGGCTACGGCGTGACTTGCGATGGTGGGTGGGCACCGGATTCTGGGGTCTTCATGTCCGAGTCGGTAGCTGCCGTCCCGCTCGTCTGGGGCCGGGCGGACTATTTGCTCTGGTGGACGCGCGGGATGTCGGCCCCTTCCCTCGCGACGACTAGCACCGAAGGCACTCCGCAAGAACGGGCGGGAATTCTCGGCGACCCAGACACGTCCGTGCTTTTCGGCGCGACCGGCCTGAACGATGAATCGCGGTCGGGCGGTCGGATGACGATTGGTCGCTGGTTTGATCCGACATTCGCTCACGGTTTTGACATTACCTACCTTTGGCTTGCGGAAGGCTCTGACGATTTCATGGACTCAGGGGAAGATCGGTTGATCCTTGCCCGTCCCTTCCTCAACCTGCAGGCGGACGCGGAGGACTCACGGCTGATCGTCTTTCCCGATGTGGTAGACGGAACGCTCACAATTCGCACGGCCACCGATTTCCAGTCGTGGGAGGCTGTATTTCGACACAGTGTGGCCCGCTGGGCGGACGTCCAGACCGACTATTCGTTTGGCTATCGATATGCGGCGTTGGAGGATTACGTCCGAATCGATGAAGCGACCGTATCCCTCGGGGGTCCTACGGTCGACTCCACGTTTGACCTCTTTGACCAGGTTGGCTCCAGGAATCGATTTCACGGGGGTCAGCTCGGCATCCGTATTCTCCGACACACGGACGCGATCTGGTCGATCGAGCTAAACGGAAAGGTTGCTCTCGGTGCTACGACTTCGACGCTTGTGCTTGAAGGCGAAACGGTGGCGACGTCGGCGGACGGGCAATCGAACACTACCGATTCCGGGCTGCTCGTCCAATCGACGAACCGCGGCACTTACGAAGATGACACGTTCAGCACTCTGTCGGAGATCGGAGTTACGCTGCGACGCCAGTTTGGTTGTGGGCTTGCCGCGCGGTTTGGCTATAGCTTCCTCTATTGGAGCGATGTGCTTCGCGCGGGCGAGCAGTTTGATCTTTCGATCAATACGTCGCAGATTCCCCCAGGAACGCTCGAAGGCGAACCGCGCCCCGCAGTGCCTCTGGATACAGCCGGCTTCTGGGCACAAGGCATGCACTTCGGCCTTGATTATCGATACTGAGCCAAGCCGAGTTTACGCTGTTCCCCTGCAGTGTTCGGTCACGAGCACGCGTCTCAGTCGTCAAAGCCAGAGATCATCCTCGAAGAAGGCCTGATCAATCCACTGTGGATCGAGTAAATCCGAATTCATCTCATCCGAATCAGGTTCTTGCTCGGCCGCATCGACGAATCCAGTCGCTGCCGTTCCATTGGGCAAGCCATCGGCAGGCTGAACCTGCAGCGTGACGACCACCGGACTCGTCTGAGAGAATCCATCGGAGACGCGGTACGTGAACGAATCGTCTCCCGTGAAGTCTGCTTCGGGAGTGTAGACAAACGAGCCATTCGGACGCAGGCTAAACGTCCCGTGGTTTGGCGAAGTGATCAGAGTGGCCATGAGCGGATCGTCGTCCGAATCCACATCATTGGCCAGGACACCGGAGGTGATTGGGACAATGAGTGGTTCGTTCTGAGCTGTTTCGTACTCGTCGTCGGTACCCGTCGGTGCACGATTTTCCGATGAGGCAGCTTCTTGGTCGACATTTCGAATCTCTTCCGCTAGAGCATCGTTGTTTGCGTCTTCTTCACCGATCGCGATCGTCTCGCGAAAGATGTTCGAAGGAGGCGTTGAGGAAGCAAAGAACCACGCGATCGAAAGATACTCGGGCTTCAATCGTAGCTCCGCGAAATCATTGCCACCCCAGACCTGACCGCCGACAAGAACAAGATCGGAAATGTGATCATCCTCTGCTGTAGCACCGGGCACAGTGGTTGCTTCTGCACCATCCTGCATTGCATGAGCTTGCGACTTGGTTACCTGATAAGTTCCAGCGGGTAGATCATTGAAGCGATACCGCCCATCATTCAGCGTAATCGCAGTCTGCGTAATCGATTCGTCGGCATTGGTGGTGCCGGTCAGCGTAATCAGCACACCAGGAACGCCGGGTTCCTCCAGATCGTGCGTGCCGTCCTCGTTGAGATCAACATAAACGTATCCAGCAAGCGAGTTCATAGATGCATCGATCACCTCCACCGTAACCGTGCCTATGTCCGTCAATCCGTCGGAGTCTTCGATGGTGTAGGTGAAGGTGTCGGTACCGACATATCCGGTCGACACCGTGTACTGGATTTCACCGTCGACGATCGAAACTTGCCCCGCTGTGCCCTGGGTCACCGAGATCAATTGGAGCGTTTGCTGGCCATCCGGTTCGGTCGAGTCATTCACTAAGACATTAAATCGGTGAACAGTCTCGTCATTAAAGACCTCAAACGAATCATCGATCGCCTGCGGAGGATCGGCGACCGGATTCACCGTGACGGTGACCGTTGCGGGGGATGAATCCAGAATTCCATCGGATACGACATAGGAGAACAGGTCACTGCCGAAGAAGTCTGCATCGGGTTCGTAGATGAGCGTTCCGTCGGCTTGCAGGTTCACCGTGCCGTGAGATGGCGGAGCCTCGAGACGGGCGGTGATGGAGTCTCCTTCAGTGTCTGAATCGTTGTTCAGCAAGCTGTCCACGGAAGTAACCGTCAGAACTCCATCTTCGTTCACCGAGTACGTGTCTGGCTCTGCGATTGGGGGATCATTGACGGGAGAGACGCTGAGCGAGACGGTGACGGCATCCGAGCTAGTGGTTGCATCGCGCGCTGCATAAGTAAACGCGTCGTTTCCGAAGTAATTTGACGCCGGTGTGTATCGAAAAGACCCATCCGCCTGGAATTGCACGGTGCCGTGCGTCGGATTCGTGAGCAGAACCGCCGTTAACGATTCTCCTTCGACGTCTAGATCGTTCTTCAGCACTCCGTCCGCCGCATTCACGATTAGCTCTGTGTCCTCGGTTGTTGCATATGCGTCGGCTGTACCGATCGGTACGTCATTCACCGGATGAACTGTGATTGTCACTTCCGCAATGTTAGAAACGTCATCGCCCGCGCTTGCTTGATAACGGAAGCGGTCGGTTCCGTGAAAATTTGTTTGTGGCAGGTAGCTGAAGGAACCGTCAACCAAGAAAGTGATTTCACCGTGGCTCGGCGCCGAGATCATTAATGCGAGGAAGGGACCTGGCAGGTCATCCCCGTCGTTAGCCAGTACACCGTTGTTGGCAGACACATCCAGCAACGTGTCCTCATCAACTTCGTACGCATCTGCATAGGCGGGGATCTTCCCTAGAACCTCAATCGTCACCTCTTCAGCAGTCGCGTTACCGGCCGTATCGCGCAGCAATACCTGAAAGTTTTGGGGGATCGCCTGTTCCGCAGTCGGTGTCCAGTTGATCAGCCCATTCGAATCGATCGTCATGCCCGTCGGAGCCCCCGCCAACACGTATTCCGTATCGGGCGACGTTTCTTCCTCGCTGTCGACGTCGTACGAAAACAGTTGTTCGACTCGTGCTTCAAGCAAAGGAATCGGATTCATGGGCGACGGAGGCTGGCTGTCGATTTGAAGGACGAGTGGGCTGGAAGCGGCGCTTTCGACGCCCTGGAACCGTTGGACAGCCGTAATCTCGTGGCTGCCGTCCGGTACCGTCGTCTGGCCGTCTGTCGTCAAGACAATCTCGCTTCCGTCAGCCATCGTGGAACCGATGAGTGTTCCGGACGCGAACAGGAGCACTTCACCCGTCGTGGCGATTCCAGTCAGCCGGAACTGGAGCACGGACGCGGACGAGTCATTGTTCAGGTTTGTGATGTCATCGTCGTCCGCTGCTCCGTGATCGCTTTCGGCGAGCAGGTCAATTGTCATGGGTGGCGGCAGCGTCGCCTCGCCAAAATCCAGATTCGAATACGTCTGGCCTACTTCGACCGTCAGCGAATAGTGATCTGCGGGCAGCGGGACGGTTTGAATCTTGTTCGCAGTTCGGGCGGCTCGAAGCGTAGTCAACCCGGCAGGGGCCTGCAGCACATAGTGCCCGGTTGCATCCGTGATGGCGGATCGCTCGCCATTGTTCCACTGTCCATCGTCGTTTGCGTCGATAAAGACACGCAGCCCTTCCAATCCCGGTTCTTCTGCGTCCGCGACGCCGTCCGCATCCAAATCCTCGAATTTGCGACCGGTGATCGTGCCAAGACTTAGCTCCGGTTCCAGCGTCCACAGTTGGACTCCAACCGCACTGTCTTCGGCAGCAAACAGCAGCGTGTCGTTCAGGTCGAATAGCTCGTGAGGCGCGGAGCTGCGAGTTCCGGAAAAGAGATCCGCAACTTGGATGGTGCCTTCGGAGGAGCCATCGGTCTGCCAAAGTTCGGTGCCGGAATTGTTGTCTTGCGCCGCGAAATAGAGGATCCCGTTCGCCGCGGTCAGGGATTTAGGAAGGGAGCTCGGTGTCCCAGAGCTGATGTCGGCAACCAGGACCGTGCCTGACTCGGTGCCATCACTTCTCCACAGTTCGGTGCCGTGATCGTTGTCTTCCGCCGCGAAAAACAGCATTCCTTTGAAGACGACCAACCCGGCATCGTACGTGCCATCGCCTGATCCGGGGAGGATATCTTTGACCATCGTCGTCCCGGCTTCGGTGCCATCTGAACGCCACAGCTCCTCCCCGTCGTCGATATTGAACGCGGTAAAGAACAGGACTCCATTCAACTCCGTTAAGTCGCGTGGATAGGAAGAACGCGGATAGACACCGTACTCGGTATTAAAATCCCCTGGAGCGATATCTTTAACGAGGATGGTACCTGATTCTGTTCCATCGCTCATCCAAAGTTCTTCACCGAGTTCTTTCGTGACCGCAGTAAAGAACAGTTTGCCATTCACATTCGTCAAGTGTCGGGGAGTCGATTGAAAAGGGCCGTAGCCGTAGTAGTACTGATATCCTGATCCCGTGTTGATATCGCGCACCATCACGGTTCCGCTTTCCGTCCCGTCGCTTTTCCAAAGCTCCTCTCCATTTTCGCCATCATCTGCGGCGAAGTAGAGTATTCCATTGACGCTGGTCAGCTGCGACGGACTTGAAGAATTTGGATACTCACCGAAGCCATCATCGGTGGTCCCGGGGGCGATGTCTTTGACCAGTTGCGTACCCTCGGCCGTTCCATCGGTCAGCCAGAGTTCCGTTCCGGATGTCGGACCCGTTGCCGAGAAAAACAGCTTCCCGTTCACGCCGGTCAAAGATTGTGGGTTGGATGAATACGGCCCGTCGCCGGTAGGCCATTGATATCCTTCGCCCGGCCGCACATCACGCACGAGGATCGTTCCCTCCGCGGTTCCATCACTCCGCCAAAGCTCGCGTCCGTGGTTGCCGTCATCGGCGGAGAAGTACAGGTGGCCATTGAACTCGGTCAGGGACTGTGGATCGGACGAGCCAGTTCCGGTCAAGATGTCTCGTACCAGAGTGGTTCCTTCCGCCGTTCCGTCGGTCTTCCAGAGCTCGCGGCCAAGTTCTTCCGTACTGGCCACGAAAAAAGCCACGTCGCCAACTTGCACGAAATCCTGAGGCAAAGAATCGCCTTCGGTATCAAGTTGAATCAGTTCCGGAGTCGCTGCCAGCATGTGCCGTGGCTCCAGCGGATCGATCGCAAGCCGGGGCCACGCTCCGTGTCGAGAGCGTTTTCTTCTTCGGCGAATTGAGCGGTTACCGGAGGTTCGGTGGTGGGGATGGATCATCGATGGAAATCCGCGTGGTGTGACCGGGGACGTTCTCAAGAGGTCGAATTCTTTAATGGGGGTACGGTCCAGATCGTCTTTTCTCCATCCTCGAGGGAGAACGGGCCGCGCATGGCGGCGAGCCGCTTGTTGGGAATCAGGGACACGTCAAACACCTCTTCAACGCCCGACTTGAATTCGAATTGGCCAACAAGTCTTCCGAGCTGAAGGTCAAAGATGCCCACGCCGCACTTGAGCCGGTTCCGATCTTCTGCAATCGGGACACCGCCGAATGTGGACGTCTCGCGAATCTTCGAAAGGCCAACGAACGCAAGGTTGCCAAGCAATGCAAGCCCGCGCGTGTAGCCCGGAAACCGTGCGACGACGTCGATCGTTCCGTGAACTGGATCCACTCGCACTAAGCTGCCTCGTCCGGAATCGAGCAGCCAGATCTGGCCAAGATGCACACGGGGCGAATGAGGCATGGCGAACCCGCCGACGATTGTCTCCGACGTTGCCACGTCGATCAGACACCCGGTGCAGTCTTTCTTGGGACGCCAGCCACTCGGCGTATCCGATTCTGCCATGGCAGTGACGTACCTTGGCCGCCCCTGATCGATCGCTAAACCGTTCAGATGGCAGCGGTCCTCGGGAGCCAGACCGGAGATGAATTTTGGCTGCCACCGCGGAACGAAACTGTAGTCCGCATGAAGTGTGCAAAGGCACGAGAATAGGGTGTTCACTACCCAGAGTTCGTCGCCGGCCCAGCCCATTTCGTGGGCCTGAATCTCGCCGGTAACGTGCGCCGAACGCGTGAGAAAGCAGGCGTCGTGTCGGCCGTCTGGTTCGAGGCTCGCGGCAACGGCCGCCGCGTCCCGCAAGAACCAGACTTTGTTCCGCGCGGCAATGGCGAGGGAGGCGCCGGAGCGATTTAAGGCCACTCCCATCGGACGATCGAAATTGTGAAACGACAAACACAGTTGCTGCCGGTGGGATCCAACCACAGCAATTTTGCCCGCCTGGTACGTGGAGATCAGCAGTGACGCCTTAATCTGCTCGAGCAACTCGGCTAGGTCGCGTGAATGCTCGTACCGAACCTCCCTCTGTTGGGTGATATCAGGCTCGGCTGGAATCTCAGAAGAGGTAGATCGCGCGTTCGCCATGGTCTTTGATTTCGCCGCCAAGCACGGTTGTCCGGGCAAGGGGGCCACGTACCCGTCCGCAGGAGGTGCATTAATCTAGTATTCCTTTCGCCCGTAAAAAACACAAGCAATTCCACCCCGCCGCACGCCCCGAGCAAAACCCGAGGACAGGCACTGCGTCCGGACCAACTGGACGCAGTGCCTGTCCTCGGGTTAGCCGAGATTTTTCAGTTGCTTTTTCATAACTTTTCTGCTGGCGGGGGGATCCCTGCGATCGAGTACCGGCGCGCTTACACGGGTTGGCCGCGGCGATGTCTGGTCGCCGTCCTTTGGGTGTGCGGCATTTGAGCGACGCGACGCGAGCCGGCGAGCAGCAGCTCCAGGCGACTGTTGCGGGTGGGTGGGGTGAGTGAGTAGGAATTCGCGAGCGAGCAGAGAGAATCGTTCAAGGGTGTTTCTTGGGTTTCTGGTCTATATACTGAAGTTTCTGATTTCCGCGTGGCAGATGGGACGTTTCGAGGCCCCATTCACAGGACACGATGTGCGATGGAAGAGCAACTTCGCCAGGAACTGCGATCTGCGTTTAAGAACCGAGCCATTTTGTACTATCTGATTTTCGACGAACTCCGGGCGGAGATAGGGGATGAACGCGCAGAGATGCTGATGAAGCGGGCGATTTACCGACGCGGTGAGCAAATCGGCGAGCGATTTGTCCGTTTCGGTCCCGATGACCTGGAGGGACTGAAGGAGGCCTTTCTCGCCGGCGTGCCGGACGAGGGGCGATTGTTCGATCCGCACATCCAGCGCTGCAGTGAGGACGGGTTAGATATACATCTGGAATCGTGCCCTCTGAAGGAGGCTTGGGAGGAATTGGGTCTGAGCGAGGCGGATCGAGTCACGATGTGCCGGATCGCGGGTGAAATTGACAAGGGCACCTTTGAGGCAGCCGGCTTTCGTTTCGATCCCGACACTTGGCAGCCAGGCAGAAGAGGATGCTGTCAGCTGCACATCTTACCCGGGTCGTAGATCGATGTGGACTTGGCTCGCAGCAGTCCATGTCACACGGGAACGCCAGCTCGTGGAGATGGCGTGATCCAGGCCGGCGCGAACGGGCTTGCTTATCCCGCAGAGCTCGGATGGCATTCCTGACGAGCCGCCTCGTGTCGTTCGACAGCCTCGATCGTCCACTCGGTTCGCTGCCCGTACCAGCTTTCCACGGAATGGTGCAAGCCCGCCAGTCGGGCGCGAACAGAAAGTTCTGCGAGAGAATCTCGCGAACGGTCCAGCTGGACGATGTGGTTGCTTCCATTTTCGATGTCGCCGACGGGGAAGAGAATCGAGGCCCGATCGGAGTTCGCACGAGTCTTCAAGAAGGGAATATCACTCGTGATCAAAGGAAGACCGCAGGCGTAAGCGTCGTAGGCCATGCGAGGCGTGTCTTCTTCTGTTGGTGTAAAGAGGACCGCATCATACTGCGAAATCGTCTTGAGCAGCTCGGGACCGTAGCTCATGAATCCCTTCAAATGAACTTGCGACGCAAGGTTCAGCGAATGAATTAGGCTCAGAAGCTCATCACGTTGGGTCCCCTCTCCGTAGATGTCGAGTGAAACGATCGTTCCTCGGCTACGAAGACATGCGATGATTCTGATCGAGTCCGCGATTCCTTTTCGAGCCACTAGTCGGCCGAAATAGACGAAGCGAAGATGTCGTTCCGTATTCAGTGTACTCAATCGATCGTGAAGTATGTCTTCGGAGATCACATCTGAATCATGGTGCATCGAATGACAAAACTTCTTCGGGTTTGCTGCATATCCAGCGTACAGGTCATATGCGAGACCCTCCTTCAACATGCAGACCGTGGCCTGAGCCGCTTGCCGGCGCATACTCTGCTCCCACAGCACTGCGGCAAGATGTTCTCGGAGGAAAGTGCCGGGCCGCATACTTCCGCGTCGAGCCCGCAGGACTTCCCAAGGCACCATGTCGGGTCCGATAAGGACGGTGGGCCGACCCAGGCGATGGGCGAGCCGCAATGCTGATAGCTGGATGGGTCGCAAGGCATCGTCAACACCACAGTGGACGACGCGTGCCGTTTTAACGAGGGGTGTCAGCTGATGGATGAACTGCGCTTTTCCATATCTCCAATACTGCCTGACGCGCATTCGACCATCGAATGACGGGATCAAGGTGATGCCATCTTCAAGTGGATCGATGCTGCGAATCTGGCCTTCGGCCGCCTCGGCCGGAAGATTGGGGCCGATGACAACGATCTCTCCAAAATGACGGGAAAAGTAGTCTCTCGCCAGAATGATATCGGCATACCATGAATCATCGACGTAGCGTCGGTCGGCTTCAACGTAGATGGGAATATGAGTGGCAAACAGATACATCCGCAGGCCTCGCAGGGTGAAAACTGGCGAACATGCCGAGTCTTGGTATCAGGTAGACTTCACGCGCAGAATTGCCGCTGTGCCCACTGCCTCTTGCAACGAGTGTCCCTCGCTGCAAGAACGGCGTTGTGAAAAGATACAGTCCCCCGACGCATGGTTGCTGTTGTTGATGCCGTTTCGTACTCCGGAAGTGTTATGAATATACGGATTGAATTCATTGTACCAGCCGGGGTGCTTGCTCCTGGTCCGAGGAAATTTGGACTGCATGTGGTCGGTGACATATTCATGTTGTGTGCGTGCGTTGGCGGCGTAGATCGAGGTAGGCGAGATGAAGATCGCAAGTTGGCTCGGGCATCGAGCGCGAGAATTGAGTGTTCATGCGCATCGGATCTCGCAGAAAGGAAACTTACGGCTCGTGATCTTTCCGAGCGATCTGACAGTCGGATCCGCGGGGGATCTGCGTGGTCGTGCTGTTGGGCTGGAGTTAAAGAAACTGGGCTACCGTGTCACAGTGGTACCTCCTCAGCTCGAACTCTCTCAACGCAAGCGGATCTTGCGATGGGAGCGTCCGGATTTCATTCTGATGCAACAGACACGGCATCCGCTGAATGTGCCCAGTCTCTATCCGAATTACCGCTGTGTCCTCGATGTGGATGACGCGGACATCCTGGATCCGGCATGCTCGGCCCAAGTGATCCAGTGTGCGTCCTCGGCGTGTGGCATTGTGGCGGGAAGCCGGTTTATTGCCCAGTCATTCAGACCCTACGTGAAACGGATCGAAATTATTTGGACGAGTTCTTATCTGCATCCGACACCTGAAAGTCACCGTCTGCCACGTCGGTCAAATCTCGTGTCGTGGCCAACAAGTAGCGTCGTCGGGTCTTCCGCGGAAGCTGAACTCGTGCGGGAAGTGGTAATTGCGTTGCGGGAACTCAGAGAATTTGAACTCCGGTTATACGGGATGCGAGATGGAAAAGCCGAGCGTGAATATTGTCAGAGTCTCGAAAAAGCGGGTATTCCGACGGAGTCGTTAGGGTGGATGAATTATGTCGAATTCGTCCGCTCACTTAGCGAAGTTACTGTGGCGATTTGTCCCTTGTGCGATTCGAACCCGTTCAGCCGCGGAAAGTCATTTGGAAAAGTCCTTGCCTGCATGGCTGCGCCGACACCCATGGTATTGCCATCCGCAGTCGATTATCCCCTTTTCTTCTCTCACGGAAATAACGGGATGCTCGTTGACAGCACCAACGTACGCGGATGGGTAGAAAACGTCCTTGCTCTCCTGGATTCTTCAGAGCAGCGTGAACGTATCTGCAATCAAGCTGCGAGCGACTACAAGGCGCGCTTGACGACCGCCAAAGCTGCGCAGCTAACGGACAGATTCCTGCGCAGCCTACTCACGTAACGTGCATCGCGATCCCTGTGGGGTACCCAAGCTGGGACATACCCAAGCTGGGACAGGCGATGCTCTAGACACGCCAGCCATGGACAGGCAATGTTTTGGGCGCTGTTCTGGGTCTCGCCTTGGTGTGTCTGCGAGCAGTAAAGTGGCTCGAGCGCGTCAGCACGGTCATCTGGGCTGCTAAAGCGAGGGTAAGCCCCGGTTTCGCTCGAGCTGAGCGACGAGATGTGCGGATGCGAAGGCCGTCGGTCTGCGGTGGGTGCAGAGAGCGATCGCAACAAGGTCCGGGACCAGCCTTGAAAGCGTTCTGTGAAGGCCCAGGTGTGTACTGCGGCACTTCGCAGCAAGTTTCGCCGAGCGCTTCGCGCGCTCGTTTCCTACGCGCGGCAGCCGTTGAGGTTGGCGACGTGGCGGCAGCGGCGGTGCGCGGCGGCGGCGCGGAGTCGGGCGCGGTCGAACGAGAAGGCGACGCCCAGCAGGTGCGGGCGGGTGAAGAGTTGGGTGAGCGTCTGCTGCCAGGTGTCCCAGGTCAGTTTCAAGCGGTCCAGCAGCGCCGTGACTTCGGGCCCCACGCGCGCTTTCCCGGATCGTACGAGGCGACTCGTCGCATCGACCAGCCGCAGGTAGCTGCCCAGCGAAAATCCGTCCAGCACCCCGACGCGGGCGTCGCCCTGTGCTCGACGATCTTCCAGCGGACAAAGCCAAAGACCGCGTTC
>CAZFWV010000068.1:0-24719 GCA_964522605.1 uncultured Pirellulaceae bacterium
CGGGAGGGCGAGGCTCCTGCCGAGCCGAGGATTATGTCGAGAGCTGCGGCTCGGCCGGAGCCTCGCCCTCCCAAAATCGCCGACGTTATTCTTGCGTCATCCCTAAAGCGTCAGACTTCGTGTTCCCCATAAGCGAGCGATGATCAGGACGAGAACGGCAGCGAACACCATGATCAACGAGACCGCAACCGCAGCCTCTAGATCGCCAATGCTCAATTCCAGAAATACTGTTGTCGAGAGCACCTCGGTCTTGTTACGTGTCGCACCGGCGAAAATCAACAGTGGCCCAAATTCCCCCAAGGCACGCGCCCAAGCAAGAGTTCCTGCGGTCAACATTCCCTGTCGCGCTCGCGGAAAGACAACCATCATGAATGCCTGGGCCTGGTTGCAACCCAAAGTCAGCGCCACTTGCTCCTGCCGAGTGTCAATCTGATCGAACGTCGCGCGCATCGTGCGAATGGCAAATGCCGCGGCAACCATGAATTGGGCCAAGATCACGGCAGGGATTTGATAGACGACCCAACGACTAGCCGCGTTGAACGGCCAGAACTGAAACAGAATCAACAGGCTCAATCCGACAACCAGCGGCGGAAGGACGATCGGAATATCCAACATGGAATCCAGGAGATCTCGCCCTGGAAAGCGATACCGTGAAAGAGAATACCCCAGAGGTACGGCAACAAATAATGACAGAATCGCGGTGAAAAAACAGGAGACCATTGTCAGCTGGATCGAGTAACGGATCTCGGGTTTGCGCAAGGCAGCCACAATCGGCAGGACCGGTCGCAGTGCCGGACGGGCCCATTCCAGAGAAGCCGGCAGCAACATCGTATCCGCAGAATCCGATGAGACCATGTAGGCAACGTCGGCGATCAACATGCCAACCAGCAGCACGACATACGTCCCGCCCACCACTGCCAGGATCACATAGAAGGGAACGTCCGAGCGCACTCGATGGCCGTCGCCATCACGCTCGAATGGATCGGCTCGATCCGGCAGCGCATCATTCATGGTTCGTATCGCTTACGTTCGGCTCAGCAGAATCATCGAGGCGAAAGTGAAACCCGGCCTCCTCAAACTGCTCTCGCGCCTGGGTGATCATCTGATACAAACGACGCCCCAAATACTTGTGCTCACTCGAACGCGCAATGGCGAATGGCTGAATCGCCTTTGCAGCAGGCGACTCTACGCGAATGGTATCAACCTTGTCCGCCTCGGCCTTCGTGTCCGTCGCATAGGCCAGCGTGGCATCGACCGACTTCGTCGTCACCGTCGGAACGAGCATCGCGGAAGATGCGGTCTGAGTGACGACGTTATCCATCACCTGATCGAGCACGCCTTCTTTTTCCAGTAGCTGCCGCGTGAGAACACCAATCGTGCATTGCTCGGGCTGCCCCACAGAAACGCGCATCCCTGGCTTCGTCAAATCTTGAAGACTTGTGATCCCCGCCGGATTGCCTTTGGGAACAGCAATCACGACTTCCGTATCCGAAATATCGACGTCCTCCTGAAACCAATCTTTCACATTCTCGAGATAGTAACGGTCACATGCCATGTAGGTGTCGGGAAAGCCGCTGCCCTGCTGTTGATTGCGAATCGTCTGCATCTGGGCGGTGAGAATTCCGCAGCCGTTATAGACCGTGTTCACAATCACCCCTTCGCGCTGTTCGAAACTCCTGACAACCGACTCGACCGCTCTCCGATTGACCGAACCGCAAAAGAAGGTGATCTCCGGCACTTCTTCCCATTTGTCACCTTCAACTGGCTGGAATCCAAATTCCGCAAAGGTACGCAGCCCGCGGTCTCGTGCCGCCAGATAACGTGCAAAGCGCAAGGCTTTCGTCGGTGAACGCGAGCTCTCAAGCACACCGAGTGCAACATGCGCGATCCCGGAATCCAGCTCCGGTGCTCGAACCGCTTCGAGGTCATCATATAGATTGACCGTAGTGTCCCAGACGATCCCGGCATCGACGCTGCCCAGCTTCACATCATTGGCCACTTCCGATACGGTGGGCTTAAAGACGCCAAGTTCCGTCACGCGCGCCGCTAGCTGATCCCAATGACCTGATGCCTGCAACAGCTCCCGGGTCTCTTTCCCGACCGCTGCCTGATCGGGATTCGCGAGTGCGACTTTTACGTCCTTTTGAATCAAGTCTTCGATCCCGCGAATCCCCTTCGGATTGCCCCGTTGGACGACAATCACCGGACGCATCTCCGCGAGCGGCAAAACTTCTCGAACAAGTCCTCGCTCCTTTGCCAAGCTCAGGTAGTTGTCATCCGCTGCCAGATACAGGTCACCTGTCTGGGACACATCAATCTGACTCAGTAAAGTGTTCGAGCCTCCATACTGGCATTGCACCTGAACCCCATATTCACGCGCATATTCTGCGATGATCTTTTCCACGGGCAATCGCATGCCGGCTGCGCAGTAGAGAAAAATCGCGTCGTTATCGGCAACGTTCGGCTTCGTAGAGCCGTCAATCGTCGCGGTTTCACCCTGGTTCCCCTCGATCGACTCACCGGAACCATGACTTGCATCTGGAGCGACGGGGGGAGTTGGCTGCCCCATCATGAAGAGGATGATCCCCAAGACGACCAGCAGTCCGATGGCCGTCGCGAGAAACACCAGGAAACTGTTCGCCGCGCCGCTGTTTCGTTTAGGAGCCATGAGAGCCTCCGCCATTCCGAAGCCGTGGTGTTCCCCCAAGTTTACCCGCTGCCCAGCCCCGAAGATAAGGCCCGGTGGAATGCTTCATTCGCTTTTCACGAATAGTGATGCCTCCCAGGAAGCCGAAAAACGGGACCTCTGCCGGCCGAGCAACACGTGGGCATGCGGGGGTCGCCGCCGGCTCCTGATTCTCTCGGTGGCCCGTTTCGCCTTCTCGGTGCACTCGACCGACTTGTCTCGCGTAGGCTGACTTGTCTCGAGTCGGCCTACAGGGCCTGCGCACAACCTCCATATTCTCCGATCGACGTTTTGAACCCAAGCCCAAATCCGCAGAAGCTGACGTGCACCGCGCACACCGTTCGCCTTGCATGCGTGGACAACTCAGCTACCATTACGGAGGCAGTTACATCTGCCCACACCGACGGGGCTTCACTCATGTTAAGGCACGGAATTTGGCTTGGTCCGCTGGTCGTCTTCTTGGGCACGATTAGCTACTTCCTGCTCTTCGCGCGTTTCCCGTCGCTACGAGATTTCCCCTGGGTTAATCTACCGATTGTCTTGATTGGCTTAGCACTCTCGACGGCTGCTCTTCGCATTGCCTTCCGTCCACCGACGGCCGCGCGACGGAAGATTGCCGCCATTGCGGGGTTCGCAGTTTCCCTGTTGCTCACGCTCCTGTTTCATGCGTACGTGTTTTTCCTTTCCTATCAGTTGCCGGAACCAACGACCGTCGCGCAGGCCCAGGACATCGCACCCGATTTTTCACTGCCCGATCACAACGGCAAGACGGTGAAGCGATCGGATTTTCTCGGCCGCAAGCTCGTCATCGTCTTCTACCGAGGCCACTGGTGACCATTCTGCATCTCTGAGCTGCAAGGTTTGCAGTCACGTTTGGATGAAATCAGAGCTCTGGGCGGCGAGGTCGTTGCAATCAGCGCGGATACGCCGGAAGAGAGTCATGAGCTGCACGAAGGCGCCGGTTTCGACTTTGTCCTGTTGTCGGATCCCGAAGGCCTGGCCATCTCGGCATTCGGACTTCAGCATGCAGGCGCAGGCATCCACGGAGAAGACATTGCGCGGCCGGGTGTGTTTGTCGTGGATCGAGAGGGACAAATCGCGTGGCGGTCGCTGACCGACAACTGGCGTGTCCGCGTGCGCCCCGATACGATCATCGAACAGCTCAAGCAGCTACGCTGAGAAACAAATTGGAACGAGTGGAGGTATCATCCAAGATGGAACACATGAGGAAGCAAATGACCGTTATGCACTATTTGATCGCAGGTGTTGTGGCCATGTCGATTTACGCGACCGCATTCGGTGACTCTCCCCAGTTTGCAGTGCAACTAATCACCCAACCCCGCGTACTTGTGATTGCCCATCGCGGCGCCAGTGCCGATTTTCCGGAGAACACGATTCCCGCGTTCTCGGCCGCCGTCGATGTCGGGGCTGATCTGGTCGAGCTCGACTACTACCATGCGAAAGACCAGGTCCCGATTGTCTTTCACGACAAGACCCTCGACCGTACAACCGATGCGCAGAAGCAACTCGGAACGGAGAAGATTCCTGTCAGCAGTTTGTCGCTCGATCAGCTGCAAGAACTGGACGCAGGTTCCTGGTTTGCAGACCGTTTCGCAGGAACGCGGATTCCGACGCTCCGGGATGCGCTGTCGACAATCCAAAAGGGGTCCACCACCCTGATCGAACGAAAAGACGGAGATGCGGCCACCTGCGTTGACTTATTGCAGGAATTGAACCTCTTGGAACAGGTCGTCGTTCAATCGTTCGATTGGAAGTATCTCAGAAATTGCCACCAGCGGGATTCACGGCTGGTCCTCGGGGCTTTGGGCGACAAAGAATTGACGAGCGACCGGATTTCGGAGGCGGCCGCGACGGGAGCCCGCGTGGTCGGCTGGAACCACGAAGATCTCGACACGGCAGCCATTCAACGCGCTCACGACCAGGGCTTGCGGGTTTGGGCGTTTACGGTCAACGAGGAAGCCAAGGCGCGGCAGTTGATCGCGAGCGGAATCGACGGTCTGATCACCGATCGGCCCCAATGGATGCGGAATTTGATCGAGACGATTGGGCGCGAGCAAACGAAGTAGTTTTGGCGGTGACGGCCCCTTTTCCCTTTTGCTCCCGTGCGAGCGCGCGGCGGCTCGAAGCCTCAATTCCTTTCCCATACGGCAGGCAGATCGGCCGACGCCGGGCCAAAGGTCTGAGATACAACGAAGCCACTGGCCTGCGACATATAGAAGATCCGGCCGTTCGAGACGACTGCGCCTAGGCACTCGCGCGAATCAATGGCCGGACCGGTGGACACGAGACGCCCCCCATCGGACAAATCGATCATGTCCATATTTGCTCCCAACAGAAAAGGTTCGGAAAGTGTGAATCGGCAACAAGCATAATTGTGGCCTACGCGATCGACCACTTTGCCCGTTTGGCGATCGAAAACATTCCCGCGTCCGCGGAGTGCATTCGAGAAGATGAATTGCTCGCCGACAGAGACGACATTCAGCGCCGAGGTTACGGCGTCCGATTTCCAAACCAGCGATCCGTCGCTTGCGTCCAGGCACCAGACAAATCGGTCTTCGGTCTGCTCGTTCGCGCGATTGTATCCCCCGATGTAAATGCGACCATCCCGGGCGCTGAGTGTACATTTTGCGGTCACGTAGTACTCCGTCGTCAGCCACTCAACCTTGCCGGTTTCTGGCTTCAGGCAGGCTGTCAGACCATTGTGTTCGACCGGAAGTCCACGCCGCTTTCGCTGACTTGCGGAGTAGCCAAAGAAGGTTGAGTAGTAGAGTTTTCCGTCGAGCAGGCAGAGTCCACAGTCGTTTCCGCCACGTCCGTATTCTGAGAAGTCCTTTTCCCAAAGCAGGCGGCCCGTATCGAGATCCCAAGCCCACAGCCGTGGTCGATGATCGCGCGGATAGTAGGGGTTATCGTTCGAGTAGATCCAACTCATCACCTCCCGTCCGTCCGCCGGTGACGGATCCCCAGAAAACACGAAGAAAGGTTCAGATCCCTGAGCCGAGTATTGTCCCGAGCCTGACGCGTAGATCGCGATCCGTCCCTGTACGATGGGTGGAAACTGACGACTCCAACTCGGTGACCCCGTAAAGGGAGCCTCCCACAATAATCGACCGGTTGCCGCATCCAGGCAGCGCATTCGCGACTGCTGCATCCCGGCCTGCGGCACCAGCAGCTTCTCTTCGATGTACAGCGGCGATGTGAAGGAAAGATAGACATCGGGCCAATAACGTCGCCAGAGCAGTCGACCCGTGTCTTGCTCAAAGGCCAGGACTTGACCTTCGGCCGTGTGCGCGTAGAGACGACCGCCGCCACACACAGGAAGATGCTTGACGGTGCCTTCGAGTCGTCGAGCCCAGCGCATTCGCAGCGGCGGCACCAGCCCCTGCGAGTTGGAGTTCGTGCCGCGAAAATCTCCATAGTTCGTGTACCAATCGTATTCTGGATTCGCCAGAGGACCGGTGAGCGGACTGCGGATTCGCCAGAGTTCGAGGTCTCGTTCCGGCAGCGGTCGATCTCCGTTCGGGCCGAGGACATAGAGATAACCATCCTCGCACGGAACGTAGATCCTGCCGTTCTCCACAGCAACCGGTGCTGTAATCGGCGATCCAAAGGCGGTACGAAAGGTGAACGTTTCACCGCCGGCCAGCGGCACGACGAAGAGTGTTCCGTTCAGATCTCCGTAGATCGCGTGATCGCGAGTCAGGATCGGTGAGCAAATGGAGGCTGCCGAGCCGAGCACTTCCGGCTGCTCCGAGGCTGCCGAATGCCGACAGAGCCCCAGGCCCGATTCCGGCCGGACCCGATACACATCGTTCCCTCGAACACTGACCGAGGCGAAACTCAATAGACCCGGCAAATGAATCGCCGTCTCCGTACCGGGAACGAATGCGGTTTCCAATTCTTGCCCTGACAGATGGAGCCGCTCGACACGCCCCGCATTGTCGCGACGATGCCACTGCACGTAGACATTTCCCGCCGGATCCGCACTCTGCCCGAAGGTCGCCGGATATTCCGATCCGGAATACGAAGGGATCTCGCCCAAAGCGCGCAGCCGAGGCTCGCTTCCCGTATCCTCCAAGAAGACCGTCCGTCCCCCGGCAGGAATCACAACGGTCTTGTCGATCAGACAGATATCGCGTGAGCAGACGAAGTGATCGCGCCAGGTCACTCGGTCCTTGCGATGAGCCAGCCAATCGGCGCCTTTCCAACGGTCCCCCGAGAACTGAAGAACTTCGCGGACAAAATCCCAAGTCCAGATCCGCTGCCCATTCGGTTCCAGAGCAAAAACTCGCGCGCCCAACGTGGCGACGTAGACTCGACCATTTCCGACAACGGGTGCCGAGAAAACAGGTTCTTGACAGTCGATTTCTGCCACAACTCGACCGCTGCCAATCTCCAGAACGTAGTAATAACCAGCGGTTGTCCCCACGTGAAGAAAATCGCCAATCAAGGCGGGACTCGCCACATTATTACAGTTTCCCGCACCGCCACGAGTCGCGAACTGCCACAGCGTCTCCCAGGTCAATGTGTCGATGGCCGACACAACGCCGGCCCCATCAAGTACGAACAGTTTGCCATCGGCGACAACCGGGGAAGTATAAATCGCATCCGACACGGGAATCGCGGCAACCAGGCCGATCGGCATCTGCAGATTGCATGCACTTGCATTGCCGGAACGAAGCGCATCCCCCTTCAGCTGCGTCCATTCCCCGTTCGCACGGGTGACGGTACAGAAAGCCGGAATCACGACGAGAACCGTCGGCAGCATCTTCATGAAGATTGATTCGTGCGGCGTAGCCATTGTGCACTGTCCCCCGTGGCTCAAACGCGTTTCAAAACCGGGAGGACGGTTTCGAAAACGTCTCTAGATCATCCGATTCGCGATCGATGCCTCGATTCTAACGGCAAAGAGTGCCGCCGTGTGAGGAATTTTTTCCGAGCCTGCCGGTATCCAGATTCACGATTCTCCAGCGACGGCACACACCACGAAGGACACGAAGTGCACGAAGCGGTCAGAGGACATATCGTTTGATGCCGTCTTTCAGTTTCTTCACGTTGAAGTTGATCAGCAGGCCGGTCTTGATCCCTGCCAGTTTCAGGTAAGTCAGCAGCTGTGCCACGTGAATCCCTTTGATCTCTTCAACGGCCTTCAATTCGATAATCAGTTCGTCTTCGATCAGCATGTCGATCCGATATCCGCAATCGAGTCGGATTCCCTTGTATTCGACAGACTGTGGATACTGCAGTTGGAACGATATTCCATTCAGTCTCAGTTCGTGGGCCAAGCACTGTTCGTACGTCGATTCCAGAAGTCCCGGACCCAATTCACGATGGACCTCGATGGCACACCCTATGACGCGATTCGACAGATCGTCAAATTCCATCCTTCGTGCTCTTCGTGTCCTTCGTGGTATGGGCTCCGGGCGTCCTTTCCTTGTGACGGAACATACGGTGATTCGCCCGATGTACCCCCGAATGGTCTCGGCGCCGACCGATCACGGCATGCGATGGCGACGGGCAAACAAGAGGATGCAAGAGATACCCATCAGGATAAGTCCGGAAGCGGCTGGTTCCGCGACGGCACGCACCGCTTGGCGTGGCCCGAGTTCGTAGCCACCTGACTGGAGCGCGTAGACGAGGTCTCCCGTGTCGAAATCCAAATCGGCATTCCAGTCACCGGTGGCCCAGGTGGAGTTGCCTTCCACCAGATCCTCGTACTGGCCGGCCTGAAGCACTTGAGTGAGGTCCGACGTGTTGAATTCACCATCCAGATTTGCGTCGCCGATCCAAGTGTTCTTCAAGTCAACCACCCAGGTCTCCAGATCACTCCGATTGACCTGGTCGTCATCAGTCAAATCAAACCGAAGATCACCCGTTCCGCCCGCAATCGCCCCACTCAGCAGATCGATGTCCTCAACCGTCAGGAAACCGTCATCATTAAAATCACCCGCAACAGCGGGATTGGCCGAAACAAGCCTGCGTACGATCCCGTCCTGCTTGTTCAGGATGTAGACCTCTCCGGGCGTATTGAATCCAAAGCGAAGGTCGGCCCGTGTTGTGGCGGGCAGACCACGACTCGCCCGCGTTTGATTAATCAGCTCCAAGAGTCGTACCGGCTGTCCGTTGTCGCCGACCGGCTGTAATTCTCGTAAGCCATCCTGTCCGCCGTCTAGAGGATCATTGTCGACATCCAGCGTGAAGATCAAACCGGTGGGGAAATCGCTCAGCAACAGCAATCCATCGAGACCCGCGACACTGGTTCCCCGTGCCACTTCCCCAACGGTCACCGCCCGATTGGGAATGTTTGTCGGCGGATCGGTGACGACATTCGTGTGATCGTATTCGGCCACCGGATTCAGAAGTCCTTCGGTGTTATTGCTTTCAAAGCGAAAACTACCTTCGCGAAGATCCCAACCAAAATTCCCGCCATTGATTGCCAGGTTAATCTCTTCAACAGCACTTTGACCGATGTCTGCGATAAACAGGTTTCCATTCGCTGAGTCCCAACCGAACCGCTGCGGGTTGCGAAGACCGTAGGCGTAGATCTCACCCAAGGTTTGGGGATCGTTGTCACCGGCCAGTTGATTCTCCGCGACAATCCCGTACTGTCCATTCACGCCGTCGCTACCCAGCGGATCGATCCGCAAGATCGCGCCATAGGGATTCGATGGATCCTCTCCATTCTCCTGGGGATCGCCTCCGGAACCACCATCCCCCAAGGCAACGTACAGATTGCCAAAGTCAGAATCTTGCGGCCCCGCCGTCGGATTGAAGGCGATCAGTCCTGCATTGTGGTTTCCGAACGGCTGCTTAAATCGAAGGATCTCGCGATAAGGCTGATCGGCATCCGCCGGTTCGAAGGCCATGGCGTCCGGTGTCGCCGTATTCCATTCCAGCAACAGAGTATGGAAATCCGTGCCACCTCCCGGATCAAAATCGGGCGCAGACGCGGTGTTCCGTGAACTGTGAATCGTGTAGAAGCGACCGAATCCAGCAGTGCCCGGGTTCGCGAAGTCGGGATGCCAGGCGAAGCTTTGGAAGCCGGCCTCCGACGTGCTAAGCATCCGCAATTCGCTGTAGTCACGCAGGTCGAGGTATTCTGTCACCGAATTTCCGGTTCCGTCGATCGAATAAAGCGGACCACGCTGGTCGTTGACGAACAGACGGCCCGTTGGATCGGGTGTCAATACGCTCAGACGGGGAGGCTGTCGCGACGCGGAATCCGGAATGGTCGCGAATTCCTCGATGCGCAACGTCAGGTCACTCGTTGGAATCGGCGTCGGAAAACGATCCTGACCTTCCGCGGTCGCGATCACAAAACTGAGTAGGCCAAAAGTCGTGAGCGAGTTTCGCACAGAACACCTCCAGAACGGTTTTCGAATTTCCGGATTCGATACTTCGACATCTTCCAACACGGTCTCGGTACACTAAAGGACCGGCGCACTTCAAAGACAAGCCCGAAACGTCGGATGGGGGGTGCCGGATGATCCTGTCGCGGTAGATGGAGCCGCGGCACAAACCGCTCATTGCTGCCTGCGCCACGATCGAATAAAATCCGACAAGGATTCACCGGTACAGGAAACGAACTCGTTTCGACCCATGACTGGCAGCAACGAACGTGATCCTCGCAAGGAGGAGCAGAAGATCGAACGGGAGATCCGCTCGCAGCGGAAATTCTCTCTGGCCGAGGCGATCGGCCGGCTTGGTGGCAGCGATTTGATGAAAGGCGCGTCTCCGGTCACGCGGAAACGACAGGCGGAACTGACGATCGAGCAGTATCTTGAGCAGAACCTGATCGATTCGGATGGGGCATTGGGTGCTGTCCTGCTGCGCCGCGTGCGAGATAGTGAGATCCTGCTGCAGAAGCGCTACAACGAACCACTCCAAGCCGTCGCCGAATTCATCGAGCGGATCCTCGGATCGAACGAACGATTGCACCGATTCGTGCATGACGTCGACGCCGAATGGGGAAGAATGTACCGCGAGCGCCCGCACTTCCAGCAGCAGGCGGGCGTCGCAGATCCGGAGGACCCCTACACATTCGCTTCGGTTCGCGACAGCCTGACGCATCTGCTTGGGATCCTACGAAACCTCAACGGGGGAGATTCCGTCTCAACGTGATTGCGGAGCATTAAGGCGCATGCGTCTGTCTTCAGAATCCATTGATCGGCGAGTATCTCTTTGAGCCCCATCTATCAGCGCGACGATTCGAATGCGCGGTTTGACACCTTTGGAGGTGTCTTCACGCCCTGTGTTCTCACGATCCTGGGCGTGATTATGTTTCTGCGATTCAGTTACGTCGTGGGGGAATCCGGGCTTTGGTATGCACTGGCGATTGTGATTGCGGCGAAGGCAATTACGACGCTGACAGCACTGTCACTTTCCGCAATTGCAACAAACACGCGAGTCCAAGGTGGCGGTGCGTATTACCTGATTAGTCGCAGTCTTGGCGTTGAATTTGGCGGCGCCATCGGCCTGGTGTTCTTCCTGGCACAAGCGATCTCCGTGGCGATGTACCTGATCGGTTTTTCCGAGGCAGTCGTCGCCACCACGCCAACTCGTGGATGGTCCATTTTGATGGTTGCCACCATCACAAACGTCGCGGTGTTCTTGTGCGTGTTCATTGGTGCGGGATGGACCATTCGGGTCCAGTATTTCATCCTGGCCGTCCTGGCAGCATCGCTCCTCTCGTTCTATGTCGGAGCGATTCCCGCGACGAATTGGGGAACTCTGGCAGCCAATGCGTCGCCACACTTCACGAACGGAGAGAACTTCTTTTCGATGTTCGCCCTGTTCTTTCCCGCCGTCACGGGCATTATGGCGGGTGCGAACATGTCGGGCGATTTGCGCGATCCGGGCCGATCGATCCCGATCGGCACACTGCTCGCCGTCGCGGTGACCGCCGTTGTCTATGTGAGTATGGCAGTCCTCTTGGCGGCAAGTCGTCCTCACGAAGCGCTCGTCGGCGACAACTTGGTCATCTCCAAGATCGCCCGTTGGCCGGTCCTGATCACGGCCGGTATCTTTGCGGCAACGCTGTCGTCGGCACTCGGCAGCATGATGGGCGCACCTCGCATCCTTCAGGCATTCGCCCGCGACAACGTTTTCCACTGGCTGCAACCATTCGGTGTCGGCAGCGGAGCGGCAAACGAACCACGGCGAGCTACGCTCCTGACGTTCCTCATCGCTCAGATCTGCATCGTGACGACCGACCTGAACACGATTGCACCGTTGATCACCATGTTCTTTATGATCACTTACGGACTGCTGAATCTGGCGACCTTCTATGAGGCAGTCACGCGCAATCCGAGTTATCGACCCCGCTTTCGCTTCTGTCACTGGTCCACATCTCTGGCGGGCGCGATTGGCTGTCTCGCCGTGATGTTTTGCATCGACTGGCTGTGGGCTTCCGTATCGATCGTCTTGATCAGTTTGCTGCACTGGCGAATCAGCCGATCGGAGATCGAAACACGATGGGGCGATCTGCAAAGCGGCCTGCTGTTCGAACGCACGCGCAAGAATCTGCTCAAGCTGGAGGAAGAACTCTATCACCCCAAGAATTGGCGGCCGATCATCCTGGTTCTCAGTGGAGCGGGCTGGAATCGACCGCATCTGGCCATTTACGGTCACTGGTTTACTTCTGGCCACGGCATTCTGACGCTCGGACAAGTCATTCAGGGTGAAGTCGAGGATCGACTCGAGCGACGCGGCAATCAGGAACGGATTCTGCACAGTTTTATTCGGGAGCAGGAACTCGAGGCGTTTCCGGCAGTCGTGGTGGCACCTTATGTGTCCGATGGAATCGAATCGCTCGTCCAGTGCCAGGGACTGGGCAAGTTGAGGCCCAATACGCTCCTGCTGGGCTGGCCCAGCGATCGTGAGCGAGGGATTCCGTTCGCCGCCACTCTGCGCAACGTCGCCGCGCTTGGCCTGAGCATTATTGCAATCCGATTCAAGGACGATAGCGACGACCCCTGGATCGCCCCGACAGGTACGGTCGATGTCTGGTGGCGCGGACATCAAAACGGCGAATTGATGCTCCTGTTAGCACACCTTCTGACCAATAACAACGAGTGGCGTTCGAGGCCGATCCGGTTGTTGCGCGTGATTGAAAACGAGGCCGGGCATTCCGAAGTCCATCAGCACTTGATCTCGCTTGTTGAAAACGCGCGGATCCAGGCGATACCGGAAGTCATCGTAGGCGACAGCGTGCGGGACGCCATTCAGTTCCACTCGCGCAACGCCGCGATCGTGCTGCTTGGATTCGAAGCCCCCGTCGAAGGTGATGAAGACGGCTTTTACCTGCGCATGGAATACTGGGCAGGCAACCTGCCGCGCGTCGTCTTTGTCGATAGTATTGGCAGCATGTCACTCGAGTCGTAAGGACAGGATGCTTGATTCAAGTGCTGGTTCTGCCCAGAGAGGCGTTTTGTGAAGCGCGCGAATTCATCTGTCTCGGCGTACAACCTTTGAATCATGGATCAACACGAAGCTATTCCTCGTTCGGTCATTAAAGACGTGTGTGGGCGTCTGGCACAGAATCGACCCATCCGGCAGGCTTTGCCGGATGGCGGAATGCTGCGGATCGACCGGCGGCTACCATTTCTTTGCGTATACCGCCGCAACCCGAATCGACGTGACGCGGGGACCGCGCGACTGGTCATGGCTGAAGCCTCGTACCTGGTGGCCCCCGGAACCGCGCCAATTCGCCGAGGCCTGAAGGAACTGGTGCGCGGAATCGCGCAGACAACGGCGGGGATTCTAGGCTCCTTCCTGCTGCTGGAAGTCTGGTCGGGCGACGACCAGGCACAAGAGCCGACTGTGGACGCGTTGACCGGAGAGCATCTTCTGCCGCGGCCAGCCTTTCACATCCTCACGCGCCGGCCGCATCGCCCAGAAGGAACGGTCGCCACGTTGGAGTTCGCCCTGCAGCGCATTCGTATCCACCAACAACCGGCTTTGGTCGAGATCGATCTTCACGCACGAAACCATCCAGCCGGAATGACTACGCTGCTAACCGAATCGGACGAAACACGGTTCAGCTGCCACGTGCTGGGACTGGAAGTCGCACCGATTTTCCGCGACTCGACCACCGGTGAGGTGTACGATCGCATCTTGCGCTCACTTCACCGCCAGACTTCGCGGGCACTGCGGAAGGCATTTTTTGCCTTTGCCCTCAATCGCACAACGGAACGACCCGAGCACTATTTCTCGCTGGGCAGCAGCAAGTTACCCAACCAGGTCTCTGTCGTCGATCGGCAACTGGCCGAAGTCAGCAGCCAATTCAAATTCCTGCTGCTCGTTACACCGATTAATGCCGAGCGATCGTGGTACGAGTTCGCTGAAGCTGGGTATCGCACAACTCCCACCTTCCAGTACCGGCCGCTGGATGCCGATCCGCTTCTGCTGAAGCGGCGGCTAATGAGAATTGGCACCGAGCGGGTCGACGATCCCACTCTCGCTCACGTGCTTCGCCAGACCCAGTTTGAGCTCGATCGCCAATTGACGATGCTCAGCGACTTGGGCACCAGTCGGTTTCTTCCGGGAAGCTTGCAAGTCTATGGTCGAGTGGAACCGGGGCTTCTGCGATTGGCTCAGGATATTCTGCAGCGATTAGCTGTGCGGAACGGCAGTGCCGGCTCCGAAAAGATGCTCAATGCCGCACAATTCGCCCGCCTCGCAAGGCGAGAAATCCAGCATTATCGCAAGCAATCTACGATCTTCGAGGCCAAGGCGACAATTCGTGATGATATGTACTCCGGATTGCTCGCAACCGGCGGAAACGTCTTCATCGGTCGTGAAACGTGCATCCCGGAGCGTCGTGCCAATGCCCTGCTTCAGCATGAAGTGGGAACACATCTCGTCACGTACTACAACGGCGCAATTCAACCCTTCCGATTGCTGCGCGTGGGGCTGGTCGGGTATGAGGCATTGCAGGAAGGCCTTGCCGTACTTTCGGAGCATCTTGTGGGTGGCTTGAGTCGTGGGCGAATGCGAACACTTGCCGCCCGCGTCGTCGCAACGGACCAACTGATCAAACAGGTTCCCTTCGCGGAGGTCTTTCAGCAGCTGGTCGATGAGTTTGGATTTGAGCCGCGGACGGCCTACACGATCACGCTGCGGGTTTTTCGTGGTGGAGGCCTGACAAAAGATGCACTCTATCTGCGTGGCTTGGTCGAGATCCTGCAATACCTTGGTAAAGGTGGTGAACTCGAACCTTTGCTGGTAGGAAAAATTGCGACGAACCACATCCCCGTCGTCCGAGAGTTTCTCCTGCGCGGTATCTTGCGCAGCCCTCCGCTGCGTCCTCGTTTCCTGGAAGAGGAGCCCAGCTTGCGACGACTGCGAAGCGTTACGTCTGCAACGACCGTTCTCGACTTGATCGATGGCAATTCCTCAACGGATGCGAAAGGGGAATAACGACAATCGTCTCGATCTACTACGGGCAGCCGCCCGATCGAGTCAATTCGGTGCGTGCGAGGAGTCATCCCACATCGAGTTGATCAGGTCGACCGTCCGGTCCACCAGGATCTGTCCCCCCTCCGGTCCGACGTGACTGCTGTGTACGACGGCGCTATAGTGGCCGCCGCGAATCGCCTTTTCGGTCGGCAAGTACGTACCGCGTCCCGCCAATTGAACCACGAACGTCTGCACCGCTTTGCTTCGGGCCTTGATCCGGATGCCGTAGTCAGTAAAAAGTTCAAACGGGTTCGTGCAGATCACTACGTCACCGATTCGGACTGCATGCAATTCCATTGGAAAGATCGGATCCGGATTCGATCGTTGCACTTCGAAGCGCGAAACCGTCTTGCCGTACCACATCAGCCGCATGAATTCCCGATCTGCCAACGTGGGATCACCGGCAAGCTCAGTCCCGATTCGCTCGCAAATTTCCTTCGCTTCGGCGTATTCCGCTTCGGTCACCAGCCGCATCGGCAACTGCAGATTCTCGACGCGGTGCATAAAGGCGACATCTGCGTGCCGATCTTGCTTCACCACTTCGTAGGCATCTTCCACGGCACGCACAACACGCCTCGCGATTTCATCCGTCCGATCCAATCCGCGCAGCTTCCGCATTCGTTCGTCTGCCGCCAGACGGTACATTAGATGAGGCGACTGATCACCGGAAGCGCCGATCCAAGGTAGAACACAGAGTTCCTCGCCAAATCGACGCTGAAGTTGTTGGCGCACCGGATGCCAAAAGTCGGCGTGGATCGTTGATCGCGACTCCACTTCTTGAGCTGGACAGGCAAGATTGATCGCAATGGCGGACAGTTGCGCGGACTCGTCGAAAAAGAAAAGCAAATCGACGTCATGGTCCTCGAAGCCTTCGAGATTGCGGAACGCAGCAAGATTGGTCGCACCGTACATTTGCGCCGAGCCATCCGCGTAAACAGCTCGCCGGTTATAGCCCACCACGGCATGACTTAGCCCCCAAGTCACACTCGCCGCACGACGGCCCTGCCATGCCTGACCGACGGCGGCTGCCACCCGGTCCGCCAGGAAGGACCGATACTCATCCACTTGCATCACGCCGTCTTTGGGTATCCGGTACATGCCCGTCTCCACAACCGGCGCCGTATGCGTATGAGTCCCCGACAGAATGATCTTCGACACGTCAATCTCTGGCACTTGCTTTTCAACTCGCGTCCGAACCATCCTCCGCAGTTCGTCGGGAATCGACACGATGTCACATGATACGAGGATCGCCATATCAGCCGCCCCGTTCTCGTGGCGGGACTGGATCACGATTACATTCGCCATCAGCGGAGTCTCTACATCACGAGCAATTCGGAGGTGAAACTGGCCACAAACGGCGACCGGCTGCGGCGGTGTGATCTCGATCGTGGACGTTCCAACAAGCAGATTTGCGCACGAGGCATGCGTGGCAAGGATCCACTGAGTGAAACCACAGATGACAAACAAGAATGTGGTGACCTGCCTCATAGAATGACTCCTTTTCGATTTCGCGGGGTGACTTTACGTTCGAGGTGTGGATCGAAGTGGAACCACGGATTTGACGGAGGGTACAGATCAGCAGAGATCAATCGGTGGACATCCGTTTCGTCCGTTGAATCCGTGGTTCTTCTTCGATCTACGGTTTCACTCGACTTGTGCGTAACAATCAGGGTCGCACTTGTATATTCTGACGGCGGCGCCACCAATCAGCCAGTACAACCACCGGGCGTCCGGCATTTGTCGATTTCCCGTGGCTTCTGGAGCCAGTTAAAGTAAACTGATTACCATTACCCCAGGCCGCTGGTGCGGGCACATTCGGAGGATCCTCATGATCATCAGCGCGAGCCGGAGAACCGATATCCCGGCGTTTTATGCGGAATGGATGATCCGTCGACTTCGAGAGGGGTACTGCACGGTTCCGAATCCGCTGAATCGCAATCAAGTCAGTCGGATCTCGCTGGAACCAGACGATGTCGAAGCAATTGTCTTCTGGACGCGCAACCCTGCTCCATTGATCCCCTACCTCGCTGAACTCGATTCACGTGGATATCGGTATTACTTCCAATACACGATCCTCGGCTATCCGCGTCAGATCGACCCCAAATCCCCCTCACCGCGAGCCGCCATCCGGACATGCCACAAACTTTGCCAGATTGTCGGCCCCCATCGGATCATCTGGCGCTACGACCCGATTGTCTTCACTGGAATCACGCAACCGGAATTCCACACCAACAACTTCCGGCGACTGGCAGAATCCTTGCGCGGGCAGACATACCGGTCTGTTATCAGCATCGTTGACGAGTACCGGAAGACCGAGCGCCGCTGGAAGAAGCTTGAGGGGACTCCTGCTGCGATCCAACCGTGCGACAAAACACAATTTGCTCGACTGATGCAGGACTTAGCCGCATCGGCGAAAGCGAATGGCATGGACATCGTGAGCTGCGCCGAGCCGATTGACTTGAGTCCCTACGGCATTCGTTCCGGAAAATGCGTCGACGATGAATTACTGAAAGAGGTCTTTAGGATTGAGGCAACTCGCCGTAAAGATCCGACACAACGTGATGACTGCGGGTGCGTCGTCAGCCGTGATATCGGGATGTACGACTCCTGCATCTTCGGCTGCCAGTACTGCTACGCAACTCGCAGCTTTGAGCAGGCCCGAGTCCACTGGTCAGAGCACGATCCACGGTCGTCTTTTCTATACCGAACCGAGCGGAGCCACCAAACATGAGCGCGCTGAAAGTTGGCGATTCACTCCCGCCCCTGACGCTCACGACGCATCAGGGCCATCAAATCTCGTTGAACGAACTGCAACAGCCCTTGGTGTTGTTCTTTTATCCCAAGAATGGGACGCCCGTCTGCACCCGAGAAGCCTGTGCATTCCGCGACGCCTACGAAGAATTCACAGAAGCGGGTGCGGTCGTGGTCGGCATCAGTAGTGACTCCGCCGAAAGTCACGCAGAGTTCGCTTCCGCCCACCGACTGCCGTTCGAGCTCGTGCCGGATACGGATGGCAAAATCCGCCAGGCGATCGGCGTCCCGAAGACTCTAGGACTTTTTCCGGGAAGAGTGACCTACATTGTCGATCGCGAAGGTGTTATCCGCCACATCTTTAGTTCACAAATGGACGCCCAACGACACGTCACCGAAGCACTGCAAATCCTTCGGGAGCTGTAATCATGAAGATCATACAGCCGCGAGGATGACAATCACCTTTCGTCGTGTTGTTCGTTCATCAGTCGAAGGTTGTCCAGGAAGAATGTGGCCTTCTCGTCGGCCATACTACACCAACCGATCCAAGTAAGGTTTTTGAACGAGTCGTTTGCGACCGGAAGGTCGGGAAATCGGACGGGCGGTTGGCCGGGAAGCTGAACGAGCAGAGTCCAGCGTCCGTCTGCCGATTGACCCACATCGGCCATGATCTCAACATGGAACCACTCGTTCGTGGGCAAGTCCATCAGCTTGCGGCCGCCAACCATCAGTCGCCCGTCCTCAATCCAGACCGAGGGTCCGCTGCAGTAAGGCGACACATCCCAACTTCGCCATTCGTGATGCAGGATTGCCCCCGGTTCCAGTCGCAGGTCGAACGCACACTGTGCCCGACCGCTGACGTAGTTGAGCTGATAGACGAGGTGCGGGTTATAGCGAGCCTGCAAACCGGCGACATCTCGAATTGCAGCACTCTTCGTTCCCCCGGCTGCTGTTTCCTCCGTCACCTGAATGGAGTCGCCACGTTTCTCGACGTTGACCTGGGCGTCATCCGGCGGAGAACCGACCGGGGTTCCTTCAAAGTCCTCTCGAATCTCTCGCGGCGGGGGCGGCGGGGGCAGCGGAGCAAACTCGACGGGTGGATACTCAAAACGTGTGGGAGTTTTTACCCAATCCGCGTCGCCGTACAACCCTGCGCGGTCGTAATCAAAGGGCCGAAACCCAATGCGCGCGGCGGGCGCGTCGGCCTTCAGACGAAAATCTCCCGTGGTGGGGTCCTCGAATCGCGGGTCGGCAATAATGGAACCTTCATCCCACCCCTTTTCCTGTCGCTGGGCAAGTGTCAAACCACGGAAATCGATCGGCTTGCCAGACGCGTCGAAGTACAGGTTGCTTTCGAACCGCACCATGTCATCATTGACGCTACCCTCGGCAATCAGCGGCCCTTCCTCCCAGTAGATGAGGTTGTTCGAGAGAGTGAAGGACAGATGGTCTTCTACACGCGACCGTTGAATCTGGCCGTTCATGCTGTTGGCGAGAATGTTGTTTCGAACGATATTCTCGCGACCGTAATGCTGGTGATAGGTGCCGGTCTTGACTCGGTAGACCAGGTTATTCTCTAAGACGATCCCCGTACTTCCTTCATCGTTGTACAATCCCCAGCCGCCGCGCCCGTAGCGATCATACGAATACACATCGTGAATCACGTTGTTACTGACGGTAGTTCCCTCGGATAAACCGAGCGTATAGACACCGGCCATATCACTCAACACACCCCATCCGAGATGATGGATGTGGTTGAATTCGATCTTATTTCGCTTCGAAACCGTTGGCGCGTACCCCCAGCTCCAGCCGACGGAAACCCCCGTGTAGAACTGATCGCTGATGTCGTTGTGGGTTACTTGATTGTCACCGCTGTGACCAATCCAGACGCCAATTGCTCCATGGTGAATTCGTCCAGCGCCGTGAATGATGTTGTTGTCGCAGACAATTCGATTGGTGATCGTTTCGGGACGCGCGGGATCGACTCGCGTCTCACCAATCATCACGCCGCCGCCCCCCAGATCATCGAGCCAACATCGCTGAATCCGACAATCTTGACACCCTCGACGAAACCAGACCGCATGGCTGCCGATGTTGTGGACAGCGCAATCCTCGATCGCCACATGGCGTGCTCCGTCGACCGTAATGACCGCCGGGATCGTGACTTCCGCTTGACCGTCGGCATGGCCATTTTCCGGAAGGATGTATTGCCCGCAGCGAAAACGGAGCCCTTTGAGCGTGACATGTTCCACGAACCGCTTGGCGTCTGACTCACCTTCAATTGCGACAAACTGATCCAATACGGGAGCCATCACTTTGGCTGTCGCCGGGTCTTCGCCCGGCCGTGGCATGTAGTACAGAAAGCCGTCACGATCCAGAAACCACTCGCCTGGCGCATCGAGCGCACCGCGCATGTTTTCTAGGTGATAGCGGCAGTTCGGCCCCCAATAGTCGAATCCCCATCGGATGGGAGCACTCAGCACGATCTTTCCGGTCGCCGGATCCCATTCCGCCAGTCGTGAACGGGACACTTCCCACGAATGATAGGTGACGACGGTCGCGTCACCGAGATGCGACTCGGGAACACTCCGCAAGACGTCGATGTCCGTGTCTCGAGCTTGAAACGCACGGTTTTTGAGTTCCCGAGACGCACCGCCGTCTGGATTGACATCGCGGTCGATCTTCTTCAACACATAGGAATAGAATGTGTTTGGATGACGTGCCCGAGTCGCCCTTCGGCCATTGACCCACAACTGCTCGAACATCCATTTCCCTTCCGCCACGTCCGGAATCCGCACTTTCCAGATCCCGTTTTCATCCTGGGCGAACCCCGAGATCTCTCGTCCCCCATGGAACCAAGGCGTCGCGCCATCCGCCGCTTCATAGACCACCGGACATGTCGCCGTGCCACTGTCATCCGGGGTCAGTCGCAATGGCTCGCGAATCGGGTAGACGCCATCCGCGACAAGAATCCGCACCGGCTCCTTCAGCGGTCCCGAACGTTTCAGATTCCGGACCGCGTTCCGAGCGCCGTTTAGAGTCGCCAAAGGCCCATCCGTTGCCTCCGCATTCGGCTCGGCAAGTCGTCCGGACCAGGCATCTTTCCCGTCCGGAGCGACGTAGAAGGTCTCGCCATTCACCCGAGGGACTTGAACAACAAAGGTCAAGATCGTCAACAATAACCAGCCGCGATCACGAACTGAGACGCACATCTCGTTGACTCCTTCCGATAAAGGTCCCCGATTCTACCACGAAAGTCCGGCCCCCGCCGAAGTTCGAGATGCTCCCTGTCACGGACAGACGCTTGAGAATTAAGGGAAGATTCAGCCGCGGAATCGCGCGGAAGACGCGGAGCTGAGTCCGGCCGTGAGCCAGAGTAGCTGTGGCGACCGATGGAATGTGAGCAACCGCGGCCGAGACGACGGCGCGCGACGAACACCAATCGCTCCGCGGTCATCCGTTTCCTCCGCGAAATCCGCGGCTTCCTCTTCGACCAGCGGCCTCGCTCCACTCGTGCGTAACGACGAACCCCAAGGCCCTGGCTTTCTCCCGATGGACTTTAATCACGTGGATGGGCGCAAACGGCGATGTTACAATCGGAGCATACGTTTCCCGCCTCGTGTACAGCCCCACAAGCCGCTTGAAAAAACGATTCCCGACATCCTGCCACAACAACGGTCGGACTCTCCGTGACTCCCAGAAGGAGAATTGAAGTGTCGAAGCAGAATCTTAACCGTCGCAGTTTTCTGAGATCTTCGGCCGGTGCCGTCGCGGCTGCATCGGTTCCCTATTTCTTCTCTTCTTCAACAACGAAAACACTCGCAGCGGAGAGTGTCGCCAAAAACGACCGCGTGCCGATCGGACTGATTGGTGCCGGCGGCATGGGTTGTGGAAACATGCGATCTGCGGCTCCTTATCTCGATGTCGTAGCGATCGCTGACGTGGATGCGGGCCGGCGCGAGCGAGCCAATGCCGATTTGAGCGGCGGCAAGGCGGATGTGTATGAGGACTATCGCAAGATTCTGGAGCGAGATGACATCGGCGTGCTGCACATCGCAACTCCCGACCACTGGCACACCAAACCGTTGATTGAGGCGATGTTGGCCGGAAAGGACGTCTACTGCGAAAAGCCGCTCACGCTGACAATCGATGAAGGCAAGCTCATTCGCAAAGTCCAGCAGGAAACCGGTCGCATCGTTCAGGTGGGAACGCAGCAGCGCAGCACTTTCAATTTGTTCGTCAAAGCCATGGCGATAGTCCAGTCGGGACGATTGGGCAAGATCACAAAACTCCAAGCGGCCATCGGTGGCGGACCCAGCAGCCCTGCGATTCCGGTCGCCCCTATTCCCGATCGTTTGAATTGGGACCGCTGGCTCGGCCCGACTCCCGCAGTTGATTATCGGCTCTTACGACGCAACCGAAACTCGTTTACCAACTGCCACTCTCAGTTCCGCTGGTGGTATGAGTATTCCGGAGGCAAACTCACGGACTGGGGTGCCCATCATGTCGACATCTGCATGTGGGCTTTGCAACTCAATGGGCAAGGCAAGGGACCGTTAACGATTCAGGGCGAGGCAGAGCATCCAGTGGAGTTCAAGGATGGAATGCCTCTGCAGACCGATCGCTATAACACCGCGACGAAATTTCTGCTTCGTGTCAATTTTCCCGATGGGGCGGAGATGATCATCCGGAACGACACCGACAATGGCGCGATGATCGAAGGGGAAAAAGGCCGGATCTTCGTGAACCGAGGCCGATTGGTGGGCGCACCGGTGGATGCACTCCAGGATGATCCGCTACCCGACGGTGCCCTTGAGAAGGCCTACAAAGGTCTTCCGATGGAAGCAAACGAGCGTCGCGCTCATTGGGCGAATTTCCTCTATTGTGTCCGCCAGCGGAAGGAACCGATCTCCGATGTCCACTCCCACATGAAGATGCTGAACATTTGCCACCTCGCCGGCATTGCTGCGCGCCTTGGACGCACACTTCAATGGGATGACCAAGCAGAGCAAATCGTGGGAGACGAGCAGGCCAACGCGATGCTGGCCCGTCCGTATCGCGCGGGCTACGAGATCGAGATGTAGATCATCCCGAGCACAATGAATTGTGGCTAATTGTGGCGGTCGCCAAGCGACTATGCTGACATCCTCGTCGCTACCTTCAACAACGAAATGACTTGCGTTTCTTGCCGACGCGGCCCATTGACTCGACTTTTTGGATGAATTCAGTTGCCACGGGGACTTTGCACCCCGTCTCGCCCATGTCAACCGTAACGGTACCAATCGCTCGCGCCGCACGTTTGGCCTCACGCAGCAATGGTTTGACAAAGCAACCCACGGAGATCACAAACCCATTCATGACATAGCGAACTGAATCTGGCGCCAAATCGATTTCCTTGACGACTCGATCCAGCAATTGTTGAGTCTCCTGCAAATCGATCTCTTCGTCCGGTCTCGTCGCCAAAATCCCGCCATATGTACACCATCCACTGGTTGCAATCGACGCCTTCCGAGAATTGATCCATTTGATCGCTAAGTCGCGTGCATGGGTACTCTGTACGGCCACACCCGGTACCGTGTACTCGGATATCATGGAACATGTTGCCGACCTGGCCCATGACTCCAACTGCCTCTTCGTCATCTGCGCTCCGTCCGCAACGAGACCCGCCAAGTACATCGCATCATAGTTGCCCGTGGCGTACAACTCGCAGGCCAGCGACTGATTCCCTTTGATCTTTTTGGCAATCACCTTCAGATCGCCAATCTTCACACCGTACATGTTCTCGGGCACACCGTGGCGCAACAACACCTTTCGGGTTTGCGCCGTCCCTTTCCGTTTTAGTTCCGCCAATACTTCTTGTACCGTATTCATTCTGATCTCATCCCTGTCGGTTGATCCCCTTGGCGATGACTCAAGAATAACTTCGTTGTTTTCCAACGAGGGTGGCTGGGGTCGAGCGCAGCGAGCCCTCAGGTCACGCGGCTGGGGGCTCGACGCTCGGACCTCGCGGCTCGACCCCAGGCACCCGAATGCCGAAGTTGTTCTTGAGCCATCACTTAGAATCCCAAGTCTTCAATGAATCGCGTGTGACGATCGAGTTGTGCCCGATCGACACCTAACTCACGAACAATCACGCTGCACAAACGATCCCAGATCGGATCATCAACCGTGGAAGGCGCGGGATCCGTTCGAAAACTGTCATCATTCCAGGCGGCGAGGATACGGGCAAGCTGACCCAGCGTTTGAAATGACGAGCCCACTGTGGGAATCCAGAGCACACCAACGAGGTAACCCCCGAGGACACCGGGCAATAAGCCCATCACAGCCCCAGCGAGCGCCAAATAGAGATCTCCCGAAGCAACGATCACGACGACCATGACACCGAGTGCCGTCATCGTCCCACCCCAGAACACACCTGCGCCAGCCCAGTGCTCCAATCGAGGCAACTCGAGTCTGAGTTCTTGCTGCAGACTTATCCATCGGCGCTGTCGTCCCCAGGTCCCCAAGAGAGGTAGCAGCAACGTGGTCGGTCGAAGAGATTGCCGCTCGAGATCCCACGCCTGCATGATCGCTCTTCGCAGGCGGTAGAAGGCCCGACGGACCGGGCAGTCGGACCGCCTCACCCCTGCGCATTTGGCCAGGAGAAAGTCATGCAGCCCACCTAGCGTACCGGAAAAACAGACCGCGTCGTCGTCCGTGATCGAAACCCCGAACTCCTCTTCAAATTCCAGCATCAATTCAACGACATCGAGCCCCATGCTCACACCTTCTGAAGGGCAAATCAATGACGCGGAACCACTTG
>CAZFWV010000069.1:0-24212 GCA_964522605.1 uncultured Pirellulaceae bacterium
CTGTCATGTCCTGCGGACGAAGTTCGGAGATTCGGGCGCTCGACACGGGCCGTTCGAGGGTTGGCGAGAGAAGAACCGCGAGGAACGGGTACTCTCGGCGGATCTCCCCCGGACCCCTGGTCGCTGCACTTCACAATCGGAACTCCTTGTTCGTCACTCGCCGGCTCCTTGGCCCGTCCGCGTCGGAGGCGTGCTACCTGCGTCCCTCGCATCACAATCCCTGACATGCACCCGCCGGCCCCAGGGATGCCCACCGCCGGAAAACGCGTGCCGAGCAGGCTGGAAGGGTCCCTTCCGTCGGTCGCCCAATATCTGACACGAGAGGACAGGACGCCTAACCGTCTACGTTTTTCGCTCGCGGTCCCGAAGGACGCTGCTGCATCAGGAGCTGGCGGATCGCGGCCAACTCCTGGTCATAACGGCCGTCGCGAAAATCGGGAAAGGTCCACTCGAACGGTCGGTACTTTCCGGCGCGGTATCGGCCCACCAGATCGGCATACACGCCCTGACTCAGATAGATCTTCTGCCCGGCGGCCTTTCCACTGGCCAGCACCAGCTTGCTGTGATCCAGATAGCCAACATCGAGATTTACCCGACGTCGCCGCTGATTGCTCAAGTCGAGTTCAATCTGATTGCAGCGCAACTTGGCTTCCGGCAGGATCTCGGGTGAAACTAGTTGCTCGAAACTGACAATCCGTCGCCGCAACCCGTCGCCCATCTCGGCATCGTAGTAATGCGTCGCATCAAATGGATGATCGGGCCCGGTGAAATCAATCGCTCCCCAGACTGTCGTCATGGTTTCGACGGCTTGCTGCCTTGCCTCGACGTCGCTCCACAGAATCGCGACGAACAGTTTGACCGGATCAGGAGGGTGTGTTTCGAACATGGCGGTTTGAGAAATCTTGAAGGAAGAAGTTCCATCACAAAAGTTCCATCATAAGACAGCTCGACGTCAACGACACGGAAATGGCACGGCCCCAAGATCCCGGGTCGCATCCACCGGCGTTCGATCTCTGCGGACCTCCGCAGAGGTTCATGGTGCCCGTAGTGTGTCATGCGGAAACCGTGGTCGATGGTTTGCTGAACAGGTTGGCAAGTGTTTCCCCAAGAAAGATGTTATCGAGCTTTCAGCTTCTGGATGGCGCGCTCGATCAACCGGGGATCGATGCCGAAGTGGTTGTGAACTTGCGTGACGAGTTGGTCTTGGCTTAGCTGCAGCCGTTGCACATCACTGGGCGAGCGGATCTGGAGTCGATTGGCGTGCAGATAGATTTGCTGATCGCCCGCGACACGAGTGAGCAGAGGATATTGCATCATGTCCCAGTCGAAGGAAGCATTCCACGCACGCAGGAACTCGGCGAAGTCGCACGGTTGGGTCTTGTAGGTCAGCCGGTACTTGGCGGAGCGTCGGATCGACAAGTCAGCCGCAGACGCTCCGCCGACTCGCTCCAACGTCGAAAGATCCCAGCGATCGCCCGGGTGCGGATCGAGCTGCAGGAGGTTGAAGCGAGTGGCGATCGTCCTCGGTGTAACGGGCTGAAGCGAAATCGGATCGACGATCAGGTACCCCGGGTCGATCAGATGTGGCAATTCATCGATCCAGACGAGCAGCGCACAATGCGTGTCGGGCCCGTAACGGCGATCGGCCAGAATCGGCTCGGCTTTCCACCCCAGGCTGCGGACCAACTGCAGCAGCGTCGCGGTCAGCGAGAAGCAAGTGCCTCCCGTCCCCAATCGAAAATGATCATGCAACACTTCGTTCGGCAGTCGGCGTGAGCGATCGGCACTGTCCAGCTCGGCATGCTTCAGGATCTTGGTGAGATTCTCATACGGCAGCGAGGCAAATTGCGCGATCACGCTGCCCAGCAGCTGTCGCGGTTCGAGCGTGGGATCGATGCGAAAGTGCCGCAGGTATTCGAGAAGCAGCGGTGCGTCGACAGGAGAAAACATCGAGGTCATCACTCGAAGAACGGCAGGGCAGTCGGAGACCGAAAGTGCCGCGGAATGACACGGATTTCCGACACCCACCGACGTTCTGATTCCGCGATCATCCGCGCGACTCGGCGGCCAGCTCTTTCAGTACCTGCCGGCTTGACCCTCGAACAACAAGCGCGACTCACACAAACTGCGAGGAGCGCTGCAGATGCTCGACGCTGTCGGTGGCGGCGATCACGACGATGCCGTTGGGACTGATCGTGAAACCGTTCGCTCGATCCTCATCGTGATCGACTCCAATTCGCGCACCGGGTGGGATCTGCAGGCCCTTATCGAGAATCGCTCGACGGATGTGGCTATGCCGGCCGACGTCGACTCCTTCGTAGAGAATCGAATCTTCGACGTGGGCATAACTGTTGATGCGCACGTTGGGGCTGAGAATGCAGCGTTCAACACTTCCACCGGAAACGATCGTTCCTGCGCAGACAATACTGTCCATCGCGCGGCCGCACCGTTCGAAGTCTCCGTTGCGCCCACTGAAGACGAACTTGGGCGGCGGATAATTGGGCTGATAGGTGCGAATCGGCCAGCGTTGGTCATACATGTTAAGTTGCGGATCGACGCTGACCAGGTCCATGTTCGCCTCGAAATAGGCGTCGAGTGTTCCTACGTCGCGCCAATAGGCGTCGCCTTTGCGATTTTCATCGCGGAACGGAAAGGCGAAGACGCGCTGTTTGTCGATGATCGCCGGAATCAAATCACGACCAAAGTCGTGTGTACTCCGGTTTCGTGTGGCATCCTGGCAGAGCTGTTCGAAGAGAAACCGTGCAGTGAACACGTAAATGCCCATCGATGCCAGACAATGTTCTGGGTCGCCGGGAATCGTCCGCGGTTCGTCCGGCTTTTCCTGAAATCCGACAACTCGCTGGTCGCTGTCGACTTGCATGACACCGAATTGGCGGGCCGCTTCGGGCGAAACGCGCAGGGCACCGACCGTCAGATCCGCGTTATTCTCGCGGTGGTACTCGACCATCGTGCGGTAATTCATCTTATAGATGTGATCACCGGCCAGGATGACGACGTACTCAGGCCGCTCCTTCTCGATCGTATAGATGTTCTGGTAGACCGCATCGGCGGTGCCCTGATACCACTGTTCGTCGATCCGTTGCTGCGGAGGCACCACGTCGATGAACTCGCCTAACTCCCGACAGAAGAACCGTCGCCACCCCAGATTGATGTGCCGATCCAGACTCATTGCCTTGTATTGAGTCAGAACCAGCATCCGACGGATACCGCTGTTGAGGCAATTCGACAAGGCAAAATCGATAATGCGGTAGGTCCCGCCGAAGGTCACCGCTGGTTTCGCGCGATCGCGCGTTAAAGGTTCGAGCCGAGATCCTTTTCCGCCCGCCAGAACGACGGCTAAGCAATTCTTCATCGCAGACCTCCCTACGCGTCTTCTCGACGGATGCATCTCCCTTGCGAGCCCCTGTTGTGTCATTCTATCGCCTTGCTCATGCCCACAAAACAGGAATTCGGTGCCGATCTGCGCGAAATCGTCCCAGTTGCTGGAATCAGTGCGCCTTAACCGCCAAGGGCGCAATAAGCGTAAAGAGGCCCACTGGTTCAACCGATCACTCCGCGGCGCGCTGCACCTTCGCGAGCTCGGTATGCACTCGGCACGGATCTCATGACTGCCCGTCGTGTGCGGACGAGCAAATTGCGCACAGCGCGCAGCACATTCGTGCACGGTGTGCAACGCGGCGCAAATTCGCAAAAACTCCCCGTCGCCTGAACGAAATGATTGAAATCGTCGACGAACGAACGTGAAGACCACGCTGTCTTGAAAGAACCTGCACGGGACGAGGTGAAATGATCCACGGCTCGTTCGGGAAGTGCACACTGTGCCGAACGGTCAGGCGTCGACCAATGATCGGTAGAGCTCGACGAAACGCTGCGTCATCGCCTCGGCGCTGTAATGCTGCTGCACATGACGCCGGGCCTGCTCACCCAATCTCGCGCACAAACCCGTGTCGGCAAGCAGAGTCAGCGTTTTGCGCGCATAGCCGGGACGACTTCCCAAGGGGACCAGCATTCCGGTTTCGCCAGGCAAGATCAGCTCCCGATGGGCCGGGATGTCGGAAGCCACGACAGGAACCCCCGCGGCCATGGCCTCCAGGACGCAATTCGGCACCGATTCCTGGGCACTCGCCAGCCAGAGACAGTCCAGGCCCGCGATCAGTTCCGTCGCGTCGGAGCGACTCCCCAGAAAAAACACTCGATCACGCAAGACAACCTGATCGCGATACCGCTGAAGTCGCCAGCACTGCGGGCCCTCCCCGATCACCAGCAAATAACAGTCGTCGCGGACTAAATTCAACTGGTCGCCCGACCAAATGAGATCCTTGATCCGCTTGCGAGACTCGAGCGGCCCGACGGACCCGATTAGCTTCACGTCCGCTGGTAAGGATAATTCCTTCAGAATCCGGGCTCGGGCACGAGACCGATCACAAGAATTCAACTCGACACCATTCGGGATCACAGCGAGGCGTCGCGCTGGCCAGCCCGCCCGCATACAGTCCTCTCGCACGATCGGACTATTCACCACACAACGGCGCGCCCAACGCATTAGCAACCAGTCCGTCCACCTCCGCGGCCATCCGCCGGGCCGAAAGCCAAGTCGCTCCGAAACAACGACCCGCCGCACCCCCACCTGAGCAGCAGCTGCCGCCCCCCACAGATTCGCCGCCGCGGACAGCCCCAATGCATTGCCTGTCCTTGCGTTCCTTGCGTTCGGCATCACTCGCTCCGATGCCTGTCCCGGCGTTTTTTTCAGATTTTTGTTTTGATGCCCGTCCGACGGCGGAGATTGCATTGCCTGTCCCGGCGTTTTTCCCGGCGTTGTGGCTGGCGATCCTGCCTGGAAATTTTTTGTGTTTTTATTTTGTTGAATCTGCGGGTCGGCGAGCGCAGTGCCTGTCCATGGGTTGGGGGTTGGCCAGGTGTGGATGAGGTGGGGGGAGATGCGGAGGATGGCTTGGCGGAGGTGGGTAAGGGTTTGGAGGCCGGCGTGGCGCCGCGCGGGGGGGGTGACGATGTGAACGCCGCGGTCAGCGAGCTGTGAGGCGAGCGGTCCGGGGCCGGCGAGGCTGAAAACGTGGACCTCAAAACCGGCCGCCGGCAGCCGACCGGTCAGCAGTGCCATCTGCCCCGAGGGGCCCGTCCGCTCGAGCGAACCGACGATCTGGAGCACGCGAATCATGATGCGATTGTCACGAAAGTTCCCCAACGACACGGCACGTCTCGCAGTCGTCTCAGCGAAAGCGAACCACGAAGCACACGAAGTTGAAGAGCCATAATAAGGAAGAAAAAACGACCGTCCAGGGTGTGCCCCGGTCGCCGAGCGAAACTCCCCGCGAATCCCTTCGATGCCGAGTGCAATCGGATGCACCGGGCGATCGGCGGGACTCTCGCCGGCGAGGACACGCGCGGCATCTCGCGGCTACGGTGCCCTACGCTCCAGGTCCTGAGACTCCAGGGCGGCGACGTAGGGCAAGTTGCGATAGAGGTCCCGATAGTCCAGACCGTATCCGACGACAAACTCATTGGGGATTTCGAACCCCACGAAATCGGGCTGCAGATCGACCTGTTGTTGCCCGGTCTTTCGCAGCAGCACGGCGGTTCGAATCGAGGTGGGCCCCAGTTGCTCCATTAGCGCCAGCAACTCGACCAGCGTATTTCCCGTGTCAAAAATATCGTCCACCACCAGCACGTCATGGCGTGCGATGTCGGGCATCAAATCAGAGTTGATCACGAGCGGCCCCCGCCGCGTCGCACCTCGATAGCTGCTGGCCTGAACGACCCCCACACGGAGCGGCATCGAGAGAAGCCGAATCATGTCAGCCAGCAGGACGACACTACCGGTCAAGACGCCGACAATCGTCAGCGGACGGTCTCCATAAACCGTCGCCACTGCACGCGCCATCCGCCGTACCCCGGTAGTGACCTGTTCTTCCGTCAGCAGTGTCTTCATCGACCGTACGAAACCTCCTTCTAGGCCTCACGATCTCCCGCAACCCACACGCACGCCTTGAAGCCGTTTGGCTTGCCGTAATACTCTAACCGAGGGACCCGGTTTTCGGGACTACGGGATCCATCAACCGATGAGAGCGCATTTCCGCACCGACTTTCGCGACAGGGCGGCTGGTGGCAGGTCAACCAAGTCATCGAGAAAAGGAATCGATCGTATGAGTCGGCCAACCTACGGCAACTGGGCTGCGCTCGATCTGGCAGGTCATCCCTGTGATGTGTTCGAACCGAGCGAAGGGAACCCGAACGGTTACGTCGTCTTGTATCTGCACGGCGTGCATCAGGGAAGCCTGCGCGAGCAGGCCGCCTTCGTGGACCAATTCGAGCAACATGGCTTGCGCGTCGTCGCACCCCAAACCGCGCGCAGCTGGTGGGTTGATCGGATTTGCCCCGAATTCGACGCCTCCATCACCGCCCAGCAACATGTCATTCAAAATGTACTGCCATTCATTCGCGAGCGATTCGGTATCGAACCACCACGAATCGCTCTGCTGGGGACCAGTATGGGAGGGCAGGGTGCGCTGCGTTATGCCTATCTGTTCCCTCAGCTCTTCCCCGTTGTCGCCGCAGTTTCGCCTGCCATCGATTTCCAAAAGCGAATCGAAGACGCCGAAGAAGGCGACCCGCTGCTGGAAATGTATGAGGATCCTGAACAGGCGCGGCAAGACACCGCAATCCTGCACATTCATCCGCTCAACTGGCCGCGTCGACAGTTCTTCTGCTGCGACCCGGCCGACACGCGCTGGTACGACAGTGCAGATCGGCTGCGGATGAAACTCAGCTCGCTCGGCATCCCCTTCGAGTGCGATTTGGATACGTCGGCCGGCGGGCATGGTTTTCCGTATTACAACCACATGGCGCCACACGTTGTTCGCTTTCTGGTCAATGCACTGAACAGCGAACGCCTGCGCGTCGTGTAGCTACCGAAAGTGCGGGAGGTGTAGCCGCGGAGTCGCGCGGAAGGACGCGGAATCATCGCGCCGAATACCAGGTTCGACCACGGCAAGGTCATCTGAAATACGCACTATTCCGACAGCGGTAGCAGCTCGACTTTGCGAAACTCAACTGGATGACTTTCCGATTGCAGCGAGATCGTACCGCCGGTCAGCAACAATTTGTCGTCTTTGATCAGCTTCTTGGCATCCGCGTCGTTCGGGTCGAGTTGCGGCTGAGTATAAGCCATCACGACCTTGCCATCGATCTTGTGCTCAATCTGCTTGTCGCCATGAACTTCGAGTTCGACTGTCACCCACTGCTCGCCGTGATACGTTTCCGAACTCGAATTCGTACAGTGTTGTGTCCACAGTCTGCCATTCAAAACCACATTGGTGCCGGGAGTGCACAGGTTAGCCGTCGGTCGCGTACCGCTTCCTGTCCCCCCCAGCAACTGCACTTCGATCGACACGGGAAAACTCTGGTCCTTCGTCATGGTCTCGGGCGCCTGCCCATGGATCATGATGCCGCTATTGCGGAGCGCCCAACCCGCACCGCCCGCAATCTGCTGGCCGACGAATCGATATTCGACGCGCAGGCGATAGTGCGAAAATGGTTGCTTGTAAAACAGATGCCCAAACCGATCGCCAAACTTGTCGTACTGGTCGTACCGCACCTTCAGCAGACCATCTTCGACGCGGAACGTGTTGCCAAAATTGTCACCCAACGCATAGCCCTGAATCTTGGGCGTCCAGCCTTCCAGATCTCGACCATTGAACAATGAGATCCATTCGCTGGTGGATGCTTGATCCTGAGCCCATGCGGACGTGATTCCGCAGCCGAAGATCACAAGCATGACACAAATCTTGTTGCACATCGATCTACTCCTCACAGCAGGGCTCGCAGAAACTCGATACTCTTGGAAATGTTCTCTTCGGTGCCAGAACACTCGATCGACACCGCTCCATCAAATCCCGTCTCTTTCATGTATTCAATACACCGCTTGATATTCTCCGCATTCACTCCACCGCCAATCGGCACTTCACTCATCGCGATTCCCGTCTCTTCACCACGACAGGCGGCGGCCAAGCCTTCGCTGACGTCCTTAATGTGGGCATGTGTGAGGTACTTGCGCAGCGACTTGAGATACTCGAGCGGATCGAGGCCGGCGATGAAGGAATTGCCGGTGTCCATGTTCAGCCGCAAGTATTCGGAGTCAAAATGATCGAACAGTCGCTGCATGAAGTCCACATCCGTCGTGTAGGGCCCATGTGGCTCGACGTTGATAATCACCTTGTAATCTTCCGCCCAGGGAAGTACCTGCCGGTAGTTGTCGCACGTGACGCGAAAGACTTCTTCTCGCGAGAACCCCGGAATCTCAAAAGCCCCATCCACTGTGTCGACCATCGGACAGCCGACCTCGGCGGCAAAACGAATCGACTGTTGAACGTACTGCACGCCAAACGCCGATCCATCCGGACCCATCATGGGGTACGAACCGTCGATCTGAGAAACTTGCAGCCCTTTCTCGTCAAGATATCGCTTCAACGCTCGAGGATTCGACTGCAGTGAAATTCCCGGGTCATACCCCATTGCCTGAATGAAGTTCTGTCCGTGGATCACGGCAAATTCAATATGCTCTAAGCCATGACGCACGGCCGCCTCGCAAGCGGTCTCGAAACTGCCACTCAGACACCGCCAATTATCCGTGTGCATACCCAACTGGATCATCACTTACCTCATGTAACCGAATGAAGAAATGTTTCGGATTCAATGACCGATCCAAACATCTCGCATGCCAACGATCCCCCCAGCGGCACCTCAGATCCGCTCTGCATCGCGGCGCAGGACGCAAAGAACCGGCAACCAGTATATCGCCACTCGCCCCGGAAATCACCAACGCCTGCCCCGAAACCGAACCGACCATCCATTCCCAGACTTCATCATGCGGTCCATCGTGGTAGGATGGTGCTGCAGCGAATCAAGCATCGTGGGATTGTCCTGGCGCACGACGGCAGGGCGATGGAGCCCAACCAACTGGTACCTCCTCTCGACTCTGCGGCCCTCTGCGCCTTTGCGCTCTCTGCGTTGAAAAAGAGAAACGCGGAGAACACAAAGACGCTGAGGGCTACAGAGAGTGTGATGGTGCAAGAGTGATGTACGAGCGGAGGATTCGCGGTTGACGCGATTTTGGAGCGCACGGAATGACGAAGCAATTTAGTCGTCGGAAGTTCCTGCAGGCGGCGACCGTCGCCTGCGCGGCGCCACAGATTGTCGCGGATTCGGTTCGAGGTGCAGCGGCACCGAGCAATCGCATCCAAGTCGGCTTCATTGGAACCGGCAATCAATGCATGGGCGTGTTGCTGCAGCAGTTTCTCGAGCGACCGGATGTCCAGGCCGTCGCCGTCTGTGATGTGAACCAAGGCAGCTACGGCTACAAGAATGACGACGACTTCTACGGTCGTGAACCCGCGCGGCAACGGATTGATCAGTATTATGCCGAACAGCGCCGGAGCGGATCTTACCGAGACTGTGTTGCACTGCGAGATTTCCGCGAGCTGCTCGACCGCCCGGATATCGACGCAGTGGTGATCGCTGTTCCCGATCACTGGCACGCCGCGATGACAGTCCTCGCTTGCGAGGCGGGCAAAGACGTCTATTGCGAGAAGCCACTCTCATTGACGGTCGCGGACGGTCGGGCGATGATCGAAGCGGTTCGCCGGCATCAGCGCATCCTGCAAACAGGAAGCCATGAGCGATCGCGTCCAGAAAGCCGCCACGCCTGCGAACTTGTGCGCAATGGGCGAATCGGCAAACTGCAGCGCATCATCACGAACGTCGGTTACCACAACAAGGTCGGCCCAGGACCCGGCTGGCAGGCGATGCCAGTGCCGCCGGATTTTGACTACGCCATGTGGCTCGGTCCCGCCGCCGATGCACCCTATCACCGAGACCGCTGCCTGTATCGGTTCCGCTTTATTTATGACTACTCGGGAGGACAAATCACCAATTACGGCGCTCACTCGAACGATCTGGCGCAATGGGCTTTGGATGCTGATGGAACTGGCCCGGTCGAAGTCCAGTTCATTCGCGCCAAGTGGTTGCCGAACGGCAGCTTGTTCGATGCGGCTTTGGAGACCGAGTTTCGTTGCCGCTATGCCAACGGAGTCGAACTGGTTTGCCGTACCGACGAACCCTCGGTGCAGACACGCTTCGAGGGTACGGAAGGGGTAATCGTCACTGGATACGGAGGCCACTACAGCGAGCCCGCATCGATTTGGAAGTCCGAGATTGGAGCCGATGAGCTGCACCTTCCGTACAGCAGCAACCATATTGGCAACTTCATCGACTGTGTGAAAAGTCGACAGGAACCGATCGCACCAGTCGAAGCCGGACACAGCAGCGCGACTCTCTGCCATTTAGGCGTGATCGCCTGTCGGCTGAGCAAACAAAAAGTCCTGCGGTGGGACCCCCAGTCGGAACGATTTACGAATGATGACGATGCAAACGCGCTGCTTCGCCGCCCGCAGAAGCCACCCTGGAATCTTGCTTGAGGAATCAAATCCATTGAACCCAAGACGCGGTCCTTGTCTCCTTGTAGCCGAATTCGTGAGAATTCGGAGGGCATCGCCGGAGGCTCCGAATTCTCACGAATTCGGCTACGAGATTTCAAGGCGCAGTGCGATCTGACGCGATAGAATCGGGAATTCCCCGTCGAAAATGATCTTCCTGAGACAGTCCCCGACACTGGAGACGCGGCTATGCGACGAGTCCTAACAGGCATCTTGATCCTGATTTCGCTCGGCAATGCACAAACGAGTCTTGGCGCGGGCCGGCCGAACTTTGTGTTCTTTCTCGTCGACGATTTGGGCTACATGGACATCGGAGCGAACAATCCGGCGACATTTTACGAAACGCCCAATGTCGATCGACTGGCCCAGGAGGGAATGCGGTTCACGAATGGCTATGCCGCCAACCCGGTCTGCAGCCCCACACGGTACAGCATCATGACCGGCAAATATCCAACTCGTGTCGATGCCACGGACTGGTTCACAGGTCGTCGGGAAGGTCGGTTTCGGCCCGCTTCGTTAAATGACCGGATGCCGGTCGAAGAGATCACCTTGGCCGAAGCGCTACAGACCGCGGGGTATCGAACCGCGTTCTTGGGCAAGTGGCATCTGGGTCCGTCGGAGGAGTTCTGGCCGGAGGCACAGGGATTCGAAATCAACATTGGAGGTCACGACCGCGGATCGCCTCCGGGGGGATACTTCGCGCCGTTTCAGAATCCGAAACTGGCCGACGGCCCCGAAGGCGAACACCTTACGGCTCGCCTGACTGACGAAGCCCTTAACGTGTTGCAGCAGTTGCAGAACGAACCGTTTCTGTTGTACTTGGCCTTTTACACCGTTCACACGCCACTGCAGGCCCCCGCGGAATTGGTGGAGAAATATCGTCACAAGGCCGCAGCAACCGAAGGTCTGGAGGAATTTGCCGATGAAGAACAGATCTGGCCGACCGATGCACCGCGCCGCGTTCGAACGCGACAACGTCACGCAACCTACGCTGCCATGGTCGAGACGATGGACACGGCGGTAGGCCGTGTACTCAATCAGTTGCAGGAACTCGGCTTGGCCGACAACACCGTTGTCTGCTTTATGTCCGACAACGGCGGGCTGTCGACATCCGAAGGTTCACCCACCTCGAACCTTCCACTTCGCGGCGGCAAAGGCTGGCTGTACGAAGGGGGAATTCGCGAACCGTTTTTGATCAAGTGGCCCGGTGTCACCCAGCCAGGATCGCAGTGCGATACGCCCGTCATCAGCGTGGACTTTTATCCGACCATTCTGCAGATCGCCGAGGTCCCCCTGAATCATGCAATCGACGGCGTGAGTCTCGTTCCGCTACTCAAGAATGACAGCGACGGTTTTCCGTCTCGCCCCCTGTTCTGGCATTACCCGCATTACAGCAATCAGGGCGGTTTTCCGGGAGGCGCCGTACGCGTCGGGAACTACAAACTACTGGAACGGTATGAAGATGGACAGACCCATCTGTACGATCTAAGCCAGGACCTTGGCGAGCAGCAAGATCTGGCAGATCAGATGCCGGATACCGTAGGTTCGATGCGCGACACCTTGCACGAGTGGTATCGCGAAGTCGACGCCAAGTTTCTGCAACCCAAACCGGGCGGCCCGGAACCCTGGTGTCCCGAATCCAAGGCGGCCGACGCAGGCGAGATCAAATCGCGTTGAGATGAGACCGAAGGAGGAGGAGAAACCACGGATTCTACGGAGGGAACGGATCGACACAGACCGATCAGTGGAAATCCGTTTCGTCCGTTCGATCCGTGGTTTCTCTTTGATCGGGCGTGACTTGAATTACCGGAAGGCGGCTTTTACTTCCGCGTTATTGAGGACAACGATCGCCCAGATGCCGATCGGCAGTCCGAAGATGCAGCAGGGCGATAGACACGGAATCATCGCCAACACGGCCGCGGTAAACGCCATACCATACGATCGAAGCTGTTTCATCTTCAACGCACCGAGGATGATCACGACGCCAATCACCAAGGCGAGCAGTGCGACCACAATTCCGATCGGACCGATCATTTGCATCGTCTGCATGAACTGCGCCGGATCAAACTCTACACCCTGCGCTTCCATATCGCGTTGCATCTGCTCGAACTGAGGATTCTGCTGCAGTAGTTCAGGTCCCTTCGTCATCATCACCAAGTTGTTGATGCCCTGATAGACCGCCATCAGGCAATTCAAGACGCCGATCACCATAAGAGCAATGGCGGGTGGCGTGACCTTGCTGACGATCATCGCCGATGTCGCAGGTACCGGCTCCGTTCCAGAAGGGTCAAATGGATTCGTGGACATGTTATCACTCCTCGGATCAGATTGGGTTGCATCCAGGCTACCACTCCAGGGCAAGCTCGCCGCATCATTGTTGCGTGTGGCAAGCTCGAGGAAAACCATCTAGTCCAGGTTTTTTGCCATTTCTTGCGCGGACGATTGAGCCGTACCCATTCGCTCGCTCCGTGGAACCCAAGTTTCCTCATTCAGGTCCTCGGATGCCTCATCTCTTGCTTGGCGCGCAGAAACGATCGGATACCGAAGGCCATGATCACCACAGAGATCACGGCAAATCCAATCGCGATGGCGGCGGCGTTGGGGGATGTATAAAAGCGGTAAATGGCCGCGGCTGTGGCGAGAAATCCCAAGAACGTACGCAGGTAAGCCAACAAGGTCCGCTCGTTGGCCAGTTGCGTACGCATGATTGCCAACTCGTACTGGTCGGGGGTTTGCATAGCAGCAATTCGCTCAGGTTGAAGGAGTAAATACAGCCAACGCCTGCACAATTCTTCGCGCTGCCCAGGTCGGACGATTCACACTACCAGATCATCATGGATGTCCTGCCAGACAATAGACATGTCGCCCGTTGGTCACGAGAAACAGATAATCACCAGTCAACAGCATCGGTCCGGTGATTGTCTGATCCGCCGGCAAAGTGTACCAGGGGGTGATCGAATCGGGCCGCGACCGGTTGACACGAAACAGCCGATGGCCATCGACAGGTTCGGGTCGGGTTTCCGTGAAGACGACTCCGTCGGCCGCGACGAGCGGTGCGGTGCTGGGCGCGACAACGGCTGGCGTTGGCATGAGTGACAGGGACGGCAGGCTTCGCCAAACCAGCTTCTGTTGTCCATCGGAGTACAACACGTCGACTCCGTCACACCAGATCTCGCTCGCCACACCGCCCGCATCGTCCGCTGCCGCGAGAATTTGGCCATCGATCAGGCTGCGCCGCTCCAACCCCGCTTTCGTCCCCAGGATCAGTGAATCCGATCGCGGAACCATACCAACGGGGACAGGATGGGGAAGTGAAACCTCCCACAGCGGAGTCCCCGTCGGTCGATCAAAAGCAATCAGTCGCGTTGGATCACGCGTTGCAGTCACCAGCATGACGGGTGTCGCAAGTACGGCTTGCTGAACTGACCCGCACGAAACGACCGCCTGACGCCTGCCGTCCCAGTCAAAACACCAGATCGGTCCGTTGTCGGCCGCGACCAGGATTCCCTGCGCATCGGCCAGCAAAACGTGCGTCCGACGGGCCTGCAAAGAAAGGGTCGGGTCCGCGGTATCCGTGAGCGTCTGCTGCCAGAGGATGGTGCCATCCGACAGGTTCAGGCATTGAAGCACAGTCGGTTGTGCGTCGCCGGGTTGGCAACAAATCGCGATCCGACCGCCAGAAATTACAGGCGACGTGGTGATCCGGCCCGCGGTATCCGTGCGCCACTGCAGCGAACCGGATGGCAATGAGTTGGATGAAGTCGAGATATCGAGTGCAACCAGTGCCGGGGTCTGGCGTTTCTGAACAGGCAACACGAGCAAGCCGCCAGCGCGTGCCATCGGTCCCGAAAGGACCCACTCGCCACCGTCTAGTACATCGGAGATCGGACGCGACCAAATCAGGACACCTTCCGATCCAAGCCGGGACTCTGCGTCGCACCCGACCGCACCCGGACGGCCCCCTGGACCATACCAACTGTCCAGTTGTGGAACGTGTTCGGAGCTTCCAATTCGCAGTAAGCCTCCCATTTCCGTGGCGACGAAAATGCTGCTGTGTGCCAAAACGGGAGACGCGATGCAGTGCCCAGTCGCTGCCAGCGGCAATGTCCAGATTGGCTGCAATCCTTCGATCGTCAAGCAATGCAGATGGCCGTCATCGGTTACCGCATAGAGCCGGTCCTGTCCGATGGCTAACGATGCGTGGATCGGCGCCGCGAACTCGCACGTGTCGAGCAGCGTTCCATCGCGTGCTAGACGATAGACCTTCCCGTCGGAAGCACCGAAGGCGAGTCCGTTCGGGACGACCGAGATCGCACCCAAGACCGTCCCGGGGATCGAGTACTTCCAGTCGATCTGCCAAGTTGCTAAGTCAACACAGCAAACCTGCCCCTCCGGTGTGGCACTTGCGGTGATATAGTCCCCCACTCCCATACCCACGTACAGCTTATCGCCGTCAATGGCGGGAGGGCTGAAGACCGGATAGGGCACCGTCAGCCGCGCACGTTCTTGGCCCGTGTCGGCATCCAGCACCACAAGAGCCTCGCCACCAATTCCAAGTCCGACGTAAACGCGCCCTTGATGAACGGCCAGCGACGTCTCCACATCTGCGTACTCCGGACCGGAAACGTGCCACAACATTTCGGGGTTCCCACGTGCATCCTCCGGCAGTCGAAGGCAGTAGACTCCATCGTCGCCGGCACCAAAATACACTCGGTCGTCCACAACAACCGGCGTGCATTCCACGTGACCGTTGGTCGCGAAGGTCCAGCACACCCGTCCAGGTTCGGTTTGAAGATCGATACAAACCAGTCGTCCGGTTCGCACGTGATGAAATCCCTCCCCCACGAACAACAGACCGCGATCGACGACCGGTGACGAAAAGGTCGCGCGGTATCCCTCGGGCCGACAGCTCCAATTCAGCTTCCCGCTCTCCGCATCGAGGCAGAAAATTGTCCCACGATCGTTCCGCGAGCCAACAAGAAAGACTTGATCGGCTACCACGGTGGGCGACGATACGAACGTAGTCCCACGCGGTTGAAATTCCCACATCGTGTTGCGTGTGACTGGGTCTCGGCTGCCGGGACTGCGACCATGCCGCAACAGATTGCCTCGATCCATCGTCCAACGGTGTTCATTCGCGATCGGATTGTGCGACTCTGGCGAATCGCCGATCAAGATCTTCGTAGCCCGGAATCCGACCACTGCCAGTGCAATGATCACGAGCAGTGCGAGTTTTTGACTCCAAAGAAAGACCGCCAGGCGATAGACGGTTTGCGGATGGCGCAGCGAAAAGACCGCGGACATTAGGGCGACGAGCACCGCAAGGATCACTGCGACCAAAGTCGGCAGGACCGGCAAGATCGGGACAACAGCCCAGAAACAGCACGGCAACGTCACGGAAATCTCGCAGCAAAACGGCGGGTGGATAAGACAATTTGGCCGATTCCCGACCGGCCATTCGAAAAAGGTAAACGTGTTATCATAATTGTAGATGAGAAGTCGATGAGCGACGCGGGGGAAATCGATGCGTAGGCGAACTGGATTCAGTCTGGTAGAACTGCTGATCGTGATCGCCATTCTCGCTGTCCTGGTGGGAATGCTGATGCCAGCCATCCAGGCTGCGCGGGAAGCGGCCCGACAAACTCACTGTCGAAATCGATTGCGCCAGATCGGGATCGCTCTGGTCGATTACGAGACGACTCACGGCGTCTTCCCACCCGGATATGTGACGACGGTGATTAAGGAAACGCCACCGACGACCCCCGCCACGCCCCCAGCTGCTCCCCATTCGAATTCACCCGTTGTTCGTCGTTGGGACGCACCTCCGCCCACATTGCGGGTTGAGCCGAGTCAACCAGGATGGAGTTGGCTGACATTTCTGCTACCCTTCCTGGAGGAGAACGTGTTATCCGAACGGATTGATCCGAGGACGGCCGTTGAAGATCCCCAGAATGCCGACATCCGCACGGTACCGCTGTGGGTCGCGATTTGTCCGAGTGATGAGGGCAGTGGAGAGTTCACGGTTACGGACGAGATCAACAATCCACTAGGGCAGGCAGCGACAAACAGCTATGTCGCCTGCTTCGGATCCTATGGCTTAATCAACATCGACCCGGATTCGGGCAACGGACTGTTCCAGCGCAACAGCCGGATTGCGCAGCAAGACGTTACCGATGGTTTGAGCAAGACAATTGCAATTGGTGAGCGTGCGGCCATGTTCGCCAGAGCACCCTGGGCCGGTGTGATGACCGGCGGTACGTGTAAGACGACACCCGGTGCGCCGGTCTACAGCTCGATGACGGAGAAAGCTCCGGCGATGATCCTGGCTCGGATCGGCAACCGAACCTTGAATAACCCCTATAGCGAGCCTTACGATTTCTTCTCATCGCACACCGGGAAAGTTTTCTTCTTGTTCGCCGACACGTCGGTGCACGGACTGAATACGGAGGTCGACCTGAAAGTACTCCACGCGCTTGCCACACGAAACGAAGGCGAGGATGTGAGCGGTTACGAAGACTAGGGTCTGTCTCAAGACTGCACTGGCGGAGCCAGTGGCACACAAATCAGAAGACTAGGCTCAAGACTGCACTGGCGGAGCCAGTGGCACACAAATCAGAAGACTAGGCTTCGTTTCAAAACTGTACTGGCGTAGCCAGTGGCACACAGAATCAGCGGGTGCCACTGGCTCTGCCAGTGCTGCGGAAGAGTTCTGAGACAAAACCTAGCGATATGTCACACAACTGTAGGCCGGCTTGTCTCAAGTCGGCAAACATGGCGAAATTGCCGACTTGAGACAAATCGGCCTACGTCGACCGTGGCTTTTGAGACAAAACCTGGAACGCATTTCAAGATTTGTTGTTCTCGAGGGGTGGCGAAAGTAGGTTTCGCGGCCGGCGTGAACTCCCTGAGAAACCTTGGTGAAACGGTGCCTATCCTCTTGATTCCAATCTCCTGCATGTTTCCGCGATGGATCCATCTGCCATTCGGCGTGATCCTTTTACTGATCCTGAGCGGCTGCGATTCACAGCCCAAAGCTCCGGTGTTGCGGGACGCCCCCGTCTACCAGAATGATGCGGAAGGCTTTCGATTCCTTGTTCCTCGCGGCTGGATTCAAACGGCCAGCGCAGTCTTGCCTGAACAACGACTCGAAGGCGAGGTGATTCTGGTCCAGTACCGGATGCGGACGTCGGAAAAAACGGCGTTGCTGGAACTACTCTGCTTTGATCGGGAAAACATCGATCTGCAGGCGTACCATGCCGAACCATCGCACGGCGTCGCGCAATGGCGCATCGCGTCTCCTCGAACCGTTCGGAAAATCAATGGCATGCCGGCTGAGCATTTCCTGTATCGCGGCGTCATTGACAAGGAAAGCCTGTGTAAAGAAGTCTACGCATTCCGTCGTGGGCTTCGCGTCTATTCGTTCATTGCGTTCTACTGGGAATCCGACCAGAACGCCCGTGAAGAGATGCGTCAGGCGATGGAGAGCATTCTTTGGCGGAATCTTCCCCCTGCCTGAACAGCAAACGCTCGCTTTGAAACTGCGCCGTTTGGGATGACTCAAAAACAACTTCGGCGATTGAGGGAGGGCGAGGCTCCTGCCAAGCCGTGAATCGTCCGGCGACCCGCGGCTCGGCAGGAGCCGCGCCCTCCCAGTTTTGAAACCGCCTCGAATCAATTGGACGGCACCGTCACACCGTCGGGGACAGCGGGTCGATCCCCTGCGGCCGCATCGGTTGGCGGTGGTGTCAGCAATTCAGGAGCAACCGTTGTCAGGGCAGTGCGAGCAGCATCGCGCACGATTGGCTCCGGATCCGCCAGCAAACGCTGGAGCGGTGGGCCTGCGATGTCTGCGGGGGCTTGGATTTGTCCCAGGGAGCGAGCCGCGTCGCGTCGCACCTTGGGTACAGTATCGGTGAGTAAGGGCAACAGGGCTTCGGCTGTTTGCCGCGCGGCTGGACCGATATCTCCAAGTGCCTCAGCCGCGTGTTCTCGGATACTGGGAATCGGATTCTGCAATTGGGCAACGAGTGCCGGAATCGCCTCCGTTGCTGCATCTCGCATCTTCCCCAACGTGCGCACGGCGTTCCACCGGATTTCGGAATTCAGCTGCTCATCGCCAACCAGTTGAACAAGATTATTCAGCGCCGGTTTTGCAGAGGGACCGTACTCACTGAGGGCCCGCAAAGCCGTCACGGAAGGATCTCGCTGGATCAGATCCACGAGCGCCGGCACAGCCGTATCGGCCGGCGCATTGATCGCGGGCAGACTTCCGGCAGCGACCGAGCGGACATGCGCATCCAAATCCGTGAGGGCGGCAAGCATCGCGGGAGTCGCCTCTTGAGCCTCAACTCCAATGTGCCCCAGCGTCTCGGCCGCCATCCAGCGAACCTTTGCGGCATCCCATTCCTCACCTGATTTGTCCTGCAATAACTCCACGAGCACTGGCAAGCTCGCTGCCCCCGCTTCATCAAGTTCCTGGCGTGCACTTTCGCAGACCGTCGGATCTTCCGAGCGCAACTGGGCGCTCCAATATCGTGTCGGTTTCCCCTGAAAGAAATGCTCGCCCGCGATCAACCCCGGAAGTCGACTCGCCGGATCCAGCCATCCAACGATCAGCAGCAGCAAGATCAACGCAACAAGGATCGCGAGGATTCGCTTCATTCTCCATCCCGCCTTCACTCATCACAGCCAGTTTCGCATCAGTCAATTGATAACTATCCTAATCAACTCCACAAGCTTCCGCACTACTGATTGTGCACTAGAAGAACGATCGATTGACGCACACATTGCGCGAAGCTGTTTGGAAAATGGGGTGGCACTGGCTATGCCAGTGGCATTCTTGGACGTAGCAACGGCACTGGCAGAGCCAGTGGCACACTCGGGAGCCCGGTTTTTCGTATTTCCAAACATGTTCTTGGAAGAGGAACCGCGGATCGAACGGAGCTTCTCCGACCCCTCGATCTGAATCACGGCTGCGGTTCGCTCATTTCCAGGTTCCCGGCTGGGAGCAAACCGCAATCGAAGCTCCGCTCCGCGCTTTTCCGCGCGTTTCCGCGGCTCAAACTTGCCCCCTTTCCCTCACCCAGCGATCCCGCCTTGCCTCGAAGTGCCCCCTTTTTCCGCGGCGCGCGAGGAACGTTACAATAGGACGCAACTGCCCACTGCTGCTGCGAATCGTCCGGTGCTTGCCGGCATCGAATTCTCACGAATTCGGCGACGCGACATCGAAATGTGCTTCAGTGCTCGTGAAGGAGTGTTTTGTCACTCAAGATCACTCTCGTTCATCATCCAACCGATCGAGTCATCAGGAGACCACGCCATGCGAACCTCTGTTTTGATTGCCGGGACCATTTTCCTGTTGTCCGGGACCGCATTGGTGGCAGACGAGCCGATCTTCTTGCCCGTCAAGATTGATGGACCGGTTCATGATCCGGCGAACCACACGTACTGGTACGGCCCGTTCAGCGAATGCGCGTCTGTTGCCGACTTTGATGGCGACGGTGATCTGGATATTGCCGCGGGACGAAATTGGTACGAGGCGCCGAACTGGATCAAGCATCAGGACTTTCGCGATGGAGCGGAGACGAATGGACCGGAAACAGATGACAATAGCGAGTTCGCGATGGATGTGAACTTCGATGGTCGGCCCGACATCGTCAGCTCGGGCTGGATGCGGATGAAGGGTGCCTTCTGGTATGAGAACCCGGGTCCGGAAGGGTTGGCCGCCGGCAAAAAATGGAAGGGCACACGAATCCATTCGGCGCTTTCCATGGAAGGTGTCATTCACGGCGACATCGACGGAGACGGAGACGATGACATTCTGTGTAATCATTGGAGCCTGAAGCCCGGTCAGGGAATGACGTGGATTGAACATCGATCCGAGGCACCCTGGTTGGTTGAGCACGTGATTGGCACCGAGGGAGAAACGCACGGCAACGGACTCGGCGACATCAATGGTGATGGACGCTGCGACATCGTCACGCCGGTCGGCTGGTATGAGCAGCCGGATAATCTGGCGGAGGACCGGTGGCCATTTCACGCCGACTACAAGTTCCAGGTTTCGGTCGGCGGTAGCGCCGCCTCGCACCCGATCCTGATTCACGATGTCAACGAGGATGGGCTGAACGACATCATCATCGGCGCTGCCCACACCTATGGCCTGGCATGGCTCGAACAGAAGAAAGACGCTTCGGGCAATCGAACCTTCCAACAGCACTGGATCGAAACCGACTTCGGCCAGTTTCACACGATGGTGCTCGACGATCTCACCGGTAATGGACGACTGGACCTGGTGACGGGAAAACGGCTGTTCGCCCATCACGGTCGCGATATCAGTTGTTACGAGCCGCTGTTTGCGTTCTGGTATGAGAACGATCGCGGTAACTGGACGCGACATCCGCTGGCCTTTAACCATCTCGTTCAGATGAGCGATGATGTCACACAGCGCAACCCGGCACCCAATTTCGTGCCGGCCGTCGGCATGAAACTGAACACGGCCGACATGGACGCAGACGGCGACAAGGATATCGTTGTCGCGGGTAAAGGTGGGCTGTATATCTTCTACAACGAGGGACTTCCCGATCGAAAAGGACCTAAACTCCGCTTGCCGCCGGAAGAAACGTATCCATCGTGGACCGGCTGGGATGACAAGTGGCCGGAAGAGAAGGAGAATCAATGATGTGTTGCAAGCGAATCATTCTGTCTGGCCTGCTGATCATGGGGATGATCATGTCGAACCAAGGAACCGCGGCGGATTCGGCTGATGCAGTTTACTCGGTAACTCCGGACGACCACGGTTTGGTCCTCAAAACTCCCGATGGCCGGACTGTTCTTCGCTACATGACTTCCAAACCCGCCGACACGAACCTGACTGCCAACAGCGTCTGCTGCCTCTACCCTGTCTTCTCACCCAAAGGAGTGCGCGTCGTCGACTTCGCTCCCGGTGACCACCGACACCATCGCGGAATCTTCCTCGCCTGGCACGCATCGACGGTCGGAGATCAGCGGGCAGACTTCTGGGGGTGGGGTGAATGGGCGCGCACCGAAGACCGAGTCATCCTGAATCGTGAAGTCAAGTTGACGGAGGCCGACCAGGAACATGCAGTGTTACAGGTCCAAAATGACTGGATGGTCGGTACCCGACCAGCAATTGTGGAAACAACCACAATCAAGGTGCGCGAGCAAGACGGGGTCTTTGTCATCGATGAAGATTTCCAACTGGCGGCTCAGAACGATATCGAACTAGATCATACGGCGTTTGGAGGTTTCTGCGTCAAAGGACGCAAGGAAGGTGAGGCGGCGTATTATTCGCCCGATGGAAAAGTGGCGTTACCCGAACCGCATCATTTAAAACCTGAATCCGACTGGCCTTCTAAACCGTGGTACGACTACGTTATTCAACTCACCTCGGGCGAAACCGTTGGCGTAGCCGTCATTGACCACCGTGACAACCCGCCGTCACTTTGGCACAACCTGAAACCGATTGCCATGGTGAACCCGTGCATTGTCGCTCCCGCAGCGTTCAAGATTCCAAAGAACGATGTGCTTCGCTTGCGGTATCGTGTCGTCGTCCACGACGGGCCTCCGCCCATGGAAGTCCTCTCGCGAATGAGTGAATCGTGGCGGTAGGCAAACAAGGGAGTGTCGAGTCCGAAGACTCCGGGGCCCGGGACAACGCGCTCGTATTCCGTACAAATCGGGGGCAGATGCAGGGAGCATGGCCGCGGAGAGACGCGGAAAAACGCGGAGTTGCCGTCGATCGACACCCAGAATGGGCCCGATGAGGCGGTCCATGTAATGGCAGTGGAATCAAGAAAAGACACGAGCGAGAGGAAATCGCGTTCAGGTGGGCCTTAAGAAGGAGAAAGAACCACGGATTTGACGGAGAATACGGATCGGCACGGACAGATCGGTTCGTATCCGTCTGATCCGTTCGATCCGTGGTTCCTCTTCTCGATCTTTGGTCCCGCGCGACTTGTGCGTGACAACCAGGCCGATTGACTCAGGTGACGATGGAATCGACCTTTGCCCCATGGATTCCCTCTCAGAATACGGAATCCGATCAGAGGTCACCACGCGATTCGTCGCGAATCAAGAACACCCCCCGGGAGCTTCATGAAGCAGAATCAAAGGTGCCGTCATGCGACGCTGTCCAAACTGCTCTCACACCGCCAGTGATGATCGGAAGATCTGTCGCAATTGTGGCGGGATTCTGGTTGACGTTGCTGAGGGGCTCGAGGTTGCGGCGGTCGTGCCGCCGGAAACGGTCGAGCCCGATCAATCGCGGCCAAGCGAAGAACCACGCGACGACACTCAGGAGTCACTGCGCAACGAGCTCACTTCTTTCCCCGAGCGGGTTCCCCAAGATCAGGGAAATGACGAAGTCGATGAGCATGCAGAATCGCGCGAATGGAAATGCCCTCAATGTCACGTTCGTGTCCCGCGATCGTTCGATCTGTGCTGGAACTGTCAGACGCCCCGCCCTTCCGACGTCGACGCTCCCCAGGAAGGTATGCCGATTCCTGGTCCACCAACGCCTCCACCCGTAGAAGCGGAGGTTGTCAAAGCGCAACTTATCGAGGAACACGACGTAAGACGATCAACCTGCGCAGCGTGTGGATCCTCCAAGATCATGCGGGACGTCGTCATTCGCGATCAGGGAGACGGGACCAGCGGAATGCTGAATGTTGTCATTCCGGGAAACCCGGGCGCGCTCGTATTCAAAGACCGACGGTTTGGGAAAGTCTATGCCGACATCTGTGGGCAGTGCGGACATATCCAACTGCGCGTCAAGAATCCTGCGTCACTGTATGCGCATTACATGAAGGCAAGAAAGAGACCCCTATAGATGTAGGACGGATTGGTAATCCGTCTCACTTACTTGTAGGGCGGATTGGTAATCCGTCCCTCTTGTAAGACGGATTGCCAATCCGTCCTACGAAGAAAACTCTGCCGTGATGGGGAGGAGTCTCAGAATGGGAAGCGATCAGGCTTTGACTCGCCGAAAGTGGTTCAGGAATACCGCGGCTTCACTCGCAGGATGCGGCTTTACTGGATCCTGGATGCGAATCGCTCGCGCAGCAGCCCCACCGCCGACAACGAATCCGACCCGCCCGCTGGGACTTGGATGGACGGAACGGATCGCATGGGGTCGTGTCGTTGACTTGACACAAGTCGACGGTGACACGTGGGAGACGAAGCTGCAGCAGGCCCAGCGACAGTTGCTAAGTCGGGGCGGTGGCGTCGTCTATTTTCCTCCCGGAGAATATGTCTTTCGCGAATCGATCACGATCCACGATGGAATTATTCTTCGCGGAGCTGAACCGGCGGATAGCGACGTGCTGCGCGACAGCTATGCACCTCTGTCCCGCTTAGAGTTCCCGAAGTATGAGCCGACTTTATCGGGCAACGGCACATCGATCGACACGGCATTCAAGGGGATCTACCTGGCCGATCCGGCGGGTGATTCCAACTGCGGTATCGTCAATTTGGCAATCAATCGCGCGCATGTCCATCTGAATGAGGCTGAAGGCCACCGCTGCGGAGCGAACCGCCTTGTGTTCGGCTGTCTGATGACGAATGCCGCCGTCGCCGATCCAAGAATCCCGGACGCTTCGATCGGTCAGCATGCCTGGCAGCGATTCACGAAATGGCACTTCGCTGCGATTCACGTGATGTCCGCCG
>CAZFWV010000070.1:0-6529 GCA_964522605.1 uncultured Pirellulaceae bacterium
CGAAAGACTGTAGGCGAAAGACTGTAGGCTCCAGCCTCCAGTCTGCAGCCTCCAGCCTTCGGAGAAAGACTGTGAAACGCATTCTGATTGTCGATGATCTGCTTTCCGAAAGAACGCTGGCCGGAGCGCTATTGCTGCGGGAAGCGAAGTGGGAGGTGGATTACGCGAATAACGGGCGTGAAGCACTCGAGCAGATTGAGCGACAACGTCCGGACCTGATCGTCACGGACCTTCAGATGCCCGAGATGGATGGGCTGGAACTCGTCTCGGCGGTTCGGCAGCGGTTTCCTTTGATTCCCGTCATTCTGATGACGGCTCGCGGTAGCGAGGAGATTGCCGTTCAGGCATTGCAGAGTGGAGCCGCCAGTTACGTTCCGAAACGCGCACTGCCCGAAACGCTCGTCGAAAACGTCACCCAGGTGCTCGCGAACATGGAAGAGCGGTTTGACGAGCACCGACTGACTTCTTCGTTATCGGAAATGAGCTACGTCCTGGAAAATGACTCCAAACTGATGTCGACGCTGGTTTCCCGCTTGCGGCAGATCGTCCAGGAGCGTCAGTTGTTTGATGAGACGGAGAGCTTGCGATTGGCGACGGCGTTAAGCGAGGCATTGGAAAACGCCCACTACCACGGGAACCTCGAAGTCTCATCCTCGCTTCGTGAGGAGAGTCTCGGAGCGTACTTCGATTTGGCACGCACCCGTCGGGAAGAGCCTCCATACATGGATCGCCGCGTCCATGTGAAAGCGGTTTTTTCCCCCGATGAAGTCGTCTTGGTGGTCCGGGATGAGGGTCCCGGATTCGATTTGGCCTGCATTCCCGATCCGACCGATCTCTCCTGGTTGGAACGCCCGCATGGTCGCGGGATTCTCCTGATGCGAACCTTCGTGGATGAAGTGAACTTCAACGACAAAGGTAACGAGGTCTCACTCGTCAAACGCCGGGTGCAACCTGAAGCCTGACGGGGACGCTCGCCGCAGCAGGTAACCAGTGGCAAGACCTCAGGGCACGACTCGACGACGCCGGGTGAGTCGCGTCTCCGAAGCGAGAGCTGCGGGTTGGCCAAGGCGAGCCGCCTTGTTGTTGGTCCCTACGGTCGTCGCCTTTTCGATGCTTAGGGATGACTCAGAAATAACTTCGGCATCTCAGCACTCTCGTTTAACCGCGCGCCCAGCGGGCCGCGGAAGATCCGCCCCTCGACCCGCGGGGCGATGCCCGCGCGGTTAAACGAGGAAGTTGTTTCTGAGCCGTTCCTTAGGCTGGCGTCTGGTTGAGACGCCTCCGCGTGCGCACCCGGAGCAAAATGCTATGTATGAGGAGAGCGACCTCGGTCGATCTCTCCACTCCTCGTCAAAACAGGCGCATCCGTCGTAAATGGAACGCCGGAGGTATCTATGCAGGATGGAATGGCACTGGCATCCGTGCGATGCGAAACTCGATATCCCATCGATAACCTCAAGACAACTTGGGTCTCGGTCGCCGTACCGACCGCGGACGGCGATGCGCGAATTGTCGAGGGCCACTTGGCCGACCTGTCGTTTCGTGGTGTCCGACTGGCACTGAACGAAAAAGTCTTGCCGGGGCAGCGGGTGACGCTGCATCTGACGTTGCCGGCGATCGAAATCGATTTGATCCGGGAGGCGACCGTCTGCTGGACGGAACCGCGGGACGCCGAATCTTGGTGGGTCGGCTGCTCGCTGGAAGAGCGGCTTGAAGAGGAAACGATTGACCGGATGGCCGTCACCAGGATTCTGAATCGACGTCGCGATACTCGCTATCCCATTTCGCAAGCAGCGAAGGTGCGGTGGGAGCTGTCGGATGAAGTGCATGACGTTCAGATCGTGAACTTTTCCAAGGGTGGCTTCTGCATCGTGGGTTCGGATGCCAGCACGCGACCGACCGACCGAATCATGTTGCTGTTGGAGTCGGATGGGCACCGAGTGAAAATCCCCGCTCGCGTGATGTGGCAGCGTCCAATGCAGGAAGGCCATGCGGTAGGATGCTCCTTCACCACGCGGGATGGCTTCGTGCGGTTACGAGATTTCCTCGAACCGGGCGTCACGCGAGATGGCTTGGGCAAGGCCGCAGGGGCCCGCGCCGCCCGTGGCCCGACGGGATGGGTTGCCGTGGCCGTGTTTGTCCTGCTCGCCGTGGAATTCCTGCAACTGGTCGGCGGTCAGCCCCGGTTGTGGCAAACGGTTCGGCAGGCGGTTGTCGAACGGGTGGTGCAGCCCGTTCAGGACGGCTGGCGAGCCGTCTCGAAGGACCGCGAATCCAAAGAATCCGGTCCCACCTGGAATTAGCCGGATCTCGGACAATCTGGATGCGCGTCCTCGGTTGCCCGTTTTGTCACGTAGGCCGCCACACGACTTCCCAATTCTCCGATTGACGTCTCCGGCCCCAAACCAAGCCGGCAGACGCTGACGTGCACCCGACGAATTGCGACGAACTTGGACTTGGCCAACCTGAAGGATCTCGCTACGTTAGGCGATTACCGGTAGAGGAAGGTTCTGGCTAGGGAGGGTGTCTATGTCGCTACAACTGCTGGTTGCGGCCATCAATCTGACCGTCGTTGCGTTGATTGCGGCGGGCGTCGTGGAAAGTCGGAATCGACTTCAACCTTGACCCCGCGTCGGCAGCTCTCGACTCTCGCTGCGACAGAGTCCGGGAAGCCATTTCTAGATCGTGGCGTGAGAAGGTAAGGTTCTCGTCGAGCCGTAGTTGCGCCGTATTCGACTTGTCAGCAGCCTCGCATTGCTCGTTTTGAGGCAGCGCTCAGTACTCGATCAGGCGGACGACTTTGCGTGGAGCGATCCGTTGTCGGCCTCCCAACGCACGAAGTTCAATCAGAAACGCGCAGCTGTGGACCTCCGCGCCGATATGTTCGACGAGCTGGCAACATGCATCGACGGTTCCGCCGGTTGCCAGCAGGTCGTCGACGACGAGGACACGTTGGCCGGGTTGGAGCCCATCGACGTGCATCTCGAGCGAATCATGGCCGTATTCCAGCTCGTAGTGAAACGCGTGCGTCTCAAACGGCAGCTTGCCCGGCTTGCGGATGGGCACGAATCCGACCTGGAGCGCCAGCGCGAGGGGGCTGGCGAAAATGAATCCGCGGGCCTCGGCGGCGACGACGACATCGATTGGGGCATCGCGGTATTCGTCGGCCAACTGTTCGATCGCCGCGGCGAATGCGGTCGGCGAAGCCAGCAGTGGCGTGATGTCCCGAAAAAGAATGCCCGGCTTGGGAAAATCACGGATTTCGCGAATGTAATCGCGCAAGTCGATGCTGGAGCGGGCGGACATGGCTGCGTCATCTCCCCGAAGAAGTCCCGTCTGGAATACACGCTTTGATAGACGGTAGGCCGGGGACTGGCAAGGGGATCGGCCGCCTGGCGCGATTCGCTTACCGAGACTCGGTCTCTGGCTCACGAAGCCCGTCGGACAATTTGTGGAGCGCTTCGGTTTCGATCTGCCGGACGCGTTCTCGCGTCAGACCGAGACGTTCGCCGATTTCCTTCAGCGTATGCGGCTCCAGATCGTCGAGGCCAAACCGCATGCGGAGAACGGTTGCCTCGCGCGGGTCCATGTGCTCGAGCATATGCAGGACGTGCCGCAGAATATCGTGCTCGAGCAATTCATCCTCCGGCGTCTTCGTCCGTTCGTCCATCACCATTTCGCCGAGCGACCAACCGGCTTCCGATTGGTCCGTTTGGGGTGTGGAGTTGTAGATGTTGATCGCCTTCTTGATGATGGGCAGTTTTTTCTTCGGCAGACCCAGGACCCGGGCGATTTCCTCGACTGTCGGCGTTCGGCCCAATTCCTCGGACAGTCGCGCATTGGCTCGGCGCCATTTCGAGAGCAGCTCGACCATGTAGGCGGGAATCCGAATGGTCTTTGCGGAATTGATCAAGGCCCGCTTGATCGACTGCTTGATCCAGTAACTGGCGTAGGTGCTGAAGCGGGTGCCCATTCCTGGGTCAAATCCTTCCACGGCCCGCAACAGCCCCAGGTTGCCTTCTTCGATCAGATCCTGCAGACCTAAACCTTTGCCCGTATAACCGCGAGCAATGTTGACGACGAGCCGCAGGTTGGCCCGCACCATTTGATCGCGCGCCCGCGTGTCGCCATCGCCGATCCGACGAGCGAGTGCCCGTTCTTCTTCGGCGCTCAGCAGCGCGGTTTCGTTGATTTCGCGGAGGTACGTTTCCAGCGGAGTCTGGACGGAGCCCTCGGCGCCCGCCGTGCGGGGCCGAGGTTCGGAGCGAGTGGGAGTGCGGGTCATAGGCTTGCCGTGGCGCTCGGATGGATGCGGACCGGAGATGAACAGTCAACACATCGACCCATCGGCCGCCGTTTCTACAGCTCGGCAGGAGCTTGTGGAACTGCGCGGAATGATCCTGCACTGCGGTCCATAACAGTGGCAACGAGGCGCCGAGGTCAGAGGCATCGGCCGCCTCGTCGATCGAGGTCGCGGCTGCCGGGATCCGGCCGCCAGAACGCCATTCTGCGGCCTGCAACGACGACTCGGACCAATCTTGTCAGTCGCTCGAGTCGGTCTTGAACAAGGGGCCCGATTCTCCCAAGCCGCCCTTGAGATCCTTCGGGGGGGCTTGTGCAGAAACCGATCGGTCCGGTTCCGACTCTGCCGCGGCAGCTTCGTCCTCCTCTGCCCAATCGACCCGCTTTCGCGAGAGACCGATCTTCCGATCTTCCGTGTCGACCCGCAGAATCTTCACCTCGATCTCGTCCCCGACTTTCACGATCTCTTCTGGGTTCTCGACCTTGTGATCGGCCAGTTCCGAGATGTGCAGCAGCCCCTCCAGACCGTCCTCCAAGCCCACGAACACGCCGAAGTTCGTGATCTTGGTGACGGTGCCTTTGACGAGCTCGCCTGGCTGATAGCGGCTGGGAATGTCGTTGATCCAGGGATCCTCTTCCAGCTGCTTCAGTCCCAGAGCGATTCGCCGCCGATCCTGATCTACCGACAGGACGCGGCATTCGACCTCCTGCCCCTTTTCCAGCATCTCGTTGGGATGACTGATCTTGCGGGTCCAGGACATGTCGGAAACGTGCAGCAGTCCGTCGATTCCCTCTTCCAGTTCCACGAACGCGCCGTAGTTCGTCAGATTGCGAACCCGACCCTTTACCAGACTGCCCTCGGGATATCGCTCGCCAACATCCTCCCAGGGATTCTTCTGGGTTTGCTTCATTCCCAGCGAGATTTCCTGCTTTTCCTTGTCGATCCCCAGAACGACCACGTTGATCTCGTCGCCAATCTGGACCAGTTCGTGCGGATGACTGATGCGTTTTGTCCAGGACATCTCGCTGATGTGGACCAACCCTTCGATGCCCTCCTCGAGCTTGACGAACGCACCGTAGGACATCACGTTGACGACCTTTCCCTCAACGACGGATCCGACCTCGTATTTCTCCTCCACGTTGTCCCAGGGACTGGGCAACATCTGCTTCATGCCCAGCGCGATCTTCTCGCGTTCGTAGTCGATATTCAGGATCATCACTTCGATTTCCTGATCGATGGCGACCAACTCAGAAGGATGACCAATCCGACCGTGGCTCATGTCGGTGATGTGCAGCAAGCCGTCGATGCCGCCGAGATCGACGAACGCACCGAACTCGGCAATATTCTTGACCACGCCCTTGCGAATCTGGCCGACTTCCAGTTCGCGCAACAACTGTTCCCGGTCCTCTTGCCGTTGCTTTTCGATCAGGCTTCGTCGGCTGACGACGATGTTGCGGCGCGCCTCGTCGATTTTCAGCACTTCGCACTGAACGACCCGACCGATGTATTCGCCAATATCGTGCGGCCGACGGATGTCGACTTGGCTGGCCGGCAGAAACACATTCACGCCAATATCGACCAGCAGCCCGCCCTTGATCTTGCGCGTGCAGGTTCCTGTGACGACCTGGCCCTCCTGGATCGTCTTCATCATCTCCTGCCAGGCCAGGATCTTCTCCGCCTTTCGCTTGCTCAGGCTGATCATCCCAAAGGGATCGTCCAGGGTTCCCGTGGCGTCTTCGACTTCCTCCACCAGGACCTTGATTCGCTCGCCAACATGGGGCGTTTCGTCTTCCTCCTCCCACTCCGAGATCGGGATCGTCCCCTCGCTCTTGAAACCAACGTCGACCAAAACGCGATCTTCATCAATCCGAATAACTCGACCCTCGACGATGTTGTTGACATCGACAGTCGTTTCGGCATCTACGTCCGTGAGTTCGGGATCCTCTGCCTCCGCTAACGCGGCATTGACCTCAGCTGCGAACTCCTGATCATTCTCCAAACTGCGAATTAGATTTCGGTCGACCATTACTTACCTGGAGCGTGTGATCCTTCGGCAGCGAGCAGGCCATCGTCGCTCAATACGCTTGGGATCAGTCTGCAAAACGAAGGTGAAGCCCACCAGTTGTGCCACGCCGGCACGAGGGAATTACTGGATCGGGCGAAACTAAAAAAGCTATCAGATTCCCCAGACGCAAGCAACGGCTTTCACGTGCGATTTCAGAGCCC
>CAZFWV010000070.1:6629-24167 GCA_964522605.1 uncultured Pirellulaceae bacterium
GGGACAAGCTGGTTGCGTCCCGCGCGTCCGAAAGGTCCGAGTCGACTCCGCTTCGCGCGAGCGTCTGATCATTGACCGGCGGCGGCAGAATGGACGACTTGAGACAAGTCGGCCTACGAAGGCGAAGCGGTTGACTGGGCGTCGATGGATGGCCGATGGATGCCCAGTTGTTGGGCTCGACGCAAGCATTGCTCCAATCGGTCCTGAAGCAGTGCCAGCAATTCATCGTCGTCCGACTGCGCCACCTGTTGGGCCTCGATCGGGGCCCCAAATTGAACGGCAACCGGGCCCAAACGCGGCAGGCGCCGATGGCGCGGCCAGATCTCATAGGCACCCGCGATTGCTACCGGGACCAGCGGCACGCGGGCTCGTCGCGCCAACGCGCAGATTCCCGGCTTCAGCGGACTGAGGCCTCCATCGGGGGAACGCGTTCCCTCGGGGTAGACCAGTACGAGTTCGCCCCGACGCAGTCGGCGGAGCGTTTCACGCATCCCGGCGAGGCCGAATCCGTCCCTCTGGATGGGGATCGTATCGTACCACTCAAGCACTCGGGCAAACGGCTTCCAGCGGAACAGCGACTCGCGCGCCAGAGAATTCACGCGGCGATCGCACGCGAGTCCGACGAAGATTGGGTCCAAGTAGCTTTGATGATTCGAACAGACGATCGCACCGCCTTCGCGGGGCAGCAGTCGGCGGTCGGCCGCGCGGATCCGGAACAGGACGGTGCACAGCATGCGAGCGACGGTGCGCGTCATGTTGTACGACCAGCGTTTGGCGAGAGACCGTTGAGTCATGAGTCATTTCCCGACGGTCTGTCGTCGAAATCCGGGTCCGGCGCCGAGGCGTCGGCGCAGTAGGCCACCGGGTCTTCACATCCATTTTCCGCAAAGCCTCGCCGTCGCAGGAGGCACGCATCACAGTGGCCGCAGGCCCGCCCGTCCGGTGCGGGGTCGTAGCAACTCGTTGTCCAGCGATAATCCACTCCGAGATCGAGTCCCGTTCGAATGATCTGGGCCTTGGTCATGTGGATCAGCGGGGTATGGATACGAATCTCCGGTCCTTCGATGCCGACCTTGGTCGCTAGGTTCGCCAGCTTCTGAAAGGCTTGAATGAATTCGGGACGGCAATCGGGATAGCCACTGTAGTCCAGTGCGTTGACGCCGATGAACAGGTCGCGGCTGTTCAGGACTTCAGCCCAGGCCAACGCGAGCGACAGGAATACGGTATTCCGGGCCGGAACATACGTCACGGGAATTTCGTTGCCGATCTGCTCGGCGCAGTCGTGCTTGGGAACCGGCAATTCGGTGGTCAAGGCGGAACCGCCGAACTGTCGGAGATCGATCTCCACAATCCGGTGTTCCACGGCGTCCAGATGTTTTGCGATCCGTCTTGCGGCTTCGATCTCCAATTCATGACGCTGGCCGTAGCGGACTGTCAGTGCGTAGGTCTGAAAACCATCGCGTCGAGCCCAGGCAAGTACGGTTGTCGAATCGAGACCGCCGCTGAGCAGAACGACGGCCTTGCGGGATGCGTGCATGGCAGATGTCATAGACAGGCTGGAGGCAGCACGATCCTCTCAATCCGGAGAACCGCTCAAATCGTCAAACTCTTCCTAAAGATCCTATTCCGACTCGGTCGAAATGGGAGGTGTGACCTGGAAGGCCTTGTCTCACCATGCCTCGCGGGAGGATCCGGTTGATGCGAAACGCCCTGGCCGTTGCTGGCTCGATCGTGTTGCTGTCCACGATGGGCTGTGCCATGTGCGCCAGCCCGCACGACTACAGTTATGCCGCTTTTGGTGGCAAAGTGCAACGAACGAATCGGGCTTGTGGCCGGATCGGATCGATCCTTGATCCCGCGGCGCAACCCTACGCGTTGGCGTCGTTCGAGACCATCGTATCGCCGCCGCCGTCTGATGAACAGATCTTGGATCCCTCCTGGGGACCTGGGTACGAAGGCGAGATCCTCGAAGGTGCCGAGAGCGACCCGTCCATCCTCGAAGACGACGAGCTCTTACCACCGCCTTTCGAAAGCGGGGAGCCGGCTGATGCGGTACCATGGGAGTCCTTACCTACGCCGTCGGAGTTGGACCCGGGGGCACCGTTGCCGGACATGGACGTAGCGCCGGGCGGTTATTGACCGCTGTTCCGAGGTCACGATGAGTCAGTCTTCGCTCGGGGATCCAGCACGCGCGTCGGGAGCCTCGCCCGGGATGATCGCTCCCGACACCGTGGGAGCCATGCTCCGCCAAGTTGGCCCGGGCCTGATTATCACGGCGGCCATCGTTGGGTCCGGCGAACTGATTGTCACGACCAAGCTGGGTGCCGACGTTGGGTTCGTCCTGCTGTGGTTCATCATTCTCGGCTGTCTGCTCAAAGTCTTTGTGCAGATCGAACTGGGCCGATATGCCCTATCCCGCGGCCGAACAACACTGCAGGCCATGGATTCTCTTCCCGGTCCACGATTTCTGGCGGGTTGGATGGTCTACATCTGGCTCTTCATGTTCGTCGCCACGTTCTTCCAGTTGGCGGGAATCGTGGGCACGATCGCGGGCGTCTTTCGATTGGGCGGATCCCATTGGAGTGAAACGACCTGGGCGGTCCTGATCACGCTGAGTTGTGCGCTGTTGTTGGCCTTCGGTCGGTACCGAACGATCGAGCGGGTCTCGACGATCATGGTCGGACTGTTCACGCTGTTCACGATCTTTGCCGTCGGCGCCCTGTGGTGGACCGACTACGCGATCGAACTGAAGGATCTCGTCAACGGGTTTCGGTTCCAACTGCCCGAGAAATTCACCACTGCATTGGCGGCCTTCGGCATCATCGGTGTGGGCGCCTCGGAGCTGATCTACTATCCGTATTGGTGTTTGGAAAAAGGCTATGCCCGGCACGTTGGTCCGAACGACGGTTCCGCCGCCTGGGTGGAGCGGGCGCGCGGTTGGATGCGCGTTCTGCAGATGGATGCCTGGCTGTCGATGGTGGTCTACACCGGGGCGACGGTCGCCTTCTACTGCCTGGGAGCCGCGGTCCTGCATGATCGGGCGATTCAGGTGACGGACACCGAACTTGTCTCCAGTCTCTCCCAGATGTACAGCGCCTCGTTCGGGCAACTGGGCCTCTGGGTGTTCCTGATTGGCGCCTTTGTCGTGCTCTATTCGACCGTCTTCATCGCGACCGCCTCGAACGGTCGACTGATGGCGGATGCACTCTGTCTGTTCCGCCTCGCTCGTCCCTCCCATGATCTGGATCATGCGCGCCTTGTGCGGATCTCGTGTGTGCTCTTACCCGTGTTGTATCTGCTGCTGTACCTGCTGGTCGGACAGCCTTTGACTTTGGTCTTAGTGGGTGCTCTGGCGCAAGCGATCATGTTGCCGCTGCTGTGCCTGGCAGCCTTGTACTTTCACTACCGGCAGACCGAGCCGGCTTTGAAAACGGGTTCGCTCTGGACCGCCCTGTTGTGGCTTGCGTGCGTGCTGATGTCGACCACCGGCGTCTACGAGTTGATGACACGACTACCGTCGTCTGGGTCGCTGGCTGTTCGCCCGACCGGATTGCAGCCGGGCGACACGATTATGTTTGTCGCACCAGCGCGCGGCGTGGATCGTACCGCCGTGGAGCGGGCGCGCGAGCGGCTCGAGGCACTCGGGTTTCGTGTTGTGCTACCCGACAACTTGGATCGCCGTCGCGGCTATCTGGCGGGGAGCGATCAGGAGCGGGCCGACGAGCTGATGGAGGCCTTCCGTCGCGAAGATGTCGATGCGGTCTTTCCCTTCACGGGCGGGTATGGAACAACACGACTGCTCGATCGCCTGGATTTCGGTCAGATCGCCGCCCACCCGAAGATCCTGATCGGTTTCAGCGATATCACGGGGTTGCACCTGGCCATCGCCTCAAAAACGAACCTGGTCACCTTCCACACACCGAATCCCGACACCGGGCTGGGACGTCCTGAGGGCATGGATCCTTTCGCCGAACGATTCTTTTGGCGCTGCTTGCGAGCGGATCAGAATCAAGACCCCAGCGGTTTCGTCTACGAGGTTCCCGACGCGCAACAACCGCTCCTTGGCCTTCGTCCAGGAATCGCGCGAGGACGACTGATTGGCGGGAATCTCTCCCTCGTTTGTGCGCTGATGGGGACTCCCTACGAAATCCAGACGCAGGGACGCGTGCTGTTCTTGGAAGATGTCCACGAGGCCCCCTATCGGATCGATCGTTACCTGAGCCAGCTCCGGTTGGCCGGGAAGCTTGAATCACCCGCCGCCGTGATCCTGGGGCAATTCACCGAGGCGGATCCGAGTCCGAACGAGGACAGTCTGACCGTGCGGGAAGTCCTGAACGATTATTTTGGCACAGCGCCCTATCCGGTCGTTGCGAATTTTCCCGCCGGCCACGTGGCGGCGAATGCTACGTTGCCGATCGGCGTGGAGATGGAAGTCGACGTTCAGGGCGAGATGCCTCAGGTTCGCGTGCTGGAAAACCCAGTCCGTTCCCCGCCTGTTTCGCGCCGCTGATGTCAAGCCCGAGGCCGACGATGACGAGTTGGCCTACGGAAGACTTGGCGGGCGTGCACTCAATCCTGGTGATCGGCTGGACGCAGTTCTTCTGCCCCTACGAGTTTTCCGACGAGCTGCACGGGGTCATGGATCAGGACCGGCAGATGTTGGGGACAGATCCACAATCGCTGTCCCCGGTAGTCCAAGACCACCAACGGCGTCGCTTGGTCATCTCGGCCACAGGCCAGACAGCGTTTTTCAGGGATTGCCTCAGCCATCCGTCCGCCTCGCTTCCTGCATCTGCTGCGGTTTCACGACGGGAGCCGGGGAACTTGGTCAACAAAAAAGGCGGCTCCCAGACACCAATAGAATGGCTTCTCACGCCTCCTTCAAGTCGCCCTTAGTGATGACTCAAGAACAACTTTGGCATTTGGGTGCCTGGGGTCGAGACGCGAGGAACGAGCGTCGAGCCCCCAGCCGCGTGGCCTGCGTGACCTGGGGGCTCGCTGCGCTCGACCCCAGCCACCTCCACCTCGTTGGAAAACAACGAAGTCATTCTTGAGGCATCGCTTCGGTCGGGGCGGATTCGATTCCGGCCTTTGATGATTCTAACTCCTGTGGGTGGTGTTCATCTGCCGTGACGTGCGGTTTTCCGACGCCCATGCGGCTTTCCCCTCGAACGGCCCGACCACGGGCTAGATTTGGGTACCCGTTCCATTCGACTTCGATCCGATCGACTGCGCCATCTTTCCACGAGCGACCATGAGCACCGGTTTCGACGCCTATCCGGCCCATCCATCCAGCTCGGTCGAACCACCTGCCCTCGGTCAGCGTTCTGAGACGCCTCTACATCCGTCGTCTTCGGCAACGCGGGACCGTTTGCAGCGGGTTCTGCATTTGATCAATGGCGAGCATTATGCAGGCGCCGAACGGGTCCAGGATCTCCTGGCCGCATGCCTCCCGCGGTTTGGCTACGAAGTTGGCTTTGCCTGTGTGAAACCGGGAGTCTTTCCCGAGAGCCGCAGCGCGCATCACATCCCGCTGTATCGAGTCCCAATGCAGTCCCGCTTTGATCTGCGCTCGATCGGTCGATTGTGTCAGATCGTGGACGAGGGCGGGTATACGCTGATTCATGCGCACACACCCAGGACGGCAATCGTCGGCCGATTGTTGGCTGCGCGGCGGGGCTTGCCGATGGTCTATCATGTCCACAGTCCGGCTGCTCGAGATTCCACACGACCGTGGATCAACAACCTGAATGCGATGGTCGAACGGCTCAGCTTGCCGCGTACGGTGCACCTGATCGCGGTGTCTCAGAGTCTGGCGAATCACATGCGGCGCGAAGGTTTTAATCGGCACCCGATCACCGTTGTCGAAAACGGGGTCCCTGTCGTATCGCCTCAGCCCGAACGCGGCACGCCTCAAGGGACCTGGACTTTGGGCACGATTGCTCTGTTCCGTCCGCGGAAAGGAATTGAAGTGCTGTTGGAGGCCCTCTCGATTCTGCGCGATCAGTCCTTCGACGTGCGGCTGCGCGCCGTGGGCGGTTTTGCCAATCCGAGCTACCAACAACAGGTGCTGCACCGCGCCAGGCAGTTGGGAGTCGATTCCATCGTGGATTGGGTGGGGTTCCAACTGGACATCAACAATCAGCTCCGGCAGATGGACCTGTTCGTGCTCCCCAGCCTGTTCGGTGAGGGGTTGCCGATGGTGGTGCTGGAAGCGATGGCGACGGGAGTCCCGGTGATTGCGACCGATGTCGAAGGGGTTCCCGAAGCGGTTCGTGATGGTCTTGAAGGGCGAATCGTTCCCGCGAGCGATCCGCAGGCTTTGGCGAGGGCGGTGGCGGAGTTGATCAAAGAACCTGGCGAATGGCCGACGTTCCGTCGAAACGCCATTTCGCGACAGATCGCCCACTTTTCTGACGCCAGTATGGCCGCCGGCGTAGCGCGGGTCTACAACGAAGTCCTGCAGTCGGTTCTCGCCTGATCGGTCGCGATGCCCGTGTCCCGGGCGATCGGATCTTGGCATAATTGGGGAGGATGCGGACGACCACGGAGGAAAGGGAGCGACGGGTGTCGATCGAAAGGATTTTTCTCGGCTGGAACCGACCGGCTCTTCCGGCGGCTGTCGAATATCTCCGCGAGCGGTTTCGGCAGGGCGAACGGTGGGATCTCGACCGTCTTGTGATTGTGCTGCCCGGTGGTCGGGCAGGGCGACGTCTTCGCGAGCTGTTGCTGGCTGCGGCGGAAGCCGAGCGAGTGACCCTGTTTCCCCCACGGATTACAACGGTCGGGCAGTTGCCCGAATTGTTGTACGACCGCAAGCTGCCCTTTGCCTCGACGCTCGTTCAGCAATTGGCCTGGGCATCGGCGATCCGGCAAATCGCGCCGGAAGTGCTCGCTCGGTTTCTGACCGAGGTTCCGCGTGACGAACAGGACCCGCAATGGCTCGAACTCGGAACCTTGCTCTGGCGACAACATCGCGAGTTGGCGGGCGACGGATTGGACTTTGAGCAAGTGGCCCGTCGCGGTGCCAAGCTTGACGCGTTTCGCGAAGCCGCCCGCTGGAGCGCGTTGGCTGAAGTTCAGCGGAAGTACCTCCAGATCCTGGACGGTCTTGGATTGTGGGATCGCCAGACGGCTCGCCTGTACGCGATCGAACATCGGGAATGTCACACGCACGATCAATTGTTGCTGATCGGCGCCGTGGACATGAATCAATCGCTGCGACAGATGCTCGATCAGGTCCACCGTCAGGTGACCGTGCTGATTCAGGCGGATCCTTCGATGGCCGACGATTTTGACGAACACGGTTGCGTTCGTCCCGATCGGTGGCAGGCGGCGACGATTCCGCTGCATTCGAGTCAGATCCAGCAGGTGGACGGGCCCGACGATCAATGTCAGGCGGTGGCCGACTGTCTGGCGGAGTGGGCGTCGCGGTACGCGACCGATCAGGTGACGGTTGGCGTTCCCGATGAGTCGCTCGTACCGCTATTGGAGCAACATTTGCACCGCGCGGGTTGGATCGGTCGTTGGGGGCCGGGACGCACGGTGGAGGCGAGTCGCCCGGTGCGACTGCTGCGGGCGATTGTCGATTATCTGCAGCAGGATCGTTTCGAGAACCTGGCCGAGTTGGTGCGGCATCCCGACATGACGGCCTGGCTGACTCGCGGCCTGGATTGGTCGGCGGATTTGCTGATTGCCCTCGATCGATATCAGAACGAGTATCTGCCGCAGCATGCGCGGGGACCGCGGCTGCCGAGTCGAGGCGATTTCCCGGCCAATGTTCGGGAGGGCGAGGCTCCGGCCGAGCCGGACTCTGTCGCCGTCTTGGCTCGGCAGGAGCCTCGCCCTCCCGATTCTGAAACGAGTTCGAAGGAAGCGGCCGATCTGGTCCGTGAAGTGGCTCGTTGCGTGTCGCAACTGTTGGATCCGTTGCGCGGCGCCCCGCGCCCCGCGGATCAATGGACCGTGGGGATTCTCGACGTCCTGCAGCAGCTTTACGGGGACCAGGTACTGGATCGACACGAGCCGGACCATCGAATGGTGCTCGAGGGCTGCGAGGCGATTCGGGATGCGATCGTGGCCTTGGAATCGATTCCAGCGGCCGTGCGTCCCGAGGTGACGGCCGATCAGGCGATACTCCTGTCGCTGGAAGAACTCGCGGACCGATTCGTGCCGCCGCCGCTTCAGGCGGATGCGGTCGAGTTGCTCGGCTGGCTCGAATTGGCTCTCGACGATGCGCCCGCGCTTGTCGTCACGTCGATGAACGAGGGAGTGGTACCGACGTCCGTCAATTCCGATCTGTTTCTTCCGGATGCGCTCCGTTCTCAATTGGGTGTCGACGACAACGCACGGCGTTACGCGCGGGATGCCTACGCGCTGACCGTGTTGACACACACGCGAAGCGATTTGCATCTCGTTCTTGGACGGCGGACGTGGGAGGGCAATCCGTTGGTGCCGAGTCGCCTGTTGCTGGCGACGGATCCCGACGCGCTGATTCCGCTTGCCCTGCAGTTGTTCGGTCCCGTGGAGCAGCAGGAGGAGGAACCTTGTCCGGCCGAGGTCGAAGGGGATCCGGGAATGGAGCAGTCCCTGGTGGTTCCCGGGCCACGACCAACCGACCCAATTCGCGTGCTGAATGTGACCGACCTGAAATCCTACCGAGCCTGTCCCTATCGCTTCTATCTTTCGCGGATTCTGCGGTTGGAGACGTTCTCGGACGATGCGGCGGAATTGGATGCGATGGCGTTTGGCGATCTATTGCATCGCGTCTTGGATGAGTTCGGGCGAGGGCCAACGAAAGACGCCGAAGACGACGAACTGATTGCCCAGTCCCTCGTGCAGCTGCTCAGCGAGTTCGCGGAGGCACGATTTGGTACGGATCCCGCGCCGGCACTCCGGATCCAGTTGGCCCAGGCAGAACACCGGCTCCGCGCATTTGCCGGGCAACAGGCCGCGTGGCGCCGTCAAGGATGGCGAATCGTCCACACCGAGCGAACGGTGACGACGGCCCATACGCCTTGGGATCAGGAGGAACTCCCCGTGCGGTTGCGGGGGCGCATCGATCGCATCGACCAGCAGGAGGGAACAGGACGCTGGGCGGTGCTCGACTACAAATCATCAGATCGCGGTGAAGGACCGCGCGCCAGTCATCACCTGCGATCGCGCGGCCGCGACGTGCAGCCAGAAGACTGGTTCGACTGGCAGTTGCCCCTCTACCGGTACCTGGCCAAAGATGCGGGAGCTTCCTCCGACGAAGGGCTTGTCCTCGGTTACGTGGTCTTGCCACGAGATCCGCAAGGCACCGCGTTTGCGCTCGCGGACTGGAGCGATGCGGAACTGAAAACCGCGGATCAGGTCGCCTGCCAAATTGCCCGAGACATCTACGCGGGACGGTTCTGGCCACCCAACCCGATGCCCGCCTACGGTCCGGACGAATTCTCGGCCATTTGCCAGGATGGCGTTTTTCACCGTCGGCTGGACGCTGCGGTGGGGGAGGAGGTCCGATGAATCATCGTGCCGCAACCGGGCCGCCGCAAGCCGAATCCACTCGCTGGGCAAGCTTGGTGATTCACGCGTCGGCCGGGACGGGCAAGACCTTTCACTTGTCGAACCGTTTTCTGCAACTCCTGCTGGCTGGTCAGTCGGCGGATCGAATTCTAGCCACGACCTTCACGCGGAAGGCGGCCGGCGAGATTCTGCAACGCGTCGTGTATCGACTTGCGGCCGCCGCCGCCTCCGACGAGGAATGCCGGTTGCTGGGCACGCATCTGGCCTGGAATGAACTGACACGGGACGACTGCCGCGACACGCTGGTTCGCCTGACGCGCCAATTGCACCGAGTGCGGATTGCCACACTCGACAGCTTCTTTCTGCAAGTGGCCCGTGGCCTCAGTCTCGAACTGGGCCTGCCACCGCGCTGGCAGATTGTGGATGAGCATGAAGACCTGCAAATCCGTTCGCAAGCCATCGCGAATCTGTTGCAGCAGGAGGATTCGCGGACGGTCCTGCAGTTGATGCATTGGCTGACGCAGGGAGAGGCCGGACGGCGCGTGCATGAATTGCTCAGCGAAACGGTGGCTGCCGCCTACGAGATCTACCTCGAGGCTCCTTCGTCGGCCTGGGAGGCGCTGAATCGCCGACCCGAGTTGGACGCTGCCGGGTTAACCGAGGCAATCGAACGCGTGCGCGGTCTGACGCCCCCGAAGCACAAAAAAATCCAGGAGGCGTTTGCCAAGGATCTGCAGCGCGCGGAAGCCGGTGACTGGCCGGCGCTGTTGGAAAGTGGTATCGGGAGCCGACTCATCTCCGGCGAGACTCGGTACTACGGCGTCGAGCTGTCCGCGGATTTCTCCGAAGCGTATGCGCCGTTGATGGATCACGCCCGCGCCTGTCTGATCAATCGCCTGGTGACCAGGAATCAGGGAACGTTTCAGCTGTTGGACCATTTCCACCAGCACTACTGTGCTTTGCAGCGACAACGACAGGCGATGCGGTTCGGTGATCTGGCACGATGGCTGACGCAACTGGAGGATTCTGATCATCTGGAGCACGTTCCCTTTCGGCTGGATGCTGCGGTGGAGAGTTTGTTGCTCGATGAGTTTCAGGATACGGCCCTCGTGCAGTGGCAAGTCATTCGTCCCTTTGCCTTCCATGCGGCCGCCGCCACCTCGCGTCGTTCGTTTCTGTGTGTGGGAGACGTGAAGCAAGCGATCTACGGCTGGCGGGGAGGTGACGCCGACCTGCTGGCGGCAGTCGCGCGGGAGCTGCCTCATGCGCAGCCGGAGGCCTTGGACGAAAGTTTCCGGTCGGCACCGCAGGTGATCGATGCGGTTAACGCGATCCATCAAGGCTTGGCACGCCATCCGAATCTCGGCGACTGCGCCGCGGCAATCGCGCAGTGGAGTCGCGAGTTTCCTCCGCATTCGACGCGTCGAACGGAACTCTCCGGCTGGGTGACCCTGGAGACCTCGGCGGCTGCGGACGAGGAGGAACGGCAGGCCGACCTGACGCTGCAGGCGGCCGCGGATCGTGTGCAGCACCTGATTTCACTCGATGCGGAATCGTCGCTGGCGGTTCTCGTCCGCACGAATGCGTCCGTCGGTCGGATGATCAATCTGCTGCGATCGCAAGGTATTCCGGCCAGTGAGGAGGGAGGAAATCCGCTGACCGACTCGGCCGCCGTCGGGCTCGTGCTGTCTCTGCTCCAACTCGCCGATCATCCAGGCGATACGATTGCCCTGTATCATGTTGCCCGCTCACCTTGGGGCAAGATGTGGGGACTGAGCGATGATCCGGAGGCATCTGTTGTCGCCCAGTTGACGCGGCAGATTCGCGAACAGTTGGCGGATGCCGGCTACGGAAAAACACTCTCCGCGTGGGCCGCGCAGCTCCGTCCGTTTTGTGATGCGCGGGAGTGGCGCCGCCTGAACCAGTTGGTCGAACTGGCCGTGATCCACCAGACGAGGCTGGATGCGCCACGGCAGGCGGGTCACGCGCGACAGATTCGTGTCGTTCCCCGGATCAAGACGTTCCTCCGCTGGGTCGAACAGCAAAAGGTCTCCGATCCTTCAACGGATCGCGTTCGTGTGATGACGATCCATCAGTCGAAAGGGCTGCAGTTTGATCGCGTGGTCCTACCGGATTTGGACCGACGTGTCCCGGCAAGAACGCCTCACTGTGTCGTCCACCGGCCCGGTGCGACGGATTCGATCGACGTCGTCTGCCGCTATGCAAATGACAAACTGCGTCTTCTCTTGCCCAAGCGTCTCCAGGATGTTTTCGCACGGTACGCCAATGCACAGATTCGCGATGAACTCTGTGTCCTGTACGTTGCGCTCACGCGTGCCATCCGTTCGTTGCACATGATCATCGCTCCTTCGAATCCGAAGGAAAAGAATCTGCCGCGATCAGCCGCCGGATGGATTCGTGCGGCGGTGACCGATCAGCAGCCTTTGGATCCCGCGAAGCTTTGTCAGGAGTGGGGCCAACCGCCCGTGGCGACCGCTGCGTCGCCGATCCGACGTCCCGCATCGAAGCCGCCCCGACGAGGTGCCCCGCCGATTACGCGACGGCCCGAGTCGCCTCCCGCGGAGCGGCTACCGGCAGACGCCGCGGGGCGTCGTGGATGGGAGATCACCGCGCCTTCGGCCCTCGAGGGCCATGGGCACGTTCGACTGGGACAATGCCTGAGTGCTACCGCGCACCGTGCGATGGCGCACGGCGTGCTGATCCATGCGTTCTTTGAGCAGATCGAATGGCTCGAGGACGGAACGCCCGACGAGGATCAGCTCACGCGTTTGGGCCGCCGTCTGGATGCGGATCCCCATCATCTCGAAGTGGCGATTCGCGAGTTTCATGCGGCGCTGACGCGCCCGCATGTGTCCCAGTTGTTGTCCCGGGCGAACTACGAATCCTGGCTCAAACCGGACCGCAAGACGGCCGGTCCGCTGCGGCTGGAAGTGCGCCGCGAGCAGCCGCTATCCGTTCGCGTCGATGACACAATTCTGTCCGGCTCCATCGATCGCCTCGTCCTGCTATGGGAAGCCGACCAACCGCGGGCCGCGGAAATTATCGATGTGAAAACGGATCAGGTGACCACACCCCAGCAGCGGATCGAACGCGAAGAACATTACGCGCCGCAGATCCAGGCCTACGCGCGCGGGTTAAGTCGCATGCTACAGCTCGATCCCGAACGGATCACAACTCGATTGCTCTTCTTGAGCGAGTGACAGGTCTAGGCTTTGTCTCAGAACTCTTCCGCAGCACTGGGCAGAGCCAGTGGCACCCGCTGATCTGGTGTGCCACTGGCTCTGCCAGTGCAGTTTTGAGACAAAGCCCAGTCTACGGCTGCGACGCGTCCAATCGCAGAACCACCTCCATTTTCGTCCCCTGACGATCGATCGTCAGTCGCACGACATCGCCGGGGCTCTTCTGCTCGATCTCGGAAAGAAAATCATCACGCGTCTGAACCGCCTGGCCGTCGACCTCCAGAATCACGTCCGCATACGCTTGATCGACCCGCGTTCGCTCGTAGACAAACGGTCCACGCTGCATCTGTTCGCGAAGCAGACGAATCGCCCGCAGGCCGGCTCGTTCTCCCGGTCCTCCCGGCACGAGGCGTGCCACGAGCAGCCCGCGGTCGGCTTGAACCGTCGTAATGCCACTTTCCGGACGGATCACGCGACCATTCTGGACTAATTGAGGCACCACCCGCTGAATCGTGCTGACCGGTATCGCGAATCCGACGCCTGTGTTTTCGCCGGTGCTGCTGGCGATTGCCGTGTTCATTCCGATCAATTCGGCGCGACTGTTGAGCAACGGACCACCCGAATTCCCACGATTCAAGGCAGCGTCGATTTGAATGATCGCCTTGATCTTGCGTCCGTCGCGCGAAGGCAACGTGCGGTTGAGACTCGAGATGATTCCTGTGGTGAGCGTGCGTTCCAGGCCAAAAGGATTTCCGAGAGCATAGATGCGTTGGCCGACGCGCAGGCGACTTGCGTCACCGAACACGACGGGAATGAGGTCTTGCGCTGGAGCCTGGATGCGCAAAACGGCGATGTCATTCAGCGGATCCTGACCGACGAGCACGCCGTCGTAAGTGTCTCCGGTATGCAGGGTCACACGAATTTCACGCGCGCCCTCGATCACGTGCAAGTTGGTCAGAACATGCCCCTCTCGGTCGATCACCGATCCCGATCCGGATCCCTCGGCGACTTCCAGATAGAAGAGGTTTTCGGGACGGATCGTCCGCGTCGTGATGTTGACGACACTCCGATTCGACTTTTCGTAGACCTCGATGTTCCGCCGTTCCTCAGGAGTCCAATCTTCCTCGATGCTCCTGTCGGCAGCGTCCCCCGTCGACAGGATCGGTTCGGGGGCCAGCGGCGCCGGCCGCAGCGTCGCCGACGGTTGAACGGGACGGCGGGCGGGATAGAAGGGAGCGGGAACGACGCCTTGTTCCTGGGCCCAAACGCCCGACTGACTGGCGTCCGGTTGCAGCACAGCCTGCTCGACTCGGCCCAGCAGCAGGATCGTTGCGCAGGCCACGATTGTGATGTTTCGGGCGGTCACACGCATTCCGTCAGTTCCTCCTTGCTGCCTGACACAATACCGCAAAAACCGTCGGGGAGGCGAGTCCAGCCGCGAAGCGCTGCTAGCACGCAAGACGGTTTTCGCCGCTTGGAATCGTTCCATATGCTACGGTTGGAATGAATTGCGACGGAATAATCGGTCATTCATTGCCGATTTCTGGCCTCGTCTTCTGTGTGGTCAGCCGTCATTGATGCATCCTCCCCGAGCGACACCGACATGCACACACAGACATTCAGGGCCTCGCGCGCCTTGCGGAGGTGGTTTCGCCGATCCCGCCGATCCCGTCGATCCGGAGATCCCGCTTCCGGGCCGCGTCACTCCATTGATGTCGCTCCGCTCGAAGATCGCACGTTGTACAGTGCGACTCCGATCGTGCTGGACGCAGTGGACGTTCAAGCCGCAGAGGACGGCCCTGATACGCGACTGCCCTTGCCCGATTTCTTCTCGCTCGATGACGCGGGGGGGCCGGTCGAGTATTCGATCATCGAGAATCCCCATTCAGGGCTCTTCTCGCATTGGGCCATTGATGATCAGGACAACCTGTTGCTTGCGCTGGCGCCCGATCAGCATGGAGCTGCGACGTTGCAGATCCAGGCGTTGGATGCTCAGGGACAGGTCGAGCAGTTGCCGGTGCAGGTGTGGGTTCAGTCGGTCAACGATGCCCCGATCAGTCACGGATTGGACGATGTGAACGTCCGTGTCGGCACCGATCGCACGGTGATCCATCTATTTGATGCGTTCGATGATGTGGAAGACGCCGACGAAGACTTGACCTTTCACGTGCTCGGCGACACCGACTCCGACTTGTTTTCATCGATTCGTCTGAATCAGGAACGAGGCCTGTTGATCTTGGATTACGCGGAGGGAGCAAAAGGTTCTGCGGATCTGACGATCGTCGCCACCGATACGGGTGGGTTGTCCGTCGGTTTGGGGGCCCGCGCCGGCTTCGCCGTCTACGATCAGATTGCCGGTGAGATTGGCGTGCAATCGCCGGATACCGAAGCGATTGGGCTGTCGCCGCTGTCGCTGTGGACGAGCTGGTTCTTCTTCGATCGAGTCGACGGCCAGTACCAATTTGACCACATCGACGAAGAACATTTTCGCGCCCTGCTTCATGATCCTCGCTTCGCAGATCCCGACGTGCCGATCACGTTTGACATCGAAAACGAATACTTCGGCAACACGCCGGAAGGTCGAGATCGGTTCGCGGAAGTTGCCTACATCGCAAATCAGGAACGGCCGGATCTGGAGATTGGATTCTATAGCTTTCTCCCGGAACGCAGCTGGTACCACCCGGTGAATTGGGATGTGTTGCAGCAACATCAGGAGCTTGGAGTTTCGTCCTGGTACACGCAAAACGGTGAAACGTTTACGCAGCGGCATGAACTCTGGCAGGCGAACAATGAACTGTACCGAACCGAACCAGTCAGTCCGCAGTATGGTGGGGTTCCCTTGGCGGACTTGGTCGATACCGTGAATCCTTCGCTCTACACGTTCTACCGAAATGTGAATGCCGAACCGATCTGGCACGCAGCCGCTCTCGATGGCCAATCGAATACGGTGACCGTCGAGGGGTTATCGCTGGATCAAGTGCAGCAGGTCCGCATCACGAAAGCGACCGACGCGCGACTGCCGAGTGGACTCAGTCCGTACGTCGAGTACTACCTGGTGAACGGTGACGGAGCGACGTTCCAGTTGTCCGAGACCCCCGACGGTCCGCCCGTTGATTTCGGTGATGATGTATCCGGGCGAATCTACGTCGGTGATATTGGGCCGTGGGAACACCCGCTGGACGACCCGACCGTGTTGCGGTGGCGGAACTATGCAGAGTCGATGATTGCTGAAGCGCGCGAATACGACAAACCTGTTTACGCCTGGATCTCGCCCAGTCTGCGCGGAATCGGTGCCGAGCACCTGGAGGAAGATTTCTTCCGGATGCAGCTCGAAATCCTCAAGCCGCTCGTCGATGGGATCGTGATTTATGAACCTCCGACGCGCACTGCCGACTACCACGAGTCGCAGGGGTGGTGGCACGCGCTCGTTGATTTCATGGACCGCCTGGATGACCCTGCTGCGACATTCCGAGTGCGCGTCGAGCCGGCGCAGGTGGAGAATTACGCTCCCCTTGCCCACGATGATCATTTTTCCACCCTGGAAAATCTGCCACTGACCATCGACCCGGATGACCTGTTGGCCAACGACCATGATCCCGACCAGGATCCGCTCAATATTCGGATCCTGCAGTTACCGCGGCACGGGACCTTGGAAGTCACGGAAGCGGGACAGTATCGTTACACACCGGACACGGACTACTCGGGAACGGATCAGTTCACGTACCGGGTGAATGATGGCCATCTTGGATCCGACCCCGCTACCGTGACGCTGCAGGTGGTCGCCGATGACAATCGGCCAGTCGCAGCGCGTCTCGACTACCAGACGGCCGAAGACACGCGACTGGTGCTCCATCGCTCCGACTTGCTGCCCGATGACTTTGACGCATCCTCCGATACGTGGCAAATCCACTTGGTCGATGACGCGGCGCACGGGGCCGTTCGAGTGGCTGCTTCCGGCGCCATCATCTATTCTCCAGAACGGAATTACCACGGGCTCGATCGCTTCGGCTATCGCGTGACGAACGAGGAAGGTCAGTCGCAGCTGGTCAAAATTCAAGTCGAAGTGACTCCAGAAAACGACACGCCGAAAGCAAGATTGGATCGGTATCAAGTCACCGCCGGATCGCGGCTGAATGTGGGACGCGGTGGTGTCCTCCAGAATGACGGCGATCTGGATGGTGACCCGCTCGGAGCACAGCTTCTGCGAGGTCCTGAACACGGCTCACTTGTCCTCCGTCCCAACGGTTCCTTTGTCTACACACCGGACCGATTCTTCGCGGGACGCGACCACTTCCGCTATGTTGCCTTCGACGATCAGGGGGGGCGCTCGGTTGGAACGGTCACGATCCGAGTTGATGGTTGGGGTGGGTTGGAACCCCTTGCCGGATCAGCAAAACCGGGCTTGTCGGGGCTGTGGGACACTCTGTTGCGGCGGTGGCATGGAGTGGACCGGGAGGAACGGTAGTCCGCAAGGTCACGCGACGTTTCCTCGGTTCGGCAGTACGTGTCTAGCCTACTTGCACTGCGATTGGCGGGCAGCAGTGAATTCAATCTCCCTCTGGGAGAGTCAGGCTGGGGCTGTTGAAAATCTGACGTAATCGTCCGTAGCGGACCCGATCAACTCTGGCTCCCCTCGCCCCGGTTTCGGGGAGAGGGGCCGGGGGAGAGGGGCTTTCAACTCGCCACAATACACGAGGAATCTTGGGAGACTTTTGAATGCCGTTCCCCCTCATCCCCAGCCCTTCTCCCCCGCAAAGCCGGGGGAGAAGGGAGCGAGGATTTCGGTTGGTTCATTGCCTGCCAGAACTTCCCATGTTTCCGAGTCGAAGAC
>CAZFWV010000071.1:0-24059 GCA_964522605.1 uncultured Pirellulaceae bacterium
TTCCGTTCTTTCTTCTGTCCTCGCCTGACGGCTGCGGGTTAAACGAATCGCCACGGGGAGGATGTTGTAACTTCATTCGAGCCAGCAACTCAAAAAATCGCACGACCACTTCGACTGAGGATCGCAGCCAATTCACGCATCCAGACACCGAGTCCGGGTCCGGGTACTGCACCTGGTGGAGTATCTTAAAGGCTGAGAGGATGGGGCGCCTATCCTACCGGTCCAGCCGGAAGACCGACGGAAACGTCGAGCGGAACGCCATCGTGACGCATCCGGCCAGGTAGACGATCAGGGTTTGACGACAACTTGCGAGCCGATCGAGAGAATCGCACTCAGGTCATCGGCGTCGACGGAACTCACAGCGATACAGCACAGTTCCGACTCATTCACATCCACGTGAATGCCTACGTTGTGTGCCGCGGTGATCTGTTCGCCGCGCAATCCGATCCAGCGATCGCCATACGGATTGCGTGCGTCCTCGCGCGTGATCCGTTCGAATGTTCGCCGGTCGAAATACTCCCGTCCATTTTCTTTCGCGATGACCTCATACTTATTGTCGGATGGCGGAAGTTCGGGGCCCAGTCGGACCGGAAAACGGCCCGCATAGTAACGTCCAAGAAAGACCGTGACCTCACTGCGAGAGCGCGAAATCTCGGCTCGGAATGGACCTCGCAGCACTTTGAGCGACTCACCGGGATCCAATCGAGAGGGTGGCACGATGCCGTTGATCCGAGCAATCAGCTCCGCCGGTACGCCGTATTGTTCGGCCAACGAACCGAGCGTTTCTCCCTCGCGCACGATGTGGGCACTTTCCAGAAAGCTCTCTCTCGAATAGATCACCGTTCCGGCCAATTGATCGAGCAACTGGATGCAGCGCAGCGACTGTTCCTCGCTGAGCGTAGGTTCTTCGTACCAAACGGTCAGTGCAAAGAGTGCTTCCGCCAGCTGTCCATTTTGCAGATTGGTTTGAACGGCTTTCCACGTCTCCTCGAATCCCGGGTGACCGTCGGAAGACGGCGGAGGCTCGTCCGTCGGAAACTGAGGCGTAGAAGTCTCCGGATAGGCGGACTCGCCGGCATCTTCCGAACGCCGATCGTAGTATCCCTGCCCCGGACGTCCGGCTGCAGCCGGAGCGGTCGCACCTGCTGTCCCATCTTGGGGCGACGTGGGAGACGGAAGTGGTCCCGGCAAGGGCGCCGTCTCCGGCGGACTCAACGGAAGTCCCGTGGGTGCGTCGTCCGAATGCGGTCCACCGGTTGCGGCAGAAGCGACCGACGGATCCGGTGCCAACTCGATGTCCAAAGTCGAGTCCACACCTGATTCGGAGCGACTGCCCGACGTCGGAAAGGACTCGTCAGACGGAGGTATCGCCAGCTCGCCCGACGCACCTGGCTCAGGGACGTTGACCAGTGGTCCCGGTTCGGCCACGATGCCCGGGCCCGTTGTATCCCAGATTTCCCCGATGGGTCGCTGGGCGACACCCGTCGGCGCCGGCTCACTGAGCACAACATACGTGCCATATCCGACGGCCAACAATGTTACCGTGACGATGGTATTCTTGATGGAGTTCACCTTCGTCCTCCCTGACGAATTCCGGATACGTGCGTCAATTTCCCAGGAGTCGATTACGGGTTCTGATGGATCACTGGAGTCGGAGTACATGACTTACGGCAGCATCGACGAAGAACCGTGGGACGAGGACTCTTCCGAAGACATCGTGGATGACGACGTCAGCGAAACCGTTCCTTGTCCCGAATGTGGGCAGCCGGTCTACGAAGATGCGGTACAGTGCCCCTCGTGTGGTAACTACATCAGCCCGTCGGCAAGCAGTGCCCACGACAGGCCTCGCTGGTGGATCATCTTGGGTTTCCTCGCCGCGTTGGCCGCATTCCTGTGGTACTTGGCCTCGGGAGTCCTTGCACCCCATTGAAGCATCACGGACCGACACGCAACCGACCCGTTTCGCGGCGGCGGGATCATAGGCCAACTTCGACTCCGACACCAGAGCAACTTTGAGAAGGCATGCTATCCATGCATGCAGTTTCAACCGCTACGGATCAGGCGGTGAAATGCGTCGGTCAGCTGGCGCGTGATGGGACCAGGTTTCCCATTGCCGATCGGTCGGCTGTCGACCTTGACGACGGGAACCACTTCCGCGGCACTGCCGGTCAGAAAGCACTCGTCGGCGATGTACACGTCGTGCTTCGTGAGGGCGATTTCCTGAATTGGAATCGATTGTTCTTGAGCCAGATCGATGACCGCCTGGCGGGTGATTCCCTCCAAGATGCCCGCGTCGATCGGTGGCGTCAGCAAGCGTCCCTCGCGAACGAGAAATACATTATCGCCCGTGCATTCGGCCAGCTCGCCTTTGTGGTTCAGCATCAGAGCTTCCACACAGCCGGCCTGTAAACCTTCGATCTTCGCGAGGATGTTATTCAGGTAATTCAGCGATTTGACGCGCGGACTGAGCGCTGCCGGGTGATTTCGGATCGTGCTGACCGTCACAATCTCCAAGCCGTTCTTGTAGTACTCGTCCGGGTACAGCGTGATGTGATCAGTAATGATGATCACCTGGGGATGACTCGTCCGATTCGGATCAAGTCCTAGCGTCCCGGATCCGCGGGTAACGACCAGGCGAATGTAGGCATCCTTGAGCTGATTCCGCGCGAGCGTTTCATTGACTGCCCGCGCCATGTCATCCATCGACAAGGGAATCTCGAGCCAGATTGCCTTTGCCGAATTCCACAGTCGCTCCAGATGCTGCTTCAGTCGAAAGACTTTGCCGTCGTAGCTGCGCATGCCTTCGAAAACGCCGTCGCCATAGAGCAGACCGTGATCGTAGACGCTGATCTTCGCGTCTTCCTTGGCGTAGTACTTGCCGTCAATGTAGACTTCAAAAGACATGCAATCTCGCAAAGCTGGCTAACGCTCTGTCAAGGCTTGGATTTCGAGTTAGGTGCCACTGGCTATGCCCGTGCCAGAGCTTGCTGACTTGATCTGTCGTTGCACTGGCAAAGCCAGTGGCACCCGGCGGGTGCTAAGTCAAGGCTTGGATTTCGGTTCCGGTGCCACTGGCTACGCCAGTGCCAGAGCTTGCTGACTTGAACAATCGTCACACTGGCAGAGCCAGTGGCACCCTTATTCCTAGACTGGGCACAGCACTAGGCTGCCTGAGTTACGCGACCTTCCACCAGTTGCACAACGCGGTGAGCCCGCTGGGCACTGGCGGGGTCGTGGGTCACCATGACTATAGTGAGCTTGTGATCCTGGTTCAAGGACTGGAGCAACTGGAGGATCTGGAGACCCGTCTGCCGGTCCAAATTGCCGGTCGGCTCGTCCGCCAGCAGGATTTGCGGCTGGTTCATCAGCGAGCGCGCGATTGCCGCCCGCTGCATTTCACCACCGGATAGCTCGCGAGGGCGATGGGTCAGGCGGTGCCCCAGACCGACCAAGTCCAGCAGCTCTCGAGCACGTTCACGATCGTCTCGGCGTCGGATCCAGGCCGATCGCAAGGGTGCAGCGATCATGGCCGGCAGCAAGACGTTCTCGAGCGTCGTCAGTTCCGGCAGGAGGTGGTAGAACTGAAACACGATTCCCACCTGTCGATTTCTCCACCGGTCGCGTCGCAAGGTCGACAGGTTGTCGATGCGTTGACCGTCGAAGCAGATTTCGCCGTCATCCGGCGAATCGAGCGTAGCCAACAGATGCAGCAGCGTACTCTTGCCCGAGCCACTCTTGCCGACAACCGCGAGGAATTCGCCATCTTGTACACTCAGATCGACATTTCGCAGGACGGGAATTGTCACCTGGCCCTTGCGATAGTTTTTCCGCAGTCCGTGGGCTGACATCCGAACTTGCGCTGCGGGGCTGATCGAAGCCCGTGGTCGTGGCACGATCGCGACGGTCAGCTCCGAGTCCATGGCCGATCCGGGTGGCATCAGACTGCCCGGCAATACCGGGTGAAGCGGGTCATTCATATCGCAGAGCCTCCACGGGATGCATTCGGGCGGCACGAACAGCAGGCAGAACGCTCGCCAGCACGGCAATCAACATGGCTCCCGCCACAATCCAGCTGACGGTTGAGGCGCGGATGATCGTGGGGATTTCCTGAAAATAGTAAATCGTGGGATCGAAGACCTCGCGGCCGGTCAACAGCTCCAGCCAGCCAGCAATTCGGTTGATGTTCACGACGAACAGCAATCCGAGGATCATTCCCACACCGGAACCGACGCAGCCGAGCGACAGCCCGTAGCCCAGGAAGATCGTCATCACGCCTCGGCTTGTCGCACCCAAAGATTTCAGTACGCCGATGTCACGAGTCTTCTCGACGACGATCATGAAGAAGGTCGCCAGGATCCCAAAACCCGCGACGGCGATAATGAGAAACAGAAGGATGTTCAAGATTGTGGTTTCCATCTGGACCGCGGCTAAGAGCGGCCCTTGCAGCTCTTTCCAAGTCTGAATCCGATACGGAAACAGCTCCGCTGGAAAACGCTGCCGCAGTCGATCGCAGATCCCATTCAGGTCTGCTCCAGGTCGCAGACGGAGCTGGATCGAGCTGACCGCAGCCATGCCGGTTTGAGGGTCGATCATCCCTCGCAGATACTGCAGATGTTTGATCGGGACGAAGGCAAAGCTCGAGTCATACTCGCTCATTTTGCTTTCGTAGAAATCGACGACGGTCAGATTGGCACTGACCGCCTGAGGCGGCGTGCCGGCGGTCGGAAAGGTGGCCTTGATGTCGTCCCCCGGTTTGCAGAGGAACAGGTCGACCACCTCCCCTTCCGGCGTCCGATGCCGGATGTTCGAGATCGCGATTCCCAGGACGATTCCCACATGCTGGTCGGTCAGTGGATCAAACGTCTGATCCGACTCTTCCTCCGCCACGGCCGCAAACGGATCGGCTGCCAGATCCTCGGCGGACAGGCCTTCACCGACCGAACTTGGAAGGTCCGCTTCGTTTCCGACAGGCGACTCGGGGGCGGGTGTCGAAAACTTGTCCATCTGCTCGTGGTAAAAACGGTCCTGTGCCACGCGCATTCGCCGATAAACCCAGCCGGCCTCCGGAAGCCGCGGGTCAAAGCCGCTCTCCCGAAGCTGAAAACTTAACTGCCGGCGGTTCTCCGGATGCAGCAGATACTGACTAAAGTCACTGACCTGGGCATACGTTTGTTCATCGATGCCGATTAAGCTGACCTGGCGCGTAATCCATTGGCCACGAAGTTGAAAGCTGATCATCGCGGGGATGTGCACGGTATGCGTCAGACCCGCCAAGTCTTCGCCGAGGATGTCGCGAATCTCCCGTTCCAGGATCTCGGGATCGTTGATCCCCTCCATGCTGTGGGCCTCGACGACGATATCCGACAGGATCCCGTGCAGGCGTTTGTGCATCTCGTGCTGGAAGCCGGACATCACGCTGTTCACCACGATCATCGTGGCCACGCCCAGGGTCACGCTGACAATGGACGCCAGCGCGATATAACGCGTGCGCAAGTACCGCAAGCATAGCAGCAGCTTATACATGGCCAATCCTTTGGCGGACCCAAGAAGGTGTCCTCAGCAAACCCGCAAATCCCTTCGCGGTCATGGGTTCCGATCGCCCAGTGCCCTTTAGACGCTTGCCTCAGGGCGCAGCAGGGGGAACAGAATCACATCGCGTATCGTCTGACTGTTGGTCAATAGCATGACTAGGCGGTCGATGCCAAGACCTAATCCGCCCGCGGGCGGCATTCCATGGCGGAGCGCCCGGATGAAATCGTGGTCCATTCGGGCCATCGACTCGTCATCGGGCAGCCCTGCTAGCTGCGTCCGAAACAGCTCTTCCTGCAGGTCCGGGTCATTCAACTCGGTATAGGCGTTGGCGATTTCCATCCCCTGCACGAACAGCTCAAAGCGCTCGGCAATCTCGGGCTGTCCCTGTTTTCGTTTCGTCAGCGGACAGATGCTGGCAGGATAGTCCAATACGAACACGGGTCCCGTCAACTGATCCTCAACGCGCTGCTCAAAGACATCGTTCTTGATCACATCCGGATGTCGCCCTGCCGTCGGAATCCCCTGCTCGCTGGCCAACCGGGCCACCGCCGCAGCGTCGTGCGGATCGATCCCGGTATGCTCCTGGAACAGCTCATTGTACGTCTTGCGAGCAAACGGCGGAGTGAAGTCGACCGTCTTCGCACCCCAGGTAAGCTGTGTGCCACGCCCGAGTGCCTCCAGCGCATCGACAATGACGGCCTCGGTCAGTTCCATCATCGTCTCATAGTTCCCATAAGCCTCGTAGGCCTCCAGCATCGTGAACTCGGGATTGTGTCGTGGGCTGATGCCTTCATTACGGTAGACACGCCCCAATTCGAAGACACGTTCCATGCCTCCGACAAGCAGTCGCTTCAGATGCAGCTCGAGCGCAATCCGTAGGAACAGATCGATGTCGAGCGCATTGTGATGCGTCGTGAATGGACGCGCAGCGGCACCTCCGGCGATCGAATGGAGTGTGGGCCCTTCGATTTCACAGAACCCACGACGGCTGAGCGTCTCGCGAATCGATCGGACAATCGTGGTGCGGTCGAGAAAGCGCGGCAGGACCTGATCTCCATAGAACAGATCCAGATACCGCATCCGCTGCCGCAACTCCGGATCCGTGAGTCCGTGATGCTTCTCGGGAGGCGGTTCGAGGGATTTGCAGAGGAAGTGCAATGTCTCGGCAAAGATGGTCAACTCACCGGTCCGTGTTCGACGCAACTGGCCATCGACACCGATCAGATCTCCCAGGTCGACGCAATCGGACAATTGCCACGCCTGCTCACCAACCTGCTTCTTTCCCACAAACAGTTGGATCTGACCGGTCTGGTCTCGAATGTCGATGAACTTCAGCTTCCCGGTGTCACGGAGCAACACCACGCGGCCGGCGGCGCGGACACGAGGTCCGACCAATTCGCCCGGACCCTGTTCGGATAACCACTGCCGGAAATCGAACTCGGGTTGTGTTTCCAGTTCCGGCAACGGAACCGATTCGCCTGTTTCTGTCTGGAACTGGATTTCATCGGCGCGGTCCCGAATGCGTCCGATCGATAATCGGCCGTCGAATCGCCCACCCCAAGGATCCAATCCGAGTTGTTGAATCCGTTCGAGCTTGTCGCGCCGCGAACGTTCCAGATTTCCCACCGGTTCGGATTGCGTCGTCATGTTCAGCAGCTCGGTTGAAGGCAGCGAAGGAGGGGTACGCCTCAGGCCGAATCACGGGCTGGACGTAAGATCAAGCTGGGGGAAAGGGAAAACGCCTCGCCGCGGGACGGGCGCGAATCGCGACATTTTAGTGCAACCCACCGCCACGTCAACGTCGCCCCAGAATTCCCCGCAACGGAATTCCGGTTTTCGGCTATGATGCACTGCGATGGTGATTCCTGAAGCGAACCTCGTGTCATGACCGTGGAACGAACCGAACCCCAGTCCCCGGACGAGCAGCAGCAGGCACGTGAGCGGAGCCGAGTCCGATCGCGTCCTCCGCTGGAGATTCCGGGTTACGAGCCCCGACAATTTCTGGGTGCGGGAGCGTACGGAGAGGTTTGGGTCGCCATCGATCAGAACACGGGTCGTCGCGTCGCCATCAAGTTCTACACGCATCAGGGGGGAGTCGATTTCGCACTGCTGGCGAGTGAGGTCGAAAAACTCGTCTTCCTGTCGGCCGACCGCTACGTCGTGCAATTACTCGACGTCGGTTGGGATGCCAATCCACCGTACTACGTAATGGAGTACGTGGAGAACGGATCTCTGGAGGACTACCTGCAGGAGCACGGTCCGTTGCCGGTGGGCGAAGCGGTGGAGATGTTCCGCGAGGTCGCAACCGGCTTGCTTCGCTCGCACGGCAAAGGCGTGCTGCATTGCGATTTGAAGCCAGCCAACGTCCTGCTTGACCAAGAACACCAACCTCGACTGGCGGACTTCGGCCAGTCACGGCTTTCTTGCGATCAAACTCCGGCGCTCGGCACCCTGTTCTTCATGGCGCCAGAACAGGCGGACCTCGACGCAGTCCCAGATGCACGGTGGGACGTTTACGCGCTCGGCGCACTGCTGCATTGCATGTTGACCGGCGATCCGCCGCATCGCAGCTCGCAGGCAATTTCGCAGATCGATTCCACGCCCGATCTGAATCAGCGTCTCCAGTGGTATCGCGAACTGATTCGAGAAGCGCGTCCACCGGAACTTCACCGACAGCGGAAAGATGTCGACCGCGCTTTGAGTGAGATTCTCCAACGGTGTCTGGCCGTCGACCCCGAAGAGCGTTATCCGACCGTCCAAAGCGTCCTTGAGGCACTCCGGGCTCGAGATATCCAGCGCGATCGACGGCCGCTCGTCATCCTGGGGCTGCTGGGCCCGCTATTGTTCCTGCTGGTCACCGCGATGTTCGCCTATCGCAGTTACTTGCACACCGTGGATAATTCCGATCGCTTGTTGCTGCGCCGTGCTGAGGAGAGCAACGGTTTTGCCGCCGATTTTGTCGCGGAGGCTGTTGCGCGGCGGATCGAAGGTTACTTTCGAGCGGTCGAGGAAGTCGCGTCACGTCCCGAACTGAAGAAACTCATCTTGCAGGTCGAAGAGGATCCTCAACTGGCAGCGTTGCTGCGGGAACTGGCCCGCGAGGATCTTGCCGCGGATGCTCTCACCAAGTGGCGTGCCGAATTCTTGCTTCATCCGAACCGCCAATCGATCGCTCAATGGGTCGGTCAATTACTCCAGCGACCGTATCGCCCCGAGGTCGCCAGCTGGTTCGTCACGAACGCCGAAGGGATTCACCTGGCGGCATCCTTCGATGTGGCGGCGGAAGCTTCCCCGGTCGGCGGGAACTTCTCGTACCGGACCTATTTCCATGGCGGCACAACCGACGAGCGCCCTGCGGATCACGGGCATATTGAACAGACTCACCTGTCGACCGTTTTTCAAAGTACGGCCACAGGAACCTGGAAGGTCGCCATTTCCACGCCGGTGATGGAAGACGGTGCGTTCCTCGGCATCGTCGCCCTGACCGTCGAGCTTGGTCGCCTGGGCGAGATGCTGGGCGGCAGCGAAGGTGTCCGTCAATTCAATGTTCTGGTCGACGGTCGCGAAGGAGACAGCCGAGGTGTCATTCTGCAGCATCCCTTGTTCATGCACCTGTTGCAGCAACAAGGCTACCTCGATGCGGAATTCAGCACGGCCAAGGAATATCGCGTCCCGCTGGATCACTGGGGCGAAGAGCGTCTCTACGTGGACCCGCTGGGTCACCACCCACAGGGCCAAGCCTATCGGCGTCGCTGGATCGCCGCTAAACGCCAAGTCCTGTTGGAGCCGGAGAAACGTCAGGCGGCCGGATCGAATGCGGCCCCGCAGGACACGGGACTGATCGTGATCGTTCAGGAAGACTACGACTTGGCCGCGGCGCCGATCTATAACCTGGGAAGATCTCTCGTTCGACAAGGCTTGTTGGCTTTCTCCGTCGTGATGTTGGTCGTCGGTGTCCTGTGGTACTTCGTGACTCGTGCGATTCGCGACCCGAACGAGACGCTCCGCCGACGCCAGGGAGGCCCTCGCTCGAATTCCACGACGCTGCACAACATGGAAACAATCGAGCTTCCGCCACGATTGCGGACTTGACGAATCAAGGCGCATCCGACTGGTCGATCGTCAATACTTGATCGACAGAGAGATCTTTGAGCGTCTGCTCTTTCCCTCCCAGCCACTTGACGGTGATTTGATCAATTCGTTTGTGCGGACCGAGACCGAAATGCAGTCGCATCCCGTGGTGACTCTGGTAACCTCGTCCGCTGTGCACCTCGTCGACCAGCGATAACGATCCGGCTTGCACGATCACCTGCGTCCCCACGCCGAAGTGATTGCAGCCTGAGCCACGCAAATGAATCTGAATCCAATGGTTTTCCGGTGGGGTATCATTCCGCAGAATCGTGGGTTCTCGACGTGAATTCAGCACGACAACATCCAGGTCGCCATCGCCATCCAGGTCATCGATCGCCGCGCCTCGACTGCTGATTTTCACCTGCAGTCCATCACCCGCTTGGGCGGAAACATTCACAAACTTGCCCTTACCATTGTTCCGCAACAAGACATTGCGCGCCGCGTAGGATGTCGCGGCATCGAACAGCTCAACGTTATCGTACAGATGGCCGCACGCCACAAAGAGGTCGCGATGCCCATCATTATCGAAGTCAGCCATTCCCAGGCCCCAGGTGACGTCGCGCAGCGTCCCCTCCCCCGCCCCGGTTAGCCGAGTGACGTCCTTAAACATCGCGTTGCCCGCATTCTTGTAGAGCGTCGCCAACTCCATCTGAAACGAGGTCGCATACACATCGATCAGTCCGTCATTATCAAAGTCTCCCGCATCGACACCCATCGTTGCCTGCGGTTTGCCGCTCAGGTCGTACGCCAGTCCGGTTAGTAAACCAATTTCCACGAAGTGACCCCGTCCATCGTTCCGGAAAAAGAAATTCCCCGCCACGTCGTTGCCAACCACGATATCCGTGTCGCCGTCACGATCGAAATCGCAGCACACCATTCCCATGCCCGTCCCTTTTCGGGAGGCCACGCCCGATTCCGCGCTCACATCGGTAAATGTCCCGTCGCCATTGTTCCGATAGAGAGTATCCGAGGTCGGCGGAAAATCCATCGGTCCAACGTAGGCCGGGTGACCGCTGATCCGCGCCGTGCGGTTCTTTTCGAGAGTGAAATCAACGTAGTTCGCTACGTAAAGATCGAGATCTCCATCCGCATCCATGTCAAGAAAGCAGGTTCCCGCACCCACTTGCGAACCGTTCCCGACTCCGGCAACCTCCGTCACATCGGTGAACGTTCCGTCACCGTTGTTGCGATAGAACACGTTGGGTCCGAAATTGTTGATGTACAGATCCAGATCCCCATCATTGTCGTAGTCGCCGGCCGCCACGCCCAAGCCGTGGCCGGTATCGCCCACACCGGCCTGGCTGGTGACGTCCGTGAACCGGAAACCTCCGTCGTTGCGATAGAGCGCATTGCGCGGCGGCGATTTGACCTTCATCCCAGGCAGCGCGGCGCCGTTGAGAAAGTAAACATCCTCGTCGCCATCTTGGTCGTAATCGAATAGTGCCAATCCGGACGCCACGGTTTCCACGTAGTAACGTCGTCCGGAACTCCCGTCGGTATGCACGAAGCGGATACCACTGTCCGCCGTAACGTCGTGCATTCGAATCGGGCTTGCCGGTTCACCGGCTCGCGCTACCGGTTGCATCTGGGCGTCAGCACCGGAGAAGCACGCGAGGAGCGCGCATTGCGAGATCCGGAGGGTGAGGCTTCTGCCAAGCCAGAATCTGCCGGCCATTCCAGATTTCATCACGTGTTCATCTCTTTCTCTGGAGCGACTCATAGATCCGACGATACTCCGGATTTCCGGGATCCAAGTGAACTGCCTGTTGCATCGCGTTGAGTGCCCCCTCCCGGTCACCATTCTTGGCGTAAAGACGGCCCAAGATCGCATACACGGGTGCCTCGGGGCTGAGTCGAAGTGCGGTACGGGCAAATTCAATCGCCTGGTCAAGGTTTTCGTCGGCCAGGAGATAACACTGCGCCAGGGCCCGATACCCGTCGGGGCGATTCGGCTCAAGTTGCACGACTTTGCGATAGGCATCTGCCGCCGCATCAAATCGTTTCAGGATCAAGTTCATGTTCCCGACATGGAAATAATGGATGGCGCGTTCCGGCTCCAAGCGGGTCAGTTCCAATCGATATCGAAGCGATTCGGTAAACTTTTTCTGTTCCTGATAGAGAGCCGCGAGATAGTCGCGACAGCGCACGTTCTCGGGGCTGGCCGCTGCCGCACGAAGCCAAAGGCGCTCGGCTTCCTCCGGATTCTGCAGACTTTGATAAACGCGTCCGACATCCGATAACGATTCCGCCAAACGGCTTCGCGACGCACCGGCGGCGTCGTAAGTGCGTAATGGATCACGACCGGCCTGCTGGCGCAGATTCTCCAGTTCCAGAAATTTCTCCTGGTTCGCCTGCGCCTCCTCATTCTGCCCCAGCGCGGAACAACTTACGGCCAAACCGTAATACGCCTGGGCCAAGTCCGGCTGAATCGCCACGGCTTCCTGAAACTGCTGACGAGCCTTTTCATGTTCTTCCATCTGCTGGAGTGCCTGTCCGAGCACAAGTCGCACGTTGGGGTTGGTTCCCAAGTCCGTATCGAGAACGGCAAGCACCTCCGGAAGATCGCCTTGCTGCAACAGCGATTCGGCAAGGCGTGCGCGGGTCTCCAATGCGTTCGGTTGGAATTCGAGCGCGCGCCGGTACATCTCCACGGCCTGCGCAAGATCCCCTTTGCGAGAATAGGCTCGTCCCAGACTGTCATACAGGTCGGATCGTCTGGGATTCAGCTCCAAGCAGCGCCGCCACGTCGCGATCGCCTCATCAATGTTTCCCTGCTCGTGTAGAATCAGCCCCAACAAATAGACCGCATTCTGGTCATTCGGGTGGGCGGCGCCCAGGCGTTGCACTTCCTGAAGTTGCTCGCGGGCCATTGTCAGGGGCTCGTCAACCGTCGCTTCCTCGGGCGATCCGTCGACCTTTGCGGGATCGCCGGGTAGCTCGCTTTCCAGACGAGACGTCTCCGCGCGGGAATTCGTTGCGTCCGCATCTCCCAGCGGCACGGCGGCAGGCGGATCGCCTCTCAGCGCAAGCCTCTTAGGATCATTTCCCTCCGGGGATCGCCACCACACGGCAATCGCAGCCATCAGGATCATTCCGCACAGAAGCACCCCAACAACGACAATCCGCCGACGGGTGACGCCGTCACCGTCTGAAGCCGATGGGGCAAGATCCTTGTCTGACATTGGTTGACGACGTGAGTTCTTCTTACGATTCATCGTTCGGTCGGCGAAATCCTGACGGAGGTTGGGTTTTCGGGGACCCTGCTTCCGCGAGGAAGTCGTGCCGTTTTTATTCAGTGCGGCGCGGTCAAAGATCCTGAGGAAGCAACGCGAAATCGACAAATGCCGGACTTCCGTTGGTCGTCCTAGCTCATTGGCTGCGCCGCCGTCAATAGGTTGTTCGTTCCGCGGAACTTATGCACCCTCCCGCGCCGAAGGTCGAGCGGCTTTTAAGTTACTGGCTCATATGAGGTTAATACACCCTCCCGCTCGCGGGAGGGTCGGACGCGCAGCGGCCGGGGAGGGTCTTTCGTGAACGAACAACACGCGCCCAATGCGTTGCGCACTCCGCCCTCTCCAGGCCTACCGGCCTGACTCTCCCAGAGGGAGAGTGAATTCTGTTCATAAACGCCTGCAAAACCAACACTTCTCAACTGCACAACCTCCAAAGCAGGCAAGGACACGATCGGTAGTGGCGCTGCCAATGTAGCAGGATGGTCATCGGAAGTCCGTTGGCCGGCGATCCTTCGCCGTCTCCTTGAGAGACTCTGCTGGCGTAGGACTCGTCAGAATCCGTTCCATTGTAATCACGAGGATCGGGGTATGATAATCCTATCATGATGCTGCGTATCCGGGGCAGTTCCCGACCTGGATCTTTTCGTCTGAGGCTCTTCATGAATTGCATCCTGTTGCTATCGACGCTGCTTTTGGCAGACAGCCTGGGACCGGGCGACCATTCTCGACAACTGGTTGTAGACGACATCAAGCGATCGTACATCGTTCACGTCCCTCCTCAGTACCCAAGCCACCCCGCGATGCCGCTGGTGCTCGCCTTTCATGGCGCAGGGATGAATGGCAAGCTGATGAGCCAGTGGAGTCAGATGAACAAGAAGGCAGATCAGGCTGGCTTCATCGTCGTCTATCCCAACGGAACGGGGATCGCAGAACTGTTCCTCACATTTAACGTCGGACAGGGGAAAACCGATGAAGTGAAGTTTGTCGATCGACTGCTGGATGACCTGAAATCCCAGTTTCAATTTGACACCCAGCGAGTCTACGCGACCGGGTATTCAAACGGCGGCATGCTCTGCTATGTGCTTGCCGCAGAACTTGCGCATCGAATCGTCGCGATCGCGCCCGTCGCGGCGATCTCCACAATCACGCCAACCGAGTTGCCACGTCCCGTTCCCGTCATTCACCTTCATGGCACGGAAGACATGTGGGTCCGGTGGCAACCCGGGAACTCACACCGGTCCCATTTCCTCAGTGCGAGGTCGGTGCCCGAGACGATTCAACTATGGGCTGAACTGAACGGTTGCCCAACCACCCCGAAAATCACCCAGTTACCGAATCCGAAAGAGGACGGAACCTCGGTCCGACGGGAATACTACGGTCCGGGACGCGATTCCAGTGCCGTGGTTTTGATCGCGATTGAGGGAGGTGGGCATACCTGGCCTGGACAGCAGCCGGCCCTGGAGATCCTGGGGAAATCGACCGAGGACATTTCCGCGAATGACCTGATCTGGGACTTCTTTCAGCCGTACCGTCTGCCATAGATCGCGTATCACTTAAATTCTCTCGATGTCGGAAGGCTGGTTCCCGAACGCCCAATACCGCGAAGCGATTTACAGACGAATCACAATTTGCTGGCGTTCCAGGTAACGCAGGATTCGATCATTAAGGATGACGAACGCCAGTAAACCGATCAGGGCATACCAGACGGGCGAATTGGCGGGCACGAGCGGCGTCACGGTTCGGAGGATCAGATGGTGCAGCGCAAAGGCCAGCAGCGCATTCTGCCCGAAGGTTCTCAACAGCCGTGACTGCAATCCCCAGGCATCGCATGCCTGCAGGAACAACGAGTAGGTCAGCAGCGAGAACCCGGTGGCAAAGAGAACAAACGGCGCACTCACCAGGCGTTTGCTCATCAGCCAATAGCTCCAGGGGCGATCCTCCGGAATCGGCATCAGAGGCGGCTCCGCCAGCAAATCAAACAGAGGACGCTGTTTCACTGCTGACCAATCGGGCAGGACAGGTGAAGATGCGTAGCCCCGCTGCAGCATTGAATTCGGCACCGGTTCGTAGAGGCAACTGACGCAGTTGAGCAGATATCCTGCTCCACAACATACCGTCCCAATCGCCAAGAATCGGAAGGCCGCCTGGCTGGGACGGGCAATCCGGGAGACGATGTCGTAGGCAATCGTCCCGGCCAGCATCACGACGCTCCAAGACAGAATCCCGAAGACTCCGCCATCCCAGCATCGAACACCGGTTGTTCCCATCCACTGATCCAGTCCATTCGGTAATCCCAAGACAAAGGCGAAATTGAACGCGTAGGAAATCACGATGTGCACCAGCAGGAAAAGCACCATCGCGATCGCGCGTACCGGGATACTCCGATCGATGAGCGGAAGCAAACATATCTGCGTCACGCCAATGATCGCGAGAACTTCCCAGAGATTGGCCTTGAACAGTCGGGCCAGGAACTGTCCCCACATCTGCGCATCAAGCACATGCCAATCGGCGAATTGAAGGCCCACGCCTGACAAGATCACGGAGATGACGACGAGAGCCGCGCTGCGCCGCACATAACCGAGCATCGTGCTGCGGCGGTCCTGCCGACCAATCCGTCGCAGCCAGGTCAGGCGAAAAGCGAAACCAACGGCAAACAGAAACCCAGGCAAGACGGAATCGGCATAGCTGAAATACGTGTTATGGTGTTTCAGAACGTGCGGAGTTACTTCCAAATGGGCCAAGAAGTTCACCACAAGCATGCCTAGCACGCAGTATCCGCGAAACTGGTCGAGCGAATGGATCCGCCCAACAGCAACAGTCCCCGACACGCGATCACTCATACGGCCTCACCCGGAAGCAGCACGCGGTAACTACCTCAACCCAGCATCCCATGTAAGCCTGTTGCGCCTCACCGGACGGTTGGGGAACATACCACAGCCCGCGTCGCGAATCTAGCCATACGCGTTGCGGCACGTGTAACGAACTGTCAAAATGCACCGTCCCCTGAAACCGCAAAATCGGGAGTCGAAGATGAGCGACCATTTGTTTTCGGTGAAGGACCAAGTCGTCTTGGTTTCCGGCGGCAGTCGTGGTATCGGTCGAGCAATCGCTACCGAGTTTGCGGCGCGCGAGGCGCGAGTCGTCATCACGGGCCGGGACCGGGCGACCTTGGACCAAACCGCCTCGGCGATCTCCACCAAACACGCGGCGGTTTTGCCGATTGTTTGCGACGTGGCGGAAACACCCGCATTACGCGCGATGGTCGAGCAAGTGGTCTCGGAGTTCGGTCGGATCGATACGCTCATCAATGTCGCGGGAGTCAATCGCCGCAAGCCCGCGTTGGAGATCACGGAAGACGACTACGATTACGTGATGAACATCAACCTGCGCGGTGCTTTTCTCCTGTCCCAATTGGTCGGACGCCAAATGATTCGGCAAGAGTCCGGCAGCCAAATCAATGTAACATCGCTCAATAACGATCGTCCTTTGCGGAACGTGGCCCCGTACGCGATGAGTAAGGCGGCCCTTGGTCAAATGACGCGGGCGCTTGCTTTGGAGTGGTCGGCTGCTGGAATCCGGGTGAATGCCATCGCGCCCGGCTTTATCCTGACCGACCTGACCCAGAAACTCTGGTCCGATCCGCAAATGCAGGCGTGGAACCACGCCAACACGCCTCAGCAGCGATTAGGCCGACCGGAGGATCTGGCCGGTACCGCGATTTTTCTTGCGTCGCCCGCTTCCGCGTTCCTGACGGGCCAGATTCTCTACGTCGACGGCGGATTCACGGCCGGTTGGTCCTGGCCGATTCCTGAAAACAACCAATAAGCGGTCAAGGCAACGACCATGTCCGAACCGGCAAGTCCCTCACCTCGCATCGTGTCGCTGGATCAGTTTCGAGGCTACACGGTTGTGGGCATGTTCCTGGTCAATTTCGTGGGCGGCTTTGAAGCCTGCCATTATGTCCTGCGGCACTACAACACGTTCTGCAGCTACGCAGACACGATCATGCCGCAGTTTTTCTTCGCCGTCGGATTCGCCTTCCGATTGACCTTTCTCCGACGAGTCCAGATGCAGGGCCTGGTGTCTGCTTATGGTCGCACCGTTCGGCGGTTACTCGGTCTGCTGCTCGTGTCGTTTGTGGTCTACACCGTCGACGCGCCCGCCGAAAGTTGGCAACAGCTCGTCGACGGAGGCATCTGGCAAGCCATCCGAGTTCCATTGAAGCGAGACTGGTTTCAGACCCTGACGCACATTGCAGTGACGTCCCTCTGGATCCTGCCGGTGATTCGAACTGGCTGGATCCCCCGATTGCTCTTCATGATCGGATCGGCGGCGCTGCATGTCGCGTTGTCCTATTGGTTTTATTTTGCTTGGGTCAATAACGGCCAGCCGAATGGGATCGATGGTGGGCCGCTGGGTTTCTTGACCTGGACCATTCCAACGATCACTGGAACTTTCGCCTGCGACATCCTGCTCAGCCAGCGGCACGTGCTGCTGCGACTGACATTCTGGTCTGTTCTGCTGATGTCGGCGGGCTACCTGTTTTCTTGCGGCACCCGACTTTATGATCGTCCCGCCGACACCGTGGAGGTCGCAGAATCCGAGAAACTCGCACCGGATCCGGTGATTCCATCAAGGAGTGCCCTGGAGCAGGCGCAGCGAAGACTCCAACAAGGACAGTGGCGCGAGCTGATGGCGGAACCACCGTTTGTTCCCCCGCCTCACCCACCAGGGCAGATTCGTGAAAGCTATCGCTTGCGCGCCTGGAATTATTGGATGATGAGTCAGCGCGGTGGAACGGCTTCCTACTTGACGTTTTCGGCGGGTTTCTCGGTGGCCGTCTACGCGCTGTTCTACCTGCTCTGTGATTTAGGGCGCCTTCAGTGGGGCGTCTTTCGCACGTTCGGGACCAACGCGCTGGTCGCCTACGTACTGCATATGCTGGTCGCCAGTGCCGTCAAACCCTTTATGCCGGAGGACGTTCCCGCGTGGTACATGTGGACGGGCTATGCTGTCTTCATGTTGATCACGTATCTGTTCGTGCGGTCACTCGAGAAGAACAACGTTTACCTGCGGTTGTAAGAGCTGATCAGTCTGCCAGCAGCCAGTTGCAGGCGTTGCGCCAGAAACGTTGGTACTGATCGCAGTAGACGAAATTACAGCCCCAATGCGGTGCAGGATCGGACGTGTAGGCGAGCACTCGCCCACGACCGAACTGCCCGACAGCCACAGCAGGGTCTCCCCACTCCTTCCACCGGGCCACGACCGGACATCCTTCACGCGGCTGTACGATGTTGTAACCCAGGATGGGCGGAATCGCGGACAGGTCGACCTCATGGAAGATCGGGTGGTCATTCTCGGAGGATTCGATTCGATATCCTTCCGTCGATTCGCGCAGATCTTCGACGTCCAAGCATCGGACCGGCAGAATCTCTTGCAGCCGCGTGCGGCCCCATCCCCCCTTCCCTAATTCACCGTTGAAGCTCAGCCAGCCACCCAAGAACATGACCCGCATGCCCGCCTGGACGGCTTCGATGGTCAAACGGATACGGTCGGGAAACACGAGTGGCTGCGTGCCGAATTTTGTCCGGTCGAAGAAGGCGGGATCCAGCTGAAACAGGCGCGCCTCCACGTCCGAGAAAACGAGCAGATCGTACTCCTCAAGAATCGCCTCGTACTGACCCGGCGCCAAGCGATAGAAATCCCAGCTTGGCACGCTGGTGACTTCATGTTCACCCGCGGACTCGAGTGCCTGTTTCAACCAGAGACCATAATTGAAGATCTCCGTCCCTTTCTGTTGAGCACTGAACGGAGATTCGACAAACGAGGGTCCCAACAGTAAGGCCCAATCACCAACGTAATAGATTTTCGCCACAACGATTCCTCTGAGCTTTTTTTGGGGGAGTGTTTTGGAGTTCAGTCCATGCGATTCTTCTGCCCATGGACAGGTCGCCATAGCCGGATCAACTGCACGGCAGCCAGCAGGGCGGCACCGATCAGCACGGCGGCTTTCATGGGACTACCATACAGCCAGAATCCCGTGGCAAACAGAACTCCGTACACCGCTACGCAACCAAGGAACATACACTGAATTCCGATCGCAATCGGAGCTGCGGGAAGTTCGGCCAACTCGGTACCCACCGCGGGATCGGCCATCGCCCGAGCCAGTACGGGGCGCCAACCAGGTCCTCCAGGCGAAACCAGTCGATAGAAGCTCCGCAACGTACGTTCGTCCGTCGGCCGCGTCAGAAACGTGACGACCAACCAGGCGCAGGTTGTGATCGCGACCCCAACGACAAGCTTTCCCCAATCGGGCATCGTTGTTGGCGCGCCAAGCAGCGATTGGGCCCACATCGGGAGGTTGTCGAGGGGACCAAGCCAACGGGAATACAGGTCGGCGGGTAGACGTTGGGACCAGATGGCAACCAGGAACGAGACGATCATCGCCGTCAGCTCGCTGAACGCGTTGATTCGCCACCAGAACCAGCGCAGGATGAACAACAGGCCCGTGCCGGCACCAATTTGCAGGAGAATCTTGAAGCCCTGATACGCGTTCTCCAACCACAACGCGATGACCGCCGCCAGAATCATCATGACCACGGTCGAGAGGCGTCCGATGGCAACCAACTGCTTCTCGCTCGCCTGCGGATGGACGAACCGCTTCCAGAAGTCGTTGACGACATAGGAAGAGCCCCAATTCAAGTGCGTGGAAATCGTTGACATGTAGGCTGCGATCAAGGAAGCCACCACCAGGCCGCGCAGTCCAACGGGCATGAACGTCAACATCGCTGGATACGCCAGATCATGATCGACCGTGACCGCATGGGGAAACGCATCCCGCAAGGATTGCAGGTCCGGAAAAACGATCAGCGATGCGAGGGCCACCAGGATCCAGGGCCAGGGTCGGAGCGCATAATGAGCAGCATTAAACAGCAGAGTGGCTCCCGTTGCATGCGACTCATTCTTAGCAGCCAGCATCCGCTGCGCGATGTACCCACCACCACCCGGCTCAGCTCCCGGATACCACACACTCCACCATTGCACGGCCAAGGGCATGATCAGCACGGTGATCAACACGTTGAGCTGGTCGGTGCTGCCCCAATCGAACGGGGGAAAAAAAGCCAGCTTGTCCCGAACCGCGTTGTGTGTCAGCAGTGGATGCAGTCCGCCGACCTCCGGCAACCGAAGGGCGACGATTGCCGCTCCGATCGCGCCTCCCATGGCGACAAGAAACAGCAGCAAGTCGGTCAGCAATACGGCGCGCAGTCCTCCGAGTGCGCTAAAAATCACGGTCACCACGGAAGCAACCAGAATCGTCTTGACTGGAGAAAAGCCGAGCATGACCTCACCGATCTTGGTCGCGGCCAGAGTGACGTTGGCCATAATCATGATGTTGAAGAAAACACCTAGGTAGACGGCACGAAAGCCGCGGAGAAATGCCGCCGGCTTCCCGCTGTATCGCAATTCATAGAATTCAATGTCCGTCAGCACACCGCTCCGTCGCCACAGCCTCGCGTAGACGAAGACAGTCAACATGCCGGTCAACAAGAACGCCCACCATTCCCAGTTGCCTGCGACTCCGTTCTTTCGCACGATGTTCGTGACCAGCAGCGGGGTGTCGGCGGCAAATGTCGTCGCCACCATCGAAAACCCCAGCAACCACCAGGGCATGTGTCGGCCCGAAAGAAAGAACTCCGAGGCGTTGCGGCCTGCTCGGCGACTGACGATCGCTCCAATCGCCATGGCGACGGCAAAGAACAGAAAGACAATCGCCCAGTCAATCGATTCCAGTCTCACGTGGCATTCCCTCCTGTAGGCGAGCGATGACGGCCCCGCCAGTTTACCAGCGGTCTTTATCCGGGCAACACCAACGCAGACGTCCACGCGCCGGTGACCATTGATCTATGGTCGCATCGGATCGCTGCGTCTGTTATAGAAGAACCCGATACGCCCCGCCAGCGATTGATCGACGCGGCCATGATGGCCTGTCCACAAGGAAGAGGCGGGCGAAATTGAACCTGCTTGAGACCGAGAACCGCGAGATGACCGAGCGAAATCCTGTTGCGTTTGCCCTCATCATGACACTACTCTGTCATCTCCTCCCGCAACCATCCCGCGCAGCGTCACCCGTGGCAAGCGGGCGTCGAGGAATGGTCGCCACCGTTCATCCGCTGGCGACAGAAGCTGGGTTGCAGGTGTTGCAACAAGGAGGAAACGCCGTCGATGCCGCAGTGGCCGCGGCCCTGACGCTCGGCGTCGTCGACGGATACAACTCCGGGCTGGGCGGAGGCTGCCTGATTCTCGTGCGCCTACCCGACGGCAGTCAATTGGCCATTGACGGTCGCGAGACCGCTCCGGCCGCGGCAACTGCGGAGATGTATCTCCGAGATGGCCAGGTCGTACCGGAATTGAGCCAGACGGGTGCGCTGGCCAGCGGTGTGCCGGGTGCCTTGGCCGCTTACGACAAGCTACTGCGACAGGCGGGCCGGCGGACTCTGGCTCAGTTAATCGCACCTGCCGCCGACCTCGCCGAACAAGGATTCTTCATTGATCGAAGCCTGGCGCGAAACTTGCGCGAGTCCACCGAGCTGCTCCGTCGATTCGCCGGGTCGCGGGAGGTTTTCCTGAAGGACGACGGTCAGCCGTACGAGGAAGGTGAGCGGCTGGTCCAGCGCGACCTGGCACGAACCTACCGGGCGATCGCCGAGAACGGAATCCGCTGGTTCTATGAAGGACCATTTGCCCGCCAGACGGAGGAATGGATGGCGAAAAACGGCGGCATCATGACGGCCAACGATTTCCAGCGGTATGAGGTGGCAACGCGTTCGCCCATTCTGACAACGTATCGAGGCCGGACGATCGTCGGTTTTCCACCACCAAGCTCCGGCGGAATTCACGTCGCACAAATCCTGAATATTCTCGAATGCTTCGACGTCGCAGCCCTCGATCGCGAGAATGAGGCGACGCTGATCCACGTCACTTCAGAAGCCATGAAGCTCGCCATGGCCGACCGGGCACATTGGCTCGGCGACGCAGACTTCGTCTCCGTTCCACGCGGATTAGTCGACAAGACGTACGCGAAGCAATTGGCAAGTCGAATCGATCTCCACCGTTCCACCGATGTCGCCGGATATAGTATGCCGCCCGACTGGCAGAGTAACCGGTTTGGCGGTCACACAACCCACATCGCGGCCGCCGACGAACAGGGATTCTGGGTGGCGATCACCGCAACCCTCAATACGGCTTTTGGCTCCAAAGTCGTGATTCCTGGAACCGGCCTGACCCTGAACAATCAGATGGATGATTTTTCCACCCAGCCGGGCGTTCCGAACGTGTTTGGCTTGCTCGGAGCCGAAAACAATGCGATCGCCCCCGGCAAACGGCCGTTGTCCAGCATGAGTCCGACCATCGTGCTGCAAAACGGTCAGCCCGTGTTGACACTCGGAGGAGCCGGCGGGCCGAAGATCATCACGGAGGTTGTCTTAACCATTCTCCGTCGGATCGATCTCGGCTGGTCGCTTGAGAAATGTGTGGCAGAACCTCGGTGGCATCACCAATGGCGCCCCGATCGCCTGTTCGTGGAGGAATCCATTTCGAATCTGCTGCGGATCCAATTGCAGCAGCGGGGACACGTCGTCGAAGAGCTTGAAAGTGGCATCCTCCAGGCGATCGCGCGAACACCGGACGGACAGTTTCAGGGCATCTACGACCCGCGCGTGCCAGGACGTGCAGCCGGCTGGTAACGAGAACCGATCACTCGTCTTCCGACAGACGTTGCTGCCAACCCCAGCGGAACAGATTCCGTGTATCGGTGTACCGCGCGTCAGAACTCGTCGATCCGAGCACAACCACAATCAGACTTTGGTCGCTGCGGGATCCGTACGAAACAAGGCAGGCCCCTGCGGCATTCGTTGTTCCGGTCTTGATTCCGTGGTACCCCTCAATTCCAAGCAAGCGGTTCGTGTTCTTCCAAAGAACATTGCGGCGATAGCCGGCCGTGCTTTCGACGGTACAGCCGCGGCGCGGCGTCGCGACAATCTCGCGAAACCGAGGGATCTTCATCGCACAGGCAGCCAGATGAGCCAGATCCCGTACACTCGTCAAGTGATCCGGATCCGTCATACCGTGTGTGTTTCGGTACACCGTCTCCTGCAGACCGAGATCCTGTGCGGTTCGATTCATTCGCGCGATAAAGCGTGCAAGCGGATCGGCCGCGTCTGAGGGAGAATCGCTTGCTTCCACATGTCGTCCCAGTTGCTCGCCGAGCGCCACTGATGCGTCATTGCCCGAGGGCAGCAACAAACCATAGAGCAACTCATCAACCGTCAACATCTCGCCGGCGCGCAGACCGCAGCTGGATCCCGTAGTCTGATCGGCGCGTTCTGAGAACACGATTCGCTCTTGGAGAGCATCGGGCTTTTCCTGAGCGATTGTGAGCGCAACCACTGCGGTCATGATTTTTGTCGTCGAGGCGGGATCCAGTCGTTCCTTCTCGTTGTGACTCCATAACAGATCGCCTGTCTGAGGATCGGCGATTCCCCAAGCCTTGCACGTTACGAACGGTGGGCCGGTCCGTGAATCAGCAGGCTGCTTGGGCAGCACTTCCGCATTCACGGTCGTTGGATCAGGAACCGGCGCATCGGTCGTTTGCAACGGGCTGAGCGCCTTCCACGTCGCTGCATCCACTTCGCCATGGGCTTCCAGGCCGGATGCTTTCTGGAAGCGAACCACCGCGGCCTCCGTCAACGGTCCGAAATCGCCATCTGCCGTCAGTTCGGGTGACGGATCCAGACGTGCGTTCAAGGTCCGTTGCAGGTCCTCGACTAACGCTCCATGAGAGCCAATCACCAGACGGATGCGCTGTGCGGTTTCGGGTTCTGCCGTTTCGGCTTGGAAGTAGTCATAGACCGCCTGTCCAACCCGCCCACAGAACACTTCCGCCGCGTTGTCATCGGACCATCGACGGTCTTCATTCTCCGTGGTCAGAACACAAATTGCGACTTGTCCCGCAGGGGTCTCTAACAATCCGGCGTCGCAACGGCTCTGAGAAACCGCACCCGTCTTGTGCGCGAATTTCGTATCGGCCGACAGGTAACGAGCAATCTTCGACCGGTCATCGCACGCCAGGAGATGCTCCCGCATCTTCTGCGAAGCGTCAGAGCT